>CAZCXZ010000162.1:0-5837 GCA_964502705.1 Uncultured Candidatus Berkiella sp. | reverse complement strand
CGGTGCAATCGCGTTGCTTGAAGAGCTTCGCGTCCACCCAAAGAGCACGGCAGAGGCGGAAGCGCTTTCTCTTCGTGTCCTCCAGGCTATCGCGGCCGTCGTGAGTATTACGACGAACTTTCGCGACTGGCTGTGAGGCCGTCATGGGCACCCCAAGCCCATTCTTTGTTTTCTATTCGGACATTGTCATGAACATTGGTCAGGCCATCCAACTCGCGAGATCGAAGCGTCAGATGACACAAGCGATGCTTGCAAAGCGGGCGGGTATCTCGGTGTCATACCTCTCTATGCTGGAACGTGGTCGTCGCGACCCTCCGCTGTCCACGTTGAAGCAAGTCGCGTCGGCGCTGGTTATGCCGTTGGAAATCCTGTTCTTCCTTGGCGCTGAAGACGGCGAACTCGGGCACTTGAACCGGGAGCTTGCCGGGCAACTTGCGATTACCGCACTGGAGCTTTTAAATGGACCTGTACCTGAGCAAGCCCAGCTATCCCTTTAAGCCAATCAGGAGCATCCCTGCGCTTGCTAAAGCCCTCCGGCTTGACGTAGCAGCCTTGACTTCAGCGGCGGACAGCGCCAACAAGAACTACCGAGTAGTAGCACCGCCGCCAGGCTCAACTCGACAGACCTTCGACGCATTGGGTCAACTCAAAAACATTCACCGTCGAATCAAACAGGTCTTCTTTGCAAAGATCATTTTTCCGGATTACCTGCACGGTAGCCTCAAGGGCTGCGACTACGTTACCAACGCCTCACTGCACACCAACAAGCAGATTCTGATCTGCGAGGACGTTAAAAAGTTTTTCCCATCTGTGACCGCCGACCGGGTTGAGGACGTATGGTGCGGCTTCTTTGGATTCGCCCCTGACGTTGCTCAACTGCTGACTAAGCTGACAACAAAGGACGGCGTGTTGCCACAAGGTGCAATCCCAAGTTCCTATCTCGCGAATCTTGTACTGTGGCGTCATGAGCCTCTGCTTCACGCGAAGTTGGCCGAGCGCGGCATCACTTACTCCCGATATGTTGACGACATGGCAATGTCCTCGGAGACGCACCTGACGAAGGAAACTCAGAGGTGGGTGATTGCTCAGGTCTATGGCATGTTGCGTAAGGTTGGATTGAAGGCAGGCCGTGGAAAGCATGAGATTTTCTCCGCGACCGAGCCCATGATTGCGACGAAGCTCATCGTCAACCGAAAGCCCTCCCTCAGCTCGAAAAAGCGTTCACAGATTCGCGCTCAGGTAAGGCAAGTCGAGATGACGCAATCCGCAGGTGCTGACCATGAAACTGTCCGTGAACTTGCAAACAAGGCTGCACAGCGTGTCGGTCAATTGGGTAGATTTCACAGTACGCCAGCGGGACACCTCAAAGAGCGCATAAAGGCAGTTAGGGCTGCGCTCCCAATGGAGTCACGTTCGTCAACTACTTACCCGATCCGGCATGCAGCGCAACCCCAAAGTCCGGCTGGTGAACTCCCGCCTTGGGAGTTGTCTGACCTCGCCTGACCATGCCGAAATAGTCCGATAAAAATCTTTGAGAGGTCCCTCGATCCGGATGGGCCGGAGAATCCCCCCTAGGCCCCCACGCGGTCCCCTTAGGGAAACTCTAGGTCCACTACTAAATACATCCGGGCCACTCCATCACAAGTCCACAAGCGAGGCATCGCACGGGCTGGCTTGGATCAATCGAGCAGGTTGCTTGATGCCTGTTGATAGCAGGCGTGGCCACGAAGGTGTCGTAGTCAATACCCTCAAGCCCTGCGGCGTAGCAACGCGGGCACTTGACGACCTTCAGGGGGTCTCCAAGGTTGAATGATTCTTTGAACATAGGAAGCCTTCAGCTTACGCGACTTGCCTTTGACCCAGCAACAAGTCTTAAATCGGCTACGCGCCACGCTCATGCCCTTGCGGGTGCGGGTACGGGTACGGGAAGGACTCAACGGAGTGGGGTTGGTGGCGGTCGGCTTCGGCATCAATGGCCGCACAAGGCCCTCCTGCTTGCCTATGAGGGACGCCGCCTGTCCAGTGCCATCGCGGCGGCGATGGTCAATACGGCTCCACACGGCTAGGGATAGGCGTCCGGCCACCAGAGGGGCGCTTTTTCGCGAAAAGCAGATACGCGAGACAGAAGGGCCAAATTAAAAGTATGAGGACAAACCACACCCACTGACTGTTCCTGGCTGCGTTCACAAGCGTCCATACATAAAGAACAACGCACCCAATGGCTAACAACAGCAATCCGCCCCAAACCAACACCAACTCGTTCATTTGGTTCTCCCCTAGCGATTTGCAGGGAGTTTAAATACCTTTGGCGGCAGATTGTTGCTTGACCAACCGGCTTAGCGTAGAGCGTGATGCACCCGTTGCTTTGCAGACTGAGGACCACGATGCGCCCCCATTCAATAGAGTAAGGATGTTCGTATTGCGGGCCACGTCCTCAGGACGGCCCTTGTACTTACCTTCAACCGTCTTCGCCTTAGCAATTCCCTGTGCGGTGCGGCGGCGGCGGTCCTCATAGTCCTTGCGGGCTATCGCGGCAAGCATGTCGAGCATCAGCCCATTCAGGGACTCCAACATACGCTCCGTGAAGTCATCACCGGACGGCTTCGCGAGTTGGTGTGATGTTGGAAGGTCAAGGGCCACCACACGCACACGCTTCTCCTGAATCTTCGCCTTCAGGCTGTCCCAGTCCGGCCCGGTGAGGCGGCTCAAGCGGTCCACCTGTTCCACCAGGAGGACATCCCCCGGTTTACTGTCGCTGAGAAGACGAAACAACTCCGGACGTTTGAGTGTGGCTCCCGACTCATTCTCAGCATAGTAAGTAGATATTACGAGGCCGCGATCTGTGGCGAAACGATCAAGGTCGTCGCGGGCACGCTGGGCATCTTGTTCCTCGGTTGAGGCACGAAGGTATGCGCGAAGGAACATAAAAGCCTTTGGTTCATTATGGATGGTTCGATAATAACGGTTCGTTTTGGATTGTCAACTCGCTTATATCGAACCAAAAATAGCATGCGCCTGTAGGGCGTGCCCAAATCGAACCGCCTTAGGTTTGCTTCAACGTACAAGCATTTACGAACCCTCGGCCCAATACTGTGGATGTCATGTAACGATAGTGAATCGACCCGGCGAATCCTCGTACCGCTTCAATACAACCCAAGCGGACAAGGTTTTCGACAGACAGCTTTACTTCTTGAGGCAAGGTGGGATAACCGTGTTCCACTTCTTCGCCGGGTTCCAAGAGCCTTGCATTTGCTGGCAAATCGTCAACTAAAACGACTAGATTTCGACCTTCGACTTCAGGATGTGCGTATATGAGGGCCAGAATCTGAACGTCCAGGCTGGTCATGTCTCGGAGCATGCTGATGTAGGTAGCGCGAACCTCAAGTCCACTACTTGCGTTGACCAGCAGGTTTGCCCACCTGTCTTGCAAGTAATCATCCTCCTCCATAGAACCCTCTTGAAGAATCGGAATGGCAATCTTCAAGGGGAGCGCATGGGTCGGCTCAGCAAGTCCCAGTTCGGACAACTTGACGCGTGCTAGCTGCATGAGCGTGACTTGACGCTCCCACCGGATGTACTTGAGCTTGTCCGTCCATATTCCCATCGCTTGCTCCAGCGGCCCATGGACGTACTTGGCGATGAATCCACCCGCTTCCCGTGCCGCGTCAATTCCTTTTCCCGTCGCTTTGGCCACCTCTTGCAAAGCCTTTGCACCTTCAGTGGTGGGATCAGTCACTTTGCTCTCCTTCGTTGTGCTGCATCGTATGTGAAAACTGGGTCCCTTTAAGACAAGACCCGACTCGTTTTGACGATGCCGACATTGGGTCAGAGGGACGGAGTGGGCCGTTTTCGGACAGGGTTTGCGTATCCCCTTGGCATTTAACCCCCACATTAGGACAGCCCCACCGTCCTTCTATGGGGGCCAGGTTAAACCTGCACATTAGGTATGTACCTGCGGTGTGGATTTAAGGCCCACATTAAGAGAGCATCCAGCAAGCGGCAGATAAAAGGCACACATTAGGGAAGACCCCCTGGAGCGCCGCCTCGTCCTGAAGCCTCTAATAAAAGTCCGGCATTAGGAGAGCCTCTCCAAAAGCCCCCCAATCAGCCCTCCAAGCGTCGCAGGGGTCACACCAACCAGACCCCCACGGCCATCAAACGGCCATCTCCTGGCAGCACCCACAGCCGCCAGTCATCACCAACTTCAACCAACCGAGACTATGAGTCAACTTAACCACGCCCGGACCGTCACCACCAGCGAAGCCCCCAACCGCATTCCTCACAATCACCACAGACCCGGCACAACAGAGCCAAGGCAGGGGTGGCGTGAGCGTTATGCTGCTCACCCAAGGGCTTCTAAGAGCCTGCGCTACGAGGGATGTGAAATCCGCGTCCACCTCGCCCCGGATGGCACCCCCTGGGTTGTCCTTGTGGATATTTTCCGGGCGCTGGAGAAACGGAAGGCGTGGCCCCTGCGGAAGCGCATCAAGGACCCGAAGGACATCATGCAGGTGCTCGCTTGGGTCCCCAATGCGGCGAATCCTGCGGGCGGCGGTGGAGCCCTGATCCAGGCCACCAACGAAACTGGTCTCCACCACATGCTCAGCGTGAGCGATGAGAGAGCAGTTGCCCTCTATGAATGGCTGATTGAGACTGGCCTTCCAGAACTGCGAAGGGCCACTTAATGGCCGCTGCAGGGGCTGAGCCGGTGCGTAGAGGTCGCCCAACGATCACGCATGACAACACCAGGGTACAAGCGTTCGTTTGTAACTTCCACTCCCCCCACGCTCTGGCTGAGGCGATGCCGGGGGTGGATGACACCCTCACCGGCATCACGTATCTCCAAACGGAGGGGCAAGCCTCGACTCGCCCACTGTCTAAACGCATGGTGTTCCGTGCCCTCCAAAGATGCGCCTTGGTCAGCACAGAAAGCGTGGCTGCGGCTCTGGGCAGGGACTACAGCAAGGCTGCCGCCGCCCGCTATACGGCTTCTACACGGGTGGCATCAAAGGCAATCGCCCGGCTCCTTGACCAATTTCCAGAGTGGGAGGCCCAAGCCGCGAACTTGAAGGCAGAACGGACGCAATACGATGACCTCGAATTAATCTCCCCTATATAAGGGGGCTCCAATTCGAGTCACTCGCTGGGCTTGAGAGGGAAGGAGAGAAAAGACCAGTCTCTCTCACGCCCAACGATGTCTTCCCAGGGGCCACAAGTTCCCAGAGTAAGGGGCGATCATGGAGGAATTTTTCCGTGGTCATCCTCCTCTCGTTCTCTCAGTTGGCCCTCTGCCTGCCAGCATCTGTAAGGGGTATCCTTGGGCTCTACCCGCGATCAGCGAGCCCGTTGTTCAGCGTGGTCTCAAAACCAAAGGGGACACCATGAGTGAGGACTTTACTGTGGGCGATCTACGCCGTCATCTTCAAGCCTATTCTGATGACGACAAACTGTCGTTTGCTGGTGGTCTGGGGTTCTATCGCGTTAAGGCGTCGGGCGATAACGAGGCTTTTATCGAGTTCAACGAACCCCAGGCAGACATGCCACCAGAATTTAGAAAGAAAAATCCACACATCAAAGTGGCCTTCATAAATATCGATGACGTGGAACAGGATGAATCAGGCATGGCGAAAGGACCGATCAATGTCACTGTCCGCTGAAGCCTAGCAACTACCTCAGCCGCCGCCTTCACCTCATTCGCTTGGGAATCTTCAGGGGCAATACCAGTTTTCTCAACTCCGCATCCTTTAGCTTGAGGGGCTCAGGCTCAGTAATGTAGTGGCGTCGCTGCACCCGTGTGGTGTCGTCGGTGTGCCCCGTGATGTCCCGGCTGGTGACCT
>CAZCXZ010000161.1:0-5877 GCA_964502705.1 Uncultured Candidatus Berkiella sp. | reverse complement strand
GAATCAGCGTGCTGGACGCCTGCGCACCGCCGGGGCCGGTGTGCTGCCAGGTGCGTTGGCCGTCGGTAAGGGCGAGCGACATGCTGTCGGTGCTGGTGTCAAAAGCCAGGAGTTTCATGGGTTGATGAGTCAAATCAGGCCTTGGCCCTTATAAATACTGCGTAATTAGCTATTATTTTCGTAGCAATTACAGGTGATTTTTGAATAAAAACTGCCTTTCTTGACTTTCAAATGGCAAATTCAGACAATACTGAGTAAATTTACTCAGTACAAATCATGCCATTCCAGAGAGCCCAGGTTAATGAGCTTCGCAAGAGGTTTGGGGAAGCTTCACGCTTTATTACCATCGTCGCGGGTCCCAGGCAAGTTGGAAAAACGACCTTGGTGCGTGCTGCACTTGCAGATATTGCCCATCAGTTTATCGCCGTTGATCAATATGAAGAGCCATCACCCCGCTCGTTTGGCATGTATGGCGAAACAAGCGCGGAGGCCACCGGCGAAATCAGGGACGCCGCTTGGTTGATTCGCATGTGGAAAATCGCCCGTGAGCAGCTCAAACTCCACCGGGCGAAAAATACGGCGCAGGCCTTTGCACTCGTCTTTGACGAAATCCAGAAAATCCCTCGCTGGTCGGAAGTCGTCAAGGGCCTGTGGGATGCAGACCAGGCCACCGGGCTGGACATGCACGTTGTCCTGCTGGGCAGCTCACCGTTGTTGATGCAAAAAGGCTTGACCGAAAGCCTGACAGGCCGGTACGAGCTCATACCCGTCACACACTGGTCCTTTCAGGAAATGCATGAAGCCTTCGATTTCACGCTGAGTGAGTATTTTTTCTTTGGAGGATATCCAGGCAGCGCGCCCCTTATTCGCGGCGAAGATCGTTGGCGCAACTACGTGCTGGCAAGTTTGGTGCAGCCCAGCATAGACACCGACATTCTGCAGATGGTGCGGGTTGACAAGCCCGCCCTCCTCAAGCAGCTATTCACCTTGGGCAGCGCCTATTCGGGGCAAATTCTTGCCTTGGGCAAAGTCAAAGGCCAGCTGGAGGACGCGGGCAATGAAACAACTCTCGCAGGCTACCTTGACCTGCTCGGCAATGCCGGCTTGCTCATGGGCTTGCACAAATATCACAGAGGTGTCGCCCGCCAACGTGCTTCACCGCCCAAATTCAACGTCCTGAATACGGCGCTCATGTCGAGTGCCACACCCTATACATTTGCCGAGGCACAAGCTGACCGCTCGTTCTGGGGGCGTCTTGTGGAAAGCGCCTTGGGCGCGCATTTGTGCAACACAGCTACAAGCAATGAAAAAATCCACTACTGGCGCGAAAGTCCTCATGAGGTGGACTTTGTGATCTCCGATGCAAACCGCTTAACCGCCATTGAAGTCAAAAGCGGCGCCAACCACGGCAAGTTGAATGGACTGCAAGCATTCGCGCAGCAGCACAGCGATTGCCGCTGCTTGCTAGTGGGCGCGGGCGGCGTGGAATTGACCGAATTCCTGTCTTATCCGCTGGCACATTGGCTGGAACCCGCATGACTTCAGCACTCGATGCTGCACGGGACCGTTTGCCCATCGAGCGCAGGGTGCGTGTACGCCAGGCAGACGGTGTCCTGTCAGCGCCTGAGCCCATCAGCCACTTCAGCGCGGTGCATGCCTGGGTGCTGATAGGAAACCCGGGGGCGGGGAAAACAGACGCCTTCAAAGAACGCAGCGCTACGGAGGGCGGTTACTACATTACCGCACGCGATTTCGTGGATCTGGAACCACCCCCTGCCCCGCTTCTTTTCATCGATGGCCTCGACGAAATTGCAGCGGGAAACGCGCTGGGCTTCACAGCTCTGGGGCAGATACGCAGCAAATTGCAAAAATTGGGAACGCCCATGTTTCGCATTTCCTGTCGGGAAGCGGACTGGCGTGGCAATACCGATAGCGACGCACTACAGCGGCTGGTAGGCGATAAAGGCTTTCTTGAGCTGCACCTTGAACCGCTGAACAGACAGGAAATCGAGGCGCTGGTAACGTACTGGCAATCCCCAGACGCGCACAGTGCCGCCAACTTCGTCGACGAAGCTGAAAAGCATCATCTCGACGGCCTGCTGGACAACCCTCAAACACTGCGCATGCTGGTTGAAGCCACGGTGAGTGGTTGGCCAGAGAGTAAAACGCAAACCTACCAAATGGCTTGCGCCAAACTTGTGCGGGAGCACAACGATCAGTGGCTTGCTGTCTCACGGGAGGGCGCCCACCCGGATGACGAGCTTCTTCAAGCCGCGGGCTACCTGTGCGCTCTCATGCTGCTCTCGGGCGGCGTCTCCATCGCAATTCAAAAATCGGGAAACACCAAAGGCGATGTAATCGCGTTGCCTGAATTGCCCACCAGCGAATCCGCGCCAGGCATCGCACTTTGTCAGGCAACGCTTCATACCCGGCTTTTCAGAGGCACGGGTAACGGCGAACTCGTCCCCGTTCACCGAACCGTCGCGGAATACCTTGCAGCGAAATACATCACCAAGCGGATCAATGAGGGATTGCCTGCCAACCGCGTATTGGCATTGATGCTCGGCGAAGATGCCGGCGTAGTGCCCGAGCTGCGGGGCCTGCATGCCTGGCTCGCAGCCGTTGCGACAGGCCCCTTGCGCACAGAGCTCATTGATCGCGATCCGCTGGGTGTCATCCTCAATGGTGACGTGCGAAGTTTCACACGTTCGGAAAAGCTACGTGTCCTAGAAGCACTGAGCAACGAGGCAAAGCGCTATACCTATTTCAGAACACAAAGCTGGGACAGTCAATCCTTCGGCGCATTGGCCACCGCCGATATGGAAGAGGATTTTCGGGGCCTGCTGAGGTCTGCCGACCGCAGTCCCGCTCACCTGGCATTGATCGACTGCGTACTGGATGCGATCGCCCATGGGCAAGCCATGCCCGGACTCAATGCAGAACTGGAGCATGTTGTACGGGACGCAAGTTACTGGCCAGGCTCACGTACCGAGGCTTTGCAGGTTCTTATTGCATTTGAACGCAGCGATGGTAGATGGCTGATATCCAAGAAAATGTTGGAAGACATTCACAACGGCAAGGTAGAGGACAGCGAAGACGAGCTGCTTGGCTCACTGCTCTCCGCTCTCTACCCCAGCCAGATTTCACCTGTGAAGCTATGGACTTATCTCAGGCAGCCAAAATCCACATCCCTGTTCGGAGCCTACAGGCGCTTTTGGCATGATTTAGCGAAAGAAGAGACTCCGATTGAAAACATTGCGGCGTTACTTGACACCCTAGTCTCCAGTCACTACCAACTTGACAATCAAGAAGACAACATTGAATCAGCAAGAATTATCGGATCACTGCTGGTAAGAGGAGTAGTCCAGCATGGCTCGCAATTGGATGCCCAGCATCTATTCCGTTGGTTTTCCTTAGGATTAGGTGAGCACTACTACAGCCCGCTGGCCTCTGAGCACAAGGAGGCGTTGCGAAATTGGCTAAAAGAGCATCCGGACAGATACAAAGCACTCTTTGAACACGGCATACGCTTGCGGGCCAAATCTGAAAAGTCCGGATGGAGCGTGCTTTGGCAAGTACAACAGCAGCTCTGCGAAGCCCCCGAGCCCGATGACGCTGAGCGGTGGTATTTGTCGCTCGCTACAGGGCTTGATCACACCGATCTGCGTTGTGCGCTCGTGCTAGGAGCTTTTCGCATAGTTGAAAAAAAGGCGGGCATTAGCGACGCAATTGAGTTACTCGAGAGCTGGCGCCATAGCCACCCTACTAACGCCGTTTGGATTGATACATTCTTGCAATGTCCATACCCTCCCGAGAATCAGGACCAAGAACGTATTGACGCCAAAATAAAGCGTGGGAATCGATTGCAAGAACGGGAAAGGGAAAAGATCGAGTTTTTTCAGAGCAAGCTTCCCAAATTTGCAGCAGGCATCTTTGACTTGGGGGCATTAGTTGAAATAGGCAACGCATATCTCAACTATTTCCATCGATCAAACCAGAAGACCCCGGAAGCTCGCATCAGAGAACTACTGAATCAACGAGAGGATTGGGTTCAATTGGCGCTGTATGGCTTGCGCCAATGCTTGTTCCGGACAGATCTGCCTACAGCCGAAGAAATTATTGACCTCCACGCTCAAGGTCGCCGCTACAACTTAGCCATGCCTTGTCTGGCCGCGATGGACCTGCATTGGACCGAAAATCCAGCCTTTATATTGAGCCTCCCAAAACCAGTGCTTGAAACTGTCGTTGCTTTTCGCTTGGTTCATAACTACGACGCAACACCAGACTGGTTTAAGAGCATGGTTGCGATGCACCCCGAAACCTTGGCTAACGTCATGGCCCCGTTGATCAATATGCAAATTGCCACCAAGAAAGAGCATGTCTACGGCCTATATCCGCTGGCGCATGACCCTAGCTATTCGGCAATTGCGAAAATTGTCACGCCGAAAATCTTGGACCGCTTTCCCCTGAAGACAGCCAAGAAGCAATTGGAAAGCCTGCGCCTGCTCATCATCTCAGTCATAAACAACTTGGATAGGCTTACCCAGTTAAAGATAGTCGCCGACAAACTTGAGGGCAAACCCAGCGATGTGGCACAACGCGTCTACTGGTTTACGGCGGCGCTACAGCTTGCGCCTGACATTTACCTAGAACCGGCCAGGCAATACATCGCGCAGACGCAAGCTCGCATCAGTCACTTGATTGAGCTTGTTTATGCGCAACGGGATAGAAATAGTTCGAAGCTCACATTGCCTGTCGCTGCGCTTGAATTTTTGATCGGTATTCTGGGGCCGCGATGCACATCCCGATGGCCCAGTCAGTCGGGCTGGGTATCGCCTGCCATGGAGTTGGGCCGTTATGTGGAAGAACTTATTTCGGCCCTTGCCGGCAATCACGACGACGCGGCAAAGCAGGCCCTTGTCGCGCTGCTGCAGCATAAAGACCTGAAGGCGTGGGAAGACTCCCTGCGCCGGGCATTGTTTGACCAGCGGTTGACGCGGCGTAAAGCACTGTTTCAACCGGCATCTGTAGCGCAGATCTCCGCCACGCTGGCCAATCTGACGCCCGCCAATGCCGCCGACTTGTGGGCACTGACACTTGATCATTTGCAGCAACTCGGACGAGAAATCCGGGACGGCAACACCAACGGATACCGCCAGTACTGGGCTGCGGGAAAACCCAAGCACGAAGAAGAGTGCCGTGACACCCTATTGTTTGCACTGAAACCACGCCTTGCCCTTCTGGCGGTCAGTGCAGAGCCGGAAGGGCGCTACGCGGACGAAAAGCGCGCGGACATCAAGGTTTCAGCGCTGGGCTATCACATACCGATTGAAATCAAGCGTGAGATGCACAAAGATCTGTGGAGCGCCATCTCGAACCAATTGATTGCGAGATATACGCGTGAACTGGCATCGGATGGTTATGGCGTTTTCCTCGTTTTCTGGTTTGACGGCATCCGACAACCAGTAGCCGGCGACGGTGGAACAAGGCCCAAGACGCCGGGTGAACTGCAGGAAAGGCTGCAACGGACCGTGCCTGCCGGATATCAGCACAAGATTGCCGTGCTAGTTATTGACTGCTCTTTAAGGCCAGCCAGCAAAGGCTAGAAATATCAGGCCCCAGCCCTTGGTGTGCCTGCGTCACCAGCTATCAAATCAGGAGTCATTGCCGTGACGCGTTGGGCCTGCACGCGTACGCCGAACACAATGCCCAGGGTCACCAGCGCCAGCCCGGCGAGCAGATTCCAGTACAGCGGCTCGCCCAGGAAAATCACCGCGCCCAGCGCCGACAGGCCGGGCACCACCGCCGTGATCATGGTCGAGCGCACCGGGCCGAAGGACTGGACCATCTTGGTGAAGGTGATGCCGGAGATCACCA
>CAZCXZ010000160.1:0-6019 GCA_964502705.1 Uncultured Candidatus Berkiella sp. | reverse complement strand
AACGAGAGTGGCGCACTTCAAAATTTAAAACGGGTAGCTGGTAGTTCGGCAGGTGGCATTGTTGCTTTGCTGTTGGCTATGGGGTGCAAAACACCTGAGATCATGAAGATCATGGCAAAAGAATTAGACTTGAGATCGCTATTGGATCCAAGGCATGCCGTTGATCCTACCCGTATCATCCCTGTTGCAGGACTCAAAATTGGTGTATCGGATATATGGAACCTATTTCAAAATAAAGGGCTCTATAAAGGCGATGCATTTACGGAAGTCACAAAGAATATTGTTTCACGAATATTATCTACAAAACTTAAAGATGAAATAAGAAAAAGAGAATCAGCGAATATTAGAAAGATGATTCAGGATGGCTATAAACAAAATGAGATTAACGATTATGTAGATGGGCATTTCAATCAGTTACTAGAAAAATACTACATTGATGATTTGGGCACGATTAACTTTGAACAATTGGAAAAGTTACGGGTTGATTTCCCAGCTTTGGGTTTTAAAGAACTATTTGTAACCGGTACCCGCTTATCCAATGCAACGCTAAAAGAATTCTCAGCTGCCTCTGACCCGAATATGTCAATAGTTGACGCAGTTAGAATTACCATGAGCTTTCCTTTTGCATTTGAACCTGTGCTTTATCAAGGCGAATATTATGCTGATGGTGGAATTGCTAGTAATTATCCAATGGATATTTTTAACGCAGAAAAGTATTTATCTCATGGTGTTAATGATGCCAAAGTAAACCCCTGTACGTTGGGCTTGCTGGTAGATTCCCAAATGGAGATTGATTCACGCTGGGGTGTTAAGAAAGCTAAAAAGGATAGCTTCAAATTATTGTCATTTGCAAAAAAAATCATCAAAGGCTTGCATAGTCGTGCTAATGATTTAAAAAATAAATACAGTATAAACTCTATTCAGATATTTGATAATTCATTGGCAACTTTAAATCTTTCGCTTTCTGAAGATAACATTGCTGCGCTCATAGGTTCAGGAAGAAAAGCATTGCAAGAATATGTCGATGACTATATGGGCGAGGGTGTTATATATAACAACCTACCGAGTTACGAAAGTGTTCATGATAAGTATTATGCTAAAAGACCAGAAGAGTTAATGAGAATTGTTGAGCAGAAATTATGGCCTGCAATCCAAGAGATTAACACCTTTATTTCTTTGCTTAAGAAAGTCGATTTTGAGAGCGAATTAGCAGATATTGAAGAGCGGCTGTCTGTTTTTTCACAAATTGAAAGAGATGAACAATACAGCATTTATTTGCAATTAGAAGAAACAGCCAACGAGCTAGATAATCTGCGAAGTGAAAGTGTCATTGTGGATAAAAAAATTCGTTCTTATCAGGTAAAAATTCGTAATATTATTGCTAATATAGATGAGGCAACTCACAATTCAGATAATGAAAAAACGCTAAAACTACAGAATACTTTGATTGATGTGATTAAAAAATTAAGTATTGCGGAAGAACATCGAAAAACGCTAGAGCATGAACGTTATGCTATCAATGAGAACTGTGTTGAATTAACAAAAATCATTAGAAAAGACATTTTTGAGCTGATAGAGCAAAAGGAACAATTACAATACATTAAAAGCAATCATGTGCTGAGCAAACTTAGAAATACCGAGAGTCTGTTGCAAGAACATCTTGATATTGCGCTTCATGCTATATCGAGTCATCGTCGAGATTATCCCGATCCTCGTATAAACGATAGGATGGAAAAACATTTTTATGAAATAGTAGATGAATACTACAATGAGGTAGTAAAAATATATCGAGAAAAAGATCGATTTGATGAGGAAGGGCTTCTTAAGAAAGCGAAGTTGCGTAGCGAATTTTTTGCAGATGTTCTACAGTTTGGAATCAAAATACCAGAAGCTAAAGCATTGACTCAGCACTTCTATGCCATGCAAGATATTATGTTTAGAGATCATAAGCATCCTTTACTTGATATGCAATATGAGAGTGAATTACGAAAAATTCGTTTTAAGTTTTTCAGGAAGCTTTTAATTGATGAAATGCGAAGAAAGAGGTTGTTTGTTACAGATGACAGCGATGAATATGACGAGATCACCTCTTTCTGGGAGCAAGCTGTCAACACTTACCTAGCCGAAGATCCCAGTATCACTCAAGGCTATGCTGAGTATCTTGCTAAAGAAAAGACAATAAAACATTGGCAAGCAATCTTATTGCGTAAGCAGCAGCAGGATTATAAAACATATAAGAGAGAGGCCAAGCAACATATTGATGTCGAATATGCGTTAAGTCTTCATGAACTATCACAACGCTTAGGTCGTGGGAAATGGGGCGATCGAGTTTTAATTGCAAATCGCCAAGATTTAAAGCGTAATATAATGAACACTGAACGAATAAATGGTGAAGTGGTTGGTGTTAATAATACCGAGTATTCTATATCAACACTTCAATCTAAAACCAAAATTAAAGGTCGTTATAAAGCTAGTAACTCTGTGTTTAAAGTGCCTCCCATTAAAGCTCATGTGTTAGTTCCTAAAAAAAACCATCTCCAGAACCCTGTTAAAAAAACTAAAGAGTTGATTATATTATTTAATGAACCTATCAATGATAGCTGGATGGATGAGTATTCATTAGCAGTCAAATATTCAAATCGTCGAAAAAAGCAATTTGGTCAATTCAAAGAAGAGTTGATGAAACGAATCCAATGGTCTTTGCGACAAATGCAAGAAGAAGGATTGCAACCGGATGACGCTAAAATAAAAATAACGATTTCAGGAGAAGGCATTGCAGGTCAAGATGCGCAATACTGTTTGGCTGCAATTATTGATGAAATGAATAAACGAGATAACATGGCAGAATTTAAACGGGTAAGTAATATCGAGTTGATACTTACAGATTCTGCTAAAGTATCGGAGTCATCAGCTGTAATTACGGCAGCAACCCTTCATGCTTTGAAAATGAAACGCCCTGATTTGCGCATTAAAAACTATAATCTTATTCATCAGCGTCAAATTGGCGAGCGTCGACGCAATAAAAGAATGCATAATTACCTTGGTCAGGCCAACATTCTTAGTAGTGTTCCCCATGAAGATGCAACAGTAATTGCCGATTTTCGTGACACACATGATTCGCGTTTGCAACATAAAATATTAACTAATCAGTATAATCCTGAGTTACTACTGAAAGAACTCAATGAGAGCAAAATATCTCCATCGAATATTTTTGTGAGAAATATTAATTTCTTAGCCAAGCGCTTAAAAAATGTTGGAAAATTCTTATGTTATGAATTTATTCCTAAATTTGTAAAATTCATTTCAAGTAAAATCTTTTCGATTGATAAGTCGTTAAATAATATGTTGCAACCATTTTATCGAGTGGCTGAGCATTTTAAGAAGAAAAACAAAATTGAATACATTGCTCCTGATTGGCTAAAAGATCTTTATGAGACAAATAATCCTAATAAAGCCTCTTCAGCGACGGTTAAAGACGTTGTACTTTTACAGGTTCCTGCAATCCAGACTTGGCAAGAGAAAGCTAAATATGTCGTTCAACAATCGTCTCCATCTGATCGTTTAAAGCGAGTTAATAAACCTCCCATTGAGAATATCGTTTTAGAAGGGGGTGGATTACTTTCCTATGGGTATCTTGGTGCTTTAGATCAATTACAACAAGATGGGCTGCTTAACAATCTTAAACGCATTGCAGGGAGTTCAGGCGGTGGCATCGTAGCAGCATTATATTCTTTGGGTTACACCCCTGCTGAGTTGTCAGATGTTCTTATTAACAATATACGCTTAAAAGACTATCTCGATCAGCCGTATTCATTTGCGAGCCTAGATACTCTTTTCGAAGTCCAAGGTATGGAAGTAGGTATTGGGGGTATAATATCGCTTTTTAAGAACAAAGGCCTTTATAAAGGCGATAGTTTTAAAAAGCTGATGGAAAAGCTTATTGAGATAAAGCTAGAGAAAAATTTAAAGAAGCAACTATTCAATGAGCTTTCTAGTAGGGAGCGGCTTTTTCTTGAAAAGGTTCCAGCTTTTTTACCTGAGGTTGAACGCAATAAGCGTATTGATGATTATCTCGGTGTAAAATTAACTGATCTTAAAAATAAATACCAGATTAGCCAGCTTGGCAGAATCACATTCAAACAAGCGCAAATGATTGGGAGTGACTATCCCGAATTGAAGATCAAGGAATTGTTTTTAACGGGAACAAAAGTCCAAGATGCCTCTTTAAGAGTCTTTTCTGCACAGAATGAACCTGATATGGCGATTGCTGATGCTGTGCGCATAACAATGAGTTATCCGGGATGTTTTATGCCGGTTAAATATAACGATGAATATTATGTTGATGGTGCAGTTGCTGGTAATTACCCTATGCATATTTTTGATGATGAAAAGTATTTGTCACATGGACTTAATGATGCGCTGGTTAATCCTTGCACCTTGGGTTTAATCATTGATAACAAACAAGATATTGAAGCACGCTGGGGAATTGTACCAACTCAAATTGAAGAGATCCGTTTGCCCAGTTTGGTTTCCAAAGTGCTTCAGGGGATTCAAAACCGGTTAGGTGTATTGCGTGATAAATACAACATAAATACCATTCAAATATCTGATAATGTTTCAGATACCGATGTGTATGAAGAAAGTGACCGAGTTTCATTTAACATGACTAAAAATGCAATGCGAAAGTTAGTTAAAAATGGCAGCCAAGCTGCGCGATTTTACAATGAGCAATACAATGATCCTTCTGTACAATATTCAAATGTGGCTGAGTATGATAATTTTATGCAAAAGTATGCTGATAAATCTATCATACAGCTTCAAAGAATTTTAGAGGAAGAAGTCAATCCACTACTGGATAGAATTAAAGAAATCGAGCCAGAGTTGCGAGAAAAGCAATTAAGTTTACAACATAATATTAATCGAATTAATCTGGAATTGTCCACATTTGAGCAGAGCGCTACCGTTAACAGCTTACTCACTAAGCAACTTTCGGCTGAGTATGAAGCAAGTATTATTAGTAATAATATTACAAAAATAGGCCTTCAGATAGATGATGTAGACGCACTTATCGCTAAAGAAGAGCAGGGCAAGAAAAATCTTTTACTACCTTATGCAGAAGAAGGGAGTCGACTACCCCCTGATATAGTAGAGCGTTTGCAGCAATATGAAATCGTTTTAAAATCGCTTTATGAAAATAAGCAGTCACATGCCTTACGTTTAAGTAAGCTAATCGCTCGTAAAGAAAGTGCAAATAAAGAGCTATTTTCTTTGCAGGATAAACTAGCCTCAGTTGACCCAATATCGCTTCTGAAAATCAAAGAAAAAATGCGTGATGAGCATGAGTTGCTGTTAATTGAGCAGACTTTTAATGGGCAAAGTGATTTACTTCAAGAAAAGGAGATCATCAATCGAGCCTTAAGACATAAAGGCGTCAAGGTAACAAATAGTGAAGTGCAAGATGAGGTTATTGGCGAAAAAGTTAGCCCCATATTATTGTCAGTTGCTAGCCTTAAAGTTTCAGCTGTGTCCTTACTTAGCATTCATGTGGGCGTCCCCTTTGATTTTAAAAAGGACATCCAAACCCTTTTTCCTCCACACGAGTGGGAACATTTTTATGAAGCAGGTGTTCATCAATTTCGTCATAAAACACATGTTGATGAAAAAATTGTTGTCTCGGAAACTGAGCCCGGAGAACTGAGAATTTCGGGCGCGCCAATGAGTAAATTGAGTCATATAGCCAATGCCTATGTTACAAACTCATGTGACATTATTGCGACAACAAAGGAAGAGGCAATTCACTTTATGAAATCAATGCATGTTCAAGGTGTCGACATTGCACGGATCAATAACGTCTTGATCAACGAGCATCCGATGGCTGATTTGATACCAACCATTCAAGAAATTAAAAATCATCGTAGTATTACCGCTAAATCACGATTTAATCATCTTAAATAGCCTTATCAATTAGCGAAATTTTGATTAAAATGACAGGATTTTATCTTAAATCCATTTGTCAGTT
>CAZCXZ010000159.1:0-6039 GCA_964502705.1 Uncultured Candidatus Berkiella sp. | reverse complement strand
AGTAAGTTTCAAGAAGCCTTATCACAAGCTCAATCGATGGCGTTAGGTCGCCAGCACTCGATGATTGAGCCTTTGCATGTTCTGATGAGCATGATTGATCAGGAAGGCTCAACTGTTCGACCATTACTTAAACAAATAGGCGCTAACTTACTACAGCTACGTTCAAGCTTAAATCAAAGTTTGGAAAATTTACCTCATTTGGGTAAAACAACGGGCGAGATCCGTATTTCAGATAATTTAAATCGTATATTAAATATTACCGATAAACTCGCGCAAGATCGCAAAGATAAATTCATTTCCAGCGAACTATTTTTACTGGCATTACTCGACGATGATAATGATCCAGCGGCTAAAGCACTCAAAGCCGCGCATGTGACCAAAGCAAAATTAGAACAAGCGATACATACGATCCGCGGTGGCGAAACCGTACAAGATGAAAACGCCGAAGATCAACGTCAAGCTTTAGAAAAATATACCATCGATTTAACCGCCAGAGCAGAACAAGGTAAGCTTGATCCTGTCATTGGGCGTGATGAAGAAATTCGTCGCACGATTCAAGTATTACAACGTCGCACTAAGAATAACCCTGTGCTCATTGGTGAACCGGGTGTCGGTAAAACCGCAATTGCTGAAGGTCTAGCACAGCGTATTGTTAATCATGAAGTGCCAGAAGGCTTAAAAGGCAAGAGAGTGTTATCGCTCGATTTAGGTGCCTTGATTGCGGGCGCAAAATACCGCGGAGAATTCGAAGAACGACTAAAGTCGGTACTCAAAGATCTCGCTAAACAAGAAGGCGAAATCATCCTATTCATCGATGAAATTCATACCATGGTAGGTGCAGGTAAAGCCGAGGGCGCAATGGATGCCGGCAACATGTTAAAACCTGCCTTGGCTCGAGGTGAATTACATTGTGTGGGTGCAACCACCTTAGATGAATACCGCCAATTTATTGAAAAAGATGCTGCCCTTGAGCGGCGCTTTCAAAAGGTGTTGGTGAATGAACCGAATGTCGAAGATACCATTGCTATTCTGCGTGGTTTGAAAGAACGCTATGAAATTCATCATGGTGTTGAAATTACGGATCCGGCGATAGTTGCTGCAGCGAATTTATCACATCGTTACATCAGTGACAGAATGTTACCTGATAAAGCGATTGATTTAATTGATGAAGCAGCCAGCCGATTGCGTATGGCGATTGATTCAAAGCCTGAACCATTAGATAAATTAGAGCGTAAGCTTATTCAATATAAAATTGAGCGTGAAGCTTTGCGTAAAGAAAAGGATCCCGCTTCTAAGGTCAGATTAGAAAAGCTGGAGAACGAAATTCACAAAAACGAAAAAGACTATGCAGACTTAGAAGAAGAATGGAAAGCGGAAAAATCCGCGCTTCACGGTACGCAACATGTTAAAGAAGAACTAGAGCGAGCAAAAACCGCTTTTGATGCTGCTCGTCGCGCCGGTGATTTAGCGCGTATGTCAGAATTACAATATGGCAAAATTCCTGAATTGGAAAAGCGCCTTGCGACTGCTTCTGAAGCCGAAAGCAAAGAGGGCGTATTGTTGCGCAATCGTGTGGGCGAAGAAGAAATTGCTGAAGTGGTTGCTAAATGGACCGGAATTCCTGTGAGCAAAATGTTAGAGGGCGAAAAAGAAAAGCTCTTAAACATGGAAAGCATTTTAGCTAAAAAAGTGATTGGCCAAAAAGAAGCACTTGAAGTGGTTTCCAATGCCATTCGCCGTTCACGAGCGGGACTTGCTGATCCTACCAAACCGGTTGGTTCATTTTTATTTTTAGGCCCAACAGGGGTTGGTAAAACCGCACTTTGTAAGGCGCTTGCGGAGTTTATGTTTGACACTTCAGCTGCTTTAGTGCGCATTGATATGTCAGAATTTATGGAAAAGCATACAGTTTCACGTTTGGTGGGCGCTCCTCCTGGCTATGTTGGCTATGAAGAAGGTGGTTATTTAACGGAAGCAGTGCGCCGTCGTCCTTATAGCATTATTTTATTAGATGAGATCGAAAAAGCGCATCACGACGTGTTTAACATTTTACTGCAGTTATTGGACGAAGGTCGTTTAACAGACAGTCAGGGTAGAACCGTTGATTTTAAAAACTGCGTCATCGTTATGACCTCTAACATTGGTGCCGCTCAAATCCAATCGATGTCTGATAAACCATATGGTGAAATGAAAGATGCGGTTATTAAATTATTGGGTGACTATTTTAAACCCGAATTCATTAATCGTATTGATGAAACGGTGGTTTTCCATGGGCTTGATAAGGAAAATATTCGTCAAATTGCGAATATTCAACTAAGTCACATTGAAAAACGCTTAACGGATCAAGGTCTTCATTTGCAGGTCTCAGTGGAAGCGCTTGATAAAATTGCGGCAGCAGGATTTGATCCGGTTTATGGCGCAAGACCTTTGACACGTGCTCTCCGGCAGTTACTGGAGAATCCGTTATCAGAATCTTTGCTAAAAGGGGATTTTGTCTCTGGAGACACCATTGAAGTGAGTGTCGATAAAGACGAATTGGTCTTTTTAAAAAAGTAGCCCTGGCCCGTCACGTTAAAGGCGGGTCAAATTGAAATTCTGTCTTCGTTCTCATTTATGTTGATAATGAGTTCTTCAATTTCGTCCTGAAACTCTGTAAACACATCATTTTCATTTTGATAATGATTTGCAAACGTATGCAGGGTCTTCAGGGCGTCAACAATCTCGATTTTATCATTGAAGACTTTAACAAGTTCGATTTCATGTAAATCTTGCGCATATCTTGTTAAAAAATCCATGAGAAATTCCGATTGCTCGGGGCTATAGTCTGATGAGCCGATGGCGACAAATGCATTGCCAACCTCATCAATTTCGTAGGGCGTGGGATGCATGATTTTCCTCAATTACCATTTAACTTAATAAATGGACAACAGGCAAAGAAAAATAGTTCATCATGTAACGCCAGACTGGTTGAAATGCACTGTTAAATGACAATTTTGTAAAACTTTCTTGTTATAAACGAATCTAATTCATTGAAAGTAACTGTTTATTTATTGAGATAACGTGTACTTACTGTGAAAGAGAGACATTTATGGCAGCAAGCGGCCCCTCTAATCAAGCAATCAATACACTCTGGGATACCTTATACAAAAGATATCAAGCCAATGTTCAAGAATTGAGCGAAGATAATGAATTAGATTTAGAGTCATTACGACTTTGTTTATGTGATTTGTTCCTGACATTGTCCAACAAAAAGGATGGTCTCTTATCAAAAGCTAAAACCGCTGAAGAAAGAGAAGCTATTGAGCAAGCAGCAAGAGTTGCAAAATATCTTTATCAAGCGGTTTATGGCATGAATTTCTTTGAGCTCCATAAAGAATTTGTTGTTAAAAATGCTGATCCTAATTTGTATGCACGAAAGCCTAAACTGCAAGCTGCAATGACATCACCTGCCATGCAGTTAATCATGAATGATGTTAAAAATATGTTTGATCCTAAAGTTTCAGCAAGCATGCTAGAAGCGTTTAAATTAGAAGAAGCCAATATTAAAGGTCGCGTGATTGCTCAGCTTGAAGAAGGCGCATTAACACGCACAGAAACATTAAAAATACTGATATTTCTTAAAAACATTCAAAGAGAAGCGATTGGACGTAAAACCTATGATTGCCAAGTACAAAATATTACGCAGTTCCCAAATGCGCTTCATGATGCTATCACCGCTGATAAGAAACGCTTTCAATTTATGGTTCATAGTGGTGGGCATTATACTGCCGTTGAATGTGCAATCAAGGATGGCATAAAACAAGCCATTGTCATGGATGCGGCGCAAGATCAACGCAGTGAAAAAATATGCAAAATTTTAGAAAAACAAGGATTCCAAGTGACTTACTGTGGTAATCCCAAAATGACTGAGCGAGTTCAATATGATTCAGTTAATTGCTCCTTTTTTAGCTACGATCACTTAGTTGCATCCTCGCGCATGGAAAGCTTCTTTGAAAGGGTTAATAAAGCGCCTCATACAGTTGAAAATGGACGAAAATATGTTTCTTGGAAAGAAATGCCTGCTGCATTTATCCGTAATGCGCAATCGATAACTTTTTTGAAAACCGCAATTCGTGATAACCCGAGTTTGGCGGCAGGTAGTGTGGATCTTGACGATACTGAACGCGCGGCACCAAACCGACGTGTATCGGTGTTACATCGCTATTTAGATATGAATGCCATAGAAACTGAAGAAGGTAAACGTTTACAGAAGGGGATCACAAAAGTTCGTGTGAGAGCAAAACACAAAGTAGAGTCACATTTAGAGTCGCTATCAGATAAAGATTTATTAACGTTGTTTCACGGTACCAAAGCAGAGTATCAAGGAATGTTAGATGCCATGAAATCATTAGAAGTGCAATTTCAACAATTTTTAGATGTGATTGACGAATTATCAGATAGAAGTACATCATCCAATAGTTCAGATTCTGACAGCTATGAATCTGATAATAGCTTTGAATCAACCCATAGCAGCCCTTCATTATCCCGATCAAGCAGCCCTAATAATGAAGCATTGCATGCCGCCTGGGCAGAAGGACAAGAAGTCGTTGGCGAGGTCGAAAAAACGATTACAGAACGCGCTAAAGAGATAGAACAGCAACTAGCAACACGTTTGACGGCTAAACCGAAGTTGCGCTAGCGCTCCAGCTCTGCAAGCCTAAGTATTTTTCCTGCTCAATCACTGGGTTAAGTTGCATCAATCAGATTGATTTGGCACACTAGCGACCCATTTAACGGAAGGTATAAATAATGCAGCACGGACCACAAAAACCGGATCAATCACAACGGCAACATACCCCATTCAGCAAATTCTTTGGCGCAGCGAGTGGCGCTTTGGGTGAACAACTTATTTTTCACCCAGTTGATACAGTTGCTAAGAACGGGATGACACACAAGCAAGGTGCACTTCCTTGGTTAAGAACCTTAGTCGCTGAACGTGGTGTTGCAGGTAGCTTTTCTCAGCTATATGGTGGATTAGGGGTGGCGTTGTTTAAAAAAGGCCCCATGCGCATTTATAAATATACGGTTCAAGATGCTTTGAATGATAGTCTGAAAGCAAAATATGGCGTGATGGCATCCAATCACTTTGGAAATTATGGATTAGTGTTGATTCAATGTGCGGCGGGTGGTGCAACTGGTTTGATTGAGCCGTTATTTTTCCAAGCGATTGATACCGTGCAAATCAGAAAGCAAGTCTTAAAAGAAGCGGTTTCTTGGGGAAGTGCGCGTGCGCTCGGTGTTCAGGGCTTATATCGTGGCGCAATCTTTACCGGATTGGCTAGAAACGTACCAGGCAGCGTTGGTTTATTTGGTGGTTCTGCTTTAGCAAATCAGCTAATGAATAATACCTATGAAAGCAAGGATAGAAGCCAGCTTTTAAACCTCGCAGCAAAATGGTTTGGTGCATTAAGCAGTTTGGTATTGTCGCAACCAGGTGATGTGATAAAAACCAATATGCAAGTAAAACAAGTACCGCTGCGTAAAGCAATCGAAGGCATTACCGCAAAACAGTTGTTCACCGGTGGGCTTGGACCTCGCTTATTTATGTCATTCAAAGTTGGTGTCGGGTTTTTCTTGATTGAAGAATGCATGAATTACTCCAGATTGCTTTTTGGAAAAGACAGTGAAGAGCCACCTGTAGCGCCCCCCCATTCTGCTATAAGTGTGGCCGATTCATCATCCGTAGCGACACCTTCATTGCTAACACAATATGAAACACACAAAAGTAGCAATCGAGTTGAAATAAATGATGAGGTGACTTTTGGTGCTTATGATGATCCATTAATGAATGATTTAGCAAAGCAATTAAAGAAATGTAGGGTTTAATGAGCGATTTTTTTGATGAGGTTCATACTTTGCTAATGAGTTCCTTCCCCTTGATGAAAATCAAGGGGACACGGGCTCTGTATGAACGATTTCAAGTAAATCCTGAACTTTCAGGGAAAGAGAATCCCGTCAATCCCGCAATTAAAGCAGGCATACCTGCCAGTATTGAAATGG
>CAZCXZ010000158.1:0-6069 GCA_964502705.1 Uncultured Candidatus Berkiella sp. | reverse complement strand
ATCTGCTGTTAGTCTAACAATGACGTCATTATCGTTCATACTCTGTGTTGCGAGTAGAAATCGATCTAGCACACAGTTTAATGAACCTCTAACATAGGCAACACCATGCGTATCGAGTGTATTGGCGATAAGGTCATCTTCCAATTCATTTGAGGTTGCAACAGTAACTGGCAAACCTAAATTACCTGCTCGTTTAGCGCAGAGTACAACGGTAGGAATATCACAAATTGGAAGCAATGCTTTTGCTGGCAATCGTTTTGAAGACAGTCGACTTTGAACAATCACCCTTATTTGCATTTTCAGCCTGCTTTCAAAATAGTACTTAGGGAGTTGACAACATAGGTTTGCTCGCTGTCCGTTAGTCGATAATGCAATGGCAACGAAATAGCCCGTTCATAATAGTTTTCTGCAACTGGGAATGCGCCTTTTTTGAAGCCTAGTTGTTGATAGTAGGGCTGCGTATGTACGGGAATATAGTGAACGTTTACCCCAATGTTCGCTTCTCGAAGAGCATCAAAAACGGCTTTTCGTGATAATCCGACTTCTGGCTTAATCTGAATTGGATATAAATGATAAGCCGAAAAACAATCCGGTGATTGCCAGGGCGTAACAACCGGCAATGCAGCTAATTGCTGATCATATTGACCTGCTAATTCTCGTCTACGTTGAATAAAGCTATCAATTCTTTTTAGTTGGCTTAAACCCAGGCCTGCTTGAATGTCAGTGATACGATAATTAAAACCCAAAGCAATTTGTTGGTAATACCATGAACCGTCGCTGCTACCTACCATTAAATGCGGATCTCGTGTAATCCCATGGCTTCGTAATAAGTTTAATTTTTTCTTCAAGGCTTCTGAATTAGTTAACACCATACCACCCTCACCGGTAGTAATGATCTTAACCGGGTGAAAGCTAAAAATGGTCATGTCAGAATAAGCACATGATCCTATTTTGGTTTCTTGATATTTACCCCCTATTGCATGGGAAGCGTCTTCAATTACTTTAATGCCATAGGGCTCAATCAATGCTTTAATGGCTTTCATGTCGCAAGATTGACCTGCAAAATGCACCACTACTAACACTTTGGGTAGCTTATTATGCGCTTTTGCCCATTTAAGCTTTTCTTCCAAAGCCGAAACCGACATGTTGTAAGTTTTTTCATCGATATCGACAAAATCGACACTTGCACCACAATACAGCGCGCAATTACTGGATGCGACAAAGGTATTAGGACTGGTCCAAAGAATATCTCCCGGCCCTAATTCTAAAGCTAAACAAGCTAAATGTAGTGCGGCTGTTGCGCTTGTTAGGGCAACGGCAAATTTAGCATTACACATGCTTGCTGTTGCTTGTTCAAACTCATCAATCACTGGCCCTTGCGTTAACCAATCGGATTTTAGAATTTGCACAACCGTATTGATGTCATCTACATCAATATCTTGCCTGCCGTAGGGAATAAAATTCTTCACGCAATCAGTTCCTTAATACCTTCCATGGTTAAGAACCATGGATTGGTTTCAGAACTGTACTCAAAGCCTTCTTGCACGTAATAGCCTCTTTCACCTAATGCATTTTCTTCGTAGTCTGCATGGAAGCTCACATTGATGCTTGGTTTAATAATATAGTGGTCTGAAAAATCTAATACATGCCTAGCATCGTCTTTGGTGCACATTAATTCGTGTAATTTTTCACCTGAACGAATACCGATGACTTTAGTTTGAATTCCAGGCGCTAATACATTAACAATATCCATAATTCCAGCGGATGGTAATTTTGGAATAAAAATTTCACCACCTTGCATTCGACTAAACGCCTTAGTAACAAATTCCACACCTTGCTCAAGCGTAATCCAAAAGCGAGTCATACGTGGATCGGTTATCGGCAATTCGGTTGCGCCATCTGCTATCAGTTTTCTAAAGAAAGGGACTACAGAGCCACGGGAGCCCATCACATTCCCATATCTGACCACAGAAAACCGTGTTTTACGGTTCCCAACAATATTGTTTGCCGCAACGAATAATTTATCGGCAGCTAATTTTGAGGCACCATAAAGGTTAGCTGGGTTTGCTGCTTTATCGGTCGATAATGCAACCACATTTTCAACTTCGTTTCTTAATGCCATATTGATGATATTTTGCGCGCCCACCACGTTGGTTTTGATACATTCCATGGGGTTGTACTCAGCTGCGGTGATTTGTTTTAACGCGGCAGCATGCACCACAATATCTACGCCATGAAGCGCGGTATCTAATCGCTCAGCATCGCGCACATCGCCTAGGAAGTAGCGCATTGCGCTATGAGTAAACTCTTGTTGCATTTCAAATTGTTTCAATTCATCACGTGAATAGACAATCAATCGTTTTGGCTGATAATTTGATAGCACATGCTTAATAAAAGCACGACCAAATGACCCGGTGCCTCCCGTGATTAAAATTGACTTGTTATTGAACACAATTTGCCCCTTTGTACTCTTAAGCGCTTTCATGCGCATTAGCTAAATGTTGAAAAACTCTATTCGTAGCTATTAGCTGGTCATAGCTACCATTACCAATAATATTGCCCCGATCAAAAATATAAATCGTATCGCAGTCTTTTACCGTATTGAGTCGATGGGCGATGAGAATAATCGTTTTGCGGCTTGCTAAAGAATGAATGGCTTCCATAATCACTTTCTCAGTAATTCCATCGAGTGCACTGGTTGCCTCATCAAAAATCAATAGTTCAGGCTCATGATACAAAGCGCGCGCAATACCGATCCGTTGTCTTTGCCCACCGCTTAATCGAACGCCTCGTTCACCTATCTTTGTGTTATATCCTTGTGGCAACTCAGTCGTAATAAACTCGTGCAAGTTAGCCAATTTTGATGCTTTAATAACCGCATCCATATCAACCGCATTTTCTGAAATGCCAAGCGCTATATTGCTTGCGATGGTGCCATCTAGTAAAAATATAGATTGCGGAACATACCCAATATTTCGCTGCCAAGCACGGACGTTGTGGTGATTAATTGCTACATTATCAACAGTAAGTTGCCCTTCTGGGGTTAATAAACCCAAAATGATGTCGATAAGCGTTGTTTTTCCAGCGCCTGAAGCCCCCACAATACCAATCGTTGCATGTTGTTTTATTGACATGTTGATATTGTTTAATGCCCATTTTTCACTTTCTGGATAACGGTACGAAACGTTGTTTAATACAAGTGTATCTGTAAATGACAATGGTTCAGCACTCAATAGGTTTTTAGGGCTCGGTAATTGCATTTCTTTGCATAATAATTCTAAAGCCGATTGGTGATATTTAAATAAGGTATAGCCTGAAAATACTTGCTGCATGGCTGGCATCAATCGATAACCAGACAGTGCATAAAGCGCAAGTAATGGCATAAACTCGCTAATCCCTTCGTGAGTTGCAATGAGATAAAGCGCAATTAATAGCATTGAGCCAAAGGCAACCACTTCAATCGCATATTTGGCGATAGATGGTGAGAGTTGGCATAAAGTCTCTGATCTAGCATAATGTTGTGCTTGATCACGATATTTATCAATAAATAACTGCTCCCGCCCCAAAATTTTTAACTCTTTTATAGCACCTAGCGCTTCATTAACTGTTTGATATCGTAAACCATTCACGTATGACGAAGTTTTACCAGCAGAAACCATTTTTGCACGTATGATTTTTAACAAAATATAATAAGTGGTTCCCAACACTCCCATGACAGTCAGCGCCAACAACGGCTTAACAATCACTAACAAAGTAAAAATCGACAATACCATGACGATTTTTGAAAACATTTGTAAGCTGTTATTCAGAATTCCGATTACAAAGCGATCAACCTCAGCTAAAATATTTTTTGATAACTCACTGCTATTTTTATCGAGGAAGTACAAATAAGGCTGCATTAGGTATTTTTGAAATAAACCACCTGAAATATTTTTACCCTTGGTATAGCAAAAACGAAACATGGTCCAGGACATGAGGCCAGAGAAAATATTACCAAATAACAATAGGCAAAAAACGATCCCGCCAATAACTAACAAGAATCGATTATAACTGGCGAAAGAAAAATAAGTATAAAATGCGTTTAAGAAGTGATTACTTTCAATCAGTGAAGGTTTGACAGCAATTGCGATAAAAGGCATGATTGCTGCAACACTAATCATTTCAACAAAGCCCATTAATACCGTGCCTGTTAGTATTGCACCAAGCTGCAACTTTTCCTTTCGATCAAAAAGAAACAGTACTTTCTGAAAAAGCTTTCTCATATTAGCCTACATCACAAACTGGCGTTAGCGCATTTTGTTTAAAGTATTGATAGGCTAAGCTCAATCCTTCCTGTAAATCCGTCTTCGCTCGCCAACCTAACGCATGCAGTCTATCCACATTGAGCAATTTTCTTGGCGTACCATCGGGTTTGGTGGTATCAAAATGGATGCGCCCTTGATATCCCACCACTTTCGCGATCATGGATGCTAATTCTGCAATGGTCAGATCTTCACCGCAGCCAATATTAATAATCGGCGCGCTGGTGGTTGAGGTAACTAATGGCACAAATTGTTCATCAGGCAAGTTCATCACATATACGCAGGCATCGGCTAAATCTTCGCTATATAAGAATTCACGGCGCGGCTGCCCTGTTCCCCATACCACCATTTCGGCTTCATCATTGATTTTTGCTTCATGCATTTTACGAATCAGAGCCGGTATCACATGAGAGGTTTTTAAATCATAGTTATCGCCTGGCCCAAACAAATTGGTTGGCATGGCAGCAAGATATTGCGTACCAAACTGACGATTAAAAGCCCAACACAATTCAATTCCTGCAATTTTTGCCAATGCATAAGGACGATTGGTGGGTTCTAGCGGGCCACTTAACAGATAATCTTCTAGAATAGGTTGCGGACATTGACGTGGATAAATACAAGATGAGCCTAAAAAAAGTAATCGTTTAACATGATGTTCTTTAGATTCTAAAATGACGTTATTTTGAATTTGTAGATTTTGCAAAATAAAGTCGGCAGGTAAATTATCATTTGCCCAAATACCACCCACTTTCGCAGCTGCCAAGAAAACATAGTGGGGTTTTACTTCCTTGAAAAATGCTTTTACGGCGATCGGATCGGTTAGATCCAATTCTGCATGGGTGCGAGTAATAATATGCCGAAAGCCTGCAGCACGTAAGGATTTAACTAACGCGCCACCAACCAGCCCGGAATGCCCTGCCACATAAATTTTATCATCATGTTTCATAGGTTATTCTTGATACTCAAATACTTTAAAGCCTTCCTTTTGGCAGAAGGCATCTTTTTGTGCCAACTTGTAATCTTCCACCACCATTTCTTGTACCAATGCTTCAAAGCTGATTCTGGGTTTCCAGCCAAGCTTTTGTTGAGCTTTGGTTGCATCACCTAACAAGGTGTCAACTTCTGTTGGACGATAATATCTTGGATCTACCGCAACCAGACATGCGCCTGAAATGGCATCGTAGCCTTTTTCATCCGATCCTTGACCTTCCCAACGCATGGTAATACCAAGTTCTTTGGCTGCGATGGTGACAAACTCTCTAACGCTATGTTGTTCGCCTGAAGCAATCACATAATCATCGGGTTGGTCTTGCTGAAGCATTAACCACTGCATTTCGATGTAATCTTTCGCATGCCCCCAATCACGTAAGGAATCGAGGTTGCCTAAATATAAGCAATCCTGCAAACCTAACTTGATACGCGCGAGCGCACGGGTAATTTTACGGGTAACAAAGGTTTCCCCTCGCACGGGTGATTCGTGGTTAAACAAAATGCCGTTACAAGCAAAAATGTTGTAGGCTTCACGATAATTGATCGTTATCCAATGCGCGTATAGTTTTGCAACGGCATAAGGTGAGCGTGGATAAAAAGGTGTCGCTTCACTTTGTGGAATGGTTTGTACTTTACCAAACAATTCGGAAGTCGACGCTTGATAAAAGCGGGTCTTCTTCTCAAGGCCTAAAATTCGGATCGCTTCTAATATACGGAGCGTTCCTAATCCATCCGCGTTGGCGGTATATTCTGGCTCTTCAAATGAAACAGCTACATG
>CAZCXZ010000157.1:0-6157 GCA_964502705.1 Uncultured Candidatus Berkiella sp. | reverse complement strand
CACCTGCATCTTTGCGCCACTTTAAAAATCAAATGACTGCTACAGAACAACTTTTAAAAACACTTGCATTAATAAAGCAAGAACGGCAGGCCGATCTGGAGCAGTATCGTCAAAAAGTTTTGCTGCGTTCACTTACGCAACGTGTAAAAGAAGGGGTAACCTGGTATCCAATCAAACTGGTGCGCGATTACATCGGGACAGGGGAACGAATCATTCTTGAACTACAGCGAATCCATCCCTCCGATCAACCGCACAGTTTTCAAAGTGGCAAACTTGTAAGCTTGTTTTGCAATGCATCGGGCAAACCGGAAAAAGAGCATACCCAGGCAGTGATTAATTATGTGAAGGAGGATACAATAACGATTACACTCAATAGTGATGAGGTACCCGACTGGATTGAAGATGGTCAACTGGGGCTGGATGTGATGTTTGATGAGATGACGTACAAGGAGATGGAATACTCGTTGAACAAGGTGATTCAAGCCGAGGGTGACCGCGTGGCTGAGTTTCGGGAAATTTTCTTAGGCGCTGGAAAAATTCAGACTCCAATTACTTCACAGCAATCCAGTAAGCACCATCAAGTATCCAGAAAGATCTTGAACGAAAGTCAGCTACACGCATTGAACAAAATTGTTTCCGCACGCGATGTTGCCTTTATTCACGGTCCACCAGGCACAGGCAAAACCACCACGCTTGTTCAAGCCATTGTACTTACCAATAAATTGGAGGGGCAAGTGTTGGTGTGTGCACCCAGTAATGCAGCGATTGATTTACTAGTGGATAAGTTAAGCGACCAAGGATTGAATGTGATTCGCATCGGGCATCCGGCTCGGGTAACTGAACAAACGCTAAGCAAAACATTAGATGCACGTATTGCCACACACCACAGTTTTAGTGAGCTAAGAGCCCTGCGCAAAAAGATGGAACAAGTGCGGGCTGCAGCCTTCAGGTTTAAACGGAATTTTGGAGGTCATGAAAAAAATCAGCGCAGACAACTAAAAGAAGAAGCTAGGGCTTTAAAGTCCGATGCTGACATGCTGGAGTTTTACATCATCAACGATTTGCTTCAATCAGCCGATGTTATTTGTAGTACGTTGGTGGGTTCATCTCATCCGGTGTTGCGCGGACGAAGATTTAAGACGGTATTTATTGACGAAGCCGCCCAATCCCTTGAGCCAGCTTGTTGGATTCCTTTACTGAAATCACAACGCGCAATTCTGGCGGGTGATCATTGTCAATTACCTCCAACCATTAAATCAGTTGAAGCTGCCAAGGGTGGACTTGAACGAACGCTCTTTGAAAAAGGAATTGCAAAACATCCTGAGTGGGCTAGCATGCTACAAGTGCAATACCGGATGCATGAGGCGATCATGAAATTTCCATCCACATATTTCTATAAAGATGAATTGGTGGCACACGATTCGGTGCGCACAGAACTATTAAGACCCAATCAACCACCCATTGAATTTATTGACACAGCAGGATGTGGATATACCGAACAACAAGACCCTGAAACACTAAGTCGATTTAATCTGGACGAAGGAAATCTACTGATGCAACTGGTTGAAAGATTAGTTGAGGAAGTTGGCGCAGAAACCTGGTTGGAAGAAGGCATTACGATGGGCATCATTGCTCCCTACCGGGCACACGTTACTCATCTGCAAAAACTGGCAGAAACCTCGCACATTCTCGAACCCATTTACAAACTCATTTCAATTAATACCGTGGATGCCTTTCAAGGTCAGGAGCGGGATGTAATTGCCATTAGTTTTGTGCGCAGCAATGAAAAAGCTGAAGTCGGATTTCTGGGTGACATCCGCAGAACGAATGTAGCCATGACTCGCGCGCGAAAGAAATTAATTATGATTGGCGACAGTGCCACACTGGGTTCGCATCCATTCTACGTTGAACTACTTGAGTATGTTCAGGTCAATGGATTTTATAAAAGTGCGTTTGAGGTGAGCAAATAGTATTCTAATACTATTTGAAATCTACTAACCCAAAAGAAAATAAGTAAACAACGAGATCAGCATAAATACCACTATACCAATAATTAGTATTTTATCCCTTCGCCTTTCATACTTAATTTTTGAAATGACTGCTAGCCTATCACGCTCGCTCATTTTAGGATCGTTTTCGGAAAGTGAATCTTTAGACTTAGTAACAAAATAACTTTTGTCGAAAGAACCCTTTAAGGCTTTATTTTTCATTGCCCGGTTCTTATCGAAAGAATCTTGTCCCTGCTTTAAAAAACCTCCTCCTGTCATTTATAAGGATCTATGACTATTTCTTATCCTTCGGAGGGTTTTCTTTTGGAGTTTCTTCGATTGCTGGTGCAACAGTTTTCACTTTTGCATCCTCAGCCATTCTTTTCAATTCAGCCTCGGTCTTGCCTCTTAAGTAGTCTGGCAATTCCATTCCTGCCATGTTGAAGATTTCCTGGAGTGGTGGAACCGATTTATAAAGTCCGGAAATAAAATTAGCGGTTGAAGTTTTTCCATCACCGGAACCCGAGCCGCCTTCCCACACCGTAAGTTTATCGATCTTGATATTCTTAATAGCCTCTGTTTGCAAACGTACTAACTCAGGTAATTTGTCTACTATTAACAACAACACGGCATCTCGTGAGTTATCGCCTGCGGCTTTAACAATTTGTTGCAAGCCTTGCGCCTGCTTGGTAAGCACTTCATACAAACCTTGTGCTTCGGCTTGGCGCTTGAATAAAATCGCATCAGCTTCCCCTTTTGCTTTTCTACGAATCATTTCAGCTTCCGCTTCGGCAGTAATTTCTACTTTCTGTTTATTGATTTCAGCAGGCACCACAATGTTCGCATTTTGCGTAGCACGATCGCGTTCAGCACGCGCATTCTCAGCTTCCTGTTCAGCTGCGTAGGCTTCCTCTAATGATTTTGCACTTTATACTTTCTCTGATGCAGTGGCTAATTTTAACGCTTCCGCTTCGCGCTGCCTTCTGGCAGCATCGGAGTTTGCTACCTTAATTTTCGCTAAGTTTTCTCCTTCCACCGCTTTCGCTTGAGCATCGGATACGCGCACGCGTTGATCCTGCATCGCTTCAGCTTCACCAATCGATCCATCGCGATTCTTCTCGGCCACCATTTTCTTGGCATCGTTAATCGCCTTAGCAGCTGCTTCTTTACCCAATGCTTCTATGTACCCGGATTCATCTTTGATATCCGTAACGTTAACGTTAATCAGTTTTAAACCAATCTTCTTCAATTCAGCCTCTACGTTCGAAGCCACATTGGCCAAAAACTTATCGCGGTTGCTGTTAATCTCTTCAATGTCCATCATGGCCACCACCAACCTCAACTGACCAAAAATGATATCCTTCGCTAAATCATGAACACTGTCCTTACTCAATCCTAAAAGTCTTTCCGCTGCATTTTCCATTACACCCGTCTCTGTCGAGATACCTACAGTAAACCGGGAAGGAACATCCACACGAATATTCTGACGGCTCAAGGCACTGGTCAGGTTAACTTCAATGGAATTGGGGGTAAGATCTAAAAACGCATAGTCCTGAAACACGGGCCAGATGAACGCAGCACCTCCATGAATACATCGGGCTGAACCGCCACCTACTTTACCGTACACCACCAACACGCGATCGGAAGGACACCGTTTGTAGCGCCTGAGAATAGTTGTGATTAGGACAAAAACAAAGAGGCCTACAATGGCAAGAATGGGTAAAGTAAACATGAGGAGTGGTTAGTTAGTGGTTACGAGAAGGACATTATCATTAAGAATATCGACTACTTTTATAAACTTGCCAGTGGGCAATGATTCCTGATCATCGGTCATTGCATCCAATGTGCGCAACGATCCGGTAACCTTCACTTGTATTTTCCCAATCCCTCCACGCTTGGGCGGAATGGTTAAGTACACTTCCCCTGATTGGCCCATCGCGTTTTTAATTTTCATAGTGCCATCGGCACCGCTTTTAGTCATAAGGTAAAACATCCCAGCCATTAGGCTCATCATCAGCAATCCGGCAACGGTAGAAATTAATAATGTAATTCCATTTGATAATCCGGCATCGATACAGGCAATGCCCGTCCATGAAAAAATGGTGAAGAAACCAACGAGATTTTTGACCGTAAGGAACTGAAAGGAAATGCCATGATCGGCTTCAATTTCAGAATCAGGCAAATCATCGGGCGAATCGCCTCCGAAAAAAGAAAGTATGAGTTGTAAAACAAAAAAGAGGGTGAATGGAACCGCCAGGCTCCAATAGATTTTGAGCACACCGCTCAATCCTTCCCACCAGGCGCCAAAATTTTCCATAGACAATTTCAGGATAAGTTAATTCGGATTTTTATGAATTACAATACTGAAAAGTAACCATCTCAAACCTCACCCCATCCCTCTCCAGAGGAGAGGGATGCGCTCGATTGGTCATTCTTGCACGTCAAGTTCATGTTCTGCTTTTTAAATAATATTTTATAGGTGCCTACAAAAAAGAGGGATGACTTATCAAACTTTGAAACTTGCGCAGCCAGCAGACTTGAAATAAACTTTAACTTGCATAACCTCTCCCCGAGGACAGGATGAGGTTTTTCAAAATGCTTAACCCAGTTGTGGTTCAAAAAGAAAGCCCTCTCGTTTTTCGGGAAGGCTCTCAATGGTTTAGGTTAGGAAAAAACTATACGTATTGGTTCAGCATTACCGGCATTACCAACATTAAAATATCCTCTCCCTTATCTTTCTCAGAAGGGAAAATAACACCAGCCTTATTAGGGGCCGACATATTCAATTTGATTTGATCTGTATCTAAGTTGCTTAACATTTCGATCAAAAACTTAGCATTAAATCCGATCTCAATATCTTCACCGTCATGCTCGCATGAAAGGCGTTCGTTCGCTTCATTCGAGAAATCAAGATCTTCCGCAGAAACCTGCAACTCGCTACCCGTAATTTTTAAGCGTACCTGGTGCGTTGTTTTGTTCGCATAGATAGAAATCCGCTTTAGCGAACCCAACAAATCCGTGCGGCTAATGGTCATCTTAATGGTGTTCTGAGCCGGAATTACATTTTCGTAATCAGGGAAACGCTCATCAATCAAACGACAGATCATACGAATGTGTCCAAACTTGAAGAATGCATTCGACATGTTGAAGTCAATGCTCACATCGGTATTTTCAGTAGGCAAGGTTGCCTTCAATAAGTTCAATGCTTTGCGCGGAATGATGATCGAGTTTCCGTTTTCAGATTTGATGTCTGTTCTGCGGTAACGCACCAAACGATGACCATCCGTAGCTACAAACGTAGTGTTCTTCTCGCCCAAATTAACATACACACCCGTCATGGCTGGGCGCAACTCATCGTTGCTTGTCGCGAAAATGGTATTGTTTACAGCCCGTGCTAATACTTCAGAAGAAATTGACGCTGAAAAGTCATTTGAAACAGCTGGTACTTTCGGAAAGTCGGTAGCGTTTTCACCTGCTAACTTATAACGACCGTTATCTGAACTGATCTCAATGCTATAGGTTGATTCGTCAATTGAAAAAGTAACAGGTTGATCGGGTAAGTTTTTCAAGGTATCCAACAAGATTCGTGCTGGCACAGCAATATTTCCTTTCTCTTTGGACTCAACGGTGATCTCGGTGATCATAGAAGTCTGAAGGTCGGAGGCAGTAACGGTTAGGCTACTCTTATCGATTTCAAAAAGAAAATTCTCTAAAATAGGAACAACCGGGTTGGTGGTAATTACCCCGTTGATATTAGAAAGCTGCTTAAGCAGGTAGCTTGAATTAACAATGAACTTCATCTCAAATCAGTGGTTTGTGTTTATTATAGGGCGGTAAAGTTAAAAAGAAAAACCAATCTGAAAAATGAGTCAGTTTGGTCGAATTAATACTCAAAATAGCTCCTTTTCCGAGTGATTTGAGCTATTTGTTTCGGGCTAAAAAAAGCCGACATATTATCATTGAGTCGCCCAAGAATAACCTGCTCACCATTTAAAGGCGGGAAAACCTCCAGTTGATAGGTTCTGCTGGCAATATCCATTATAGTAATGGAATAGACAGGCGTGGTTTTGAGCAGGCTGTCATACCTCGCTGAAGAGTTCGTATTGAACTGATCGGCCTGAAGGTTAAATACCGACTCCAAAAAATTACTCAGCTTGGTCGTATCCGCT
>CAZCXZ010000156.1:0-6206 GCA_964502705.1 Uncultured Candidatus Berkiella sp. | reverse complement strand
ATAAATCGGTTTGCTCAAGCAATGGCATGCGAATTTCTTGGTAACCATAAGAGGCAACAAGTGCACGGATCTGGGATTCAACGTAATGCCAGGCAGCTATTTCATGCGGCAAAGTATCTTTCATTCCCTTGACGACTTTTAGGCCTGATGACATAGCAAAACTGCTCCTTGGCGATTCTTGATAAAATAAAGGGGTTTACTTTATCAAGAACCGGTCGCAAGTGCGACAACTAAGCCCAGAAGCAGCTAAATATTCCTAGCAAAGGGGCTAGGAATATCAAAAATGTGTTTTTTAACTAACTCTTTTCTTGTTAAATTTCGTACCACGTACCATTCGGGCGACGGCAAGCAGTGCCAGTCACTCTTTCTGCGCGGCCGTTCATATAGGTATTCATCGTAAACTCACGGCAATAGTTACCATAACGAGAATGCCCATCAGCGGTCGGTTCATACCAGCCCCAGTGGCCTGTACGACCGTTTTCCCAGTAAACGGTTTCGCCAATAGGGGCTCTAGAAGCCGAGCTAAAGGCTTTTCGTTTGTATCCATTATCTGATTCATCCAGATAACGACCAATCGCTTCACCAGCCACTGCGCCAGCGACAACACCGATTGCACCACCTGCCCAACGTCCTGCACCTTGGCCAAACTGCGAACCAATGATGCCACCTGTTACGCCACCAACGACAGTGCCCGCCGTTGCTTGGTTGCCACTTGATTGGCAGCCAACTAAAAGGCCGGTTGAAAGAACGATTAAGGGTAAAGACATTATGTATTTCATCAATTTTATACAGTGCTCTTCAATTGGGTTGAGCCCTGCCTCCTTTATCAATACCATCCCATCCGTTTCTTCGGCAAATCAGCTACAATCTTTAGTAAGTATTAAGTATTTATGCTTTTATACGATATGATGTTTATATAGTGATAACTTTAAGGACTCATGCTTTAAAATGTCTCACCGTTTCGACCCTAAGCCGTTAAATGCTTTCTTTCAAGAAGTTAAAGAACAAACTGGGATTGAACTAAAGTATCTGACAGATAATGAAAAATTCCCTATTCAACTCGCAGATTCCCCCGAAGGGATCACCCGAGCCCAGTGCCACGAAATCTTAAGCGCGATTAAGAGCCAAGTGGACTTGCGAGACAATCAAATTGCCAAAATCACCCCTGTACCGATGACTCAGCGCGTTGTTGTGGAAATCACTCAGCAGGCTGCCCACGATCTCGCACAGGTTTACGCCCTCAGCCTCTTTATTGAGCCTGAAGATGAGGACGAACCTGATAGCAAATAGTGGCATTTAGCTTCTTTATAGCTTTAATTTATGCTCTGTCTCAAGATCTGACTCAATTGATGAATCAGGCAGCTGTGGGGTTTGCTCTTCTAAACTAAGATTACCCAACAATTCTGCGATAGCATTCGTATCCGTTTCGTCTAGATCGGCATTTAATCTTGCTGTCTGTGCATTTGGATACCCAATTTGGTGTAAGCAGATCGTGAGCGGCGTGCGCACAAGCCAATATTGATTGGCAAATAAATCATCTACACTCAATCCAGAAGCTTGAAAACCAGCGGTTGATTTAACCGCCCATTTACTCATAAATGACAATTGATTAAAGCGATGTTGAAGAATGGCTTTGACCGTCGAAGCTACATTTTGTTTACCTGCTTCAAAGAGCGCTTGTCCTAATAAGCCACTATCAATCGTACAAGGCTGTTTTACCAACTCATCAATGACAGACCAGTGACCTTTACCTAGAGCTGCTTGAAAAGCCTGCTGAATTTGGCTATCACGGCCCTGGGGGTTTTTACCCATTAATTCCTTTAGTAAACGTTTTGCTAATAAAGGCGCATCGAAATCGCAGACTACCTTTAATGCTTCACCAATATAATAAGGGTATTTGGTTGGTGCTAAGCGATTAAGAAAGGCTTCAACACTATGTTGATCGAGGGTAGTTGCCGCTGCAACCAAGGCCATGCCGTTGGTTTTATACAGATGTTCAAATTTGGGATCGAGCAGATCTAAGAAATGATCACGACCAGCTTGTGAAATCATTTGCAAGGTTTTAGCTAAGGTCTTATGCGATAAACGCGCTAAATTTTCCGGCTTTAACCAATGATTGGCCACTTGCACCCAAATACTCATATCCCTAATTAATGAACGAGGAAGCCTGGCTGTAGCTGCATAATTGAGAAAATAGGACATAAATTGGGGATCGGGGATCAACTTTTCCAATATGTACAATTGTATTTCTTGTGGCAAGCCCAAAAGATGCGTCATTTCTAAAGCTGCATGCTCTTCATGGATTGCGGCATAATCAATATCGAATTTTTCTTCGCTGCTGGAAGGTGCTTGTTGTAACACTTGGATATCCCCTTATTACGATTTATGGGGCTTATCTTAACAAGTTGTTATCAGGCTAACTATTTTTAGACGATAAACAGCCCTTACAGGCAGATGGGCCCACCTTCGCTACGGCGTGGCATACCCATCATGCAAATAAGAAAGCTTATAATTTAGCGGTAGTCAGTTTGGTTGGAGCGTCTAATTTCGCGTTTGCCGCCTCTGGGAATTGCTTGTTTAGTAATAAGCGATAACTTGCTAATTTATTTTTATCACCTTGAATTTTTGCTAGCTCTATACCCAATAACAAATAGCGCGGATTAGGCTTAGCAATTTGTGAATATCGATTATGATATTCAGTTGCTTGGCCGTACTGCTTCTCATGGTAACGGATCAAAGCTAATTCTAATAAAGCGGTTGAACGATTAGGATCGTATCGTAAGGCTTTTTCAAAGTAATCAGCCGCTTTGGCCGTGTCTGGAATTTGATTAATACAAACTCCGGCATTTTCAAAGGCTTCAGCGGTATTGGGGTAATTGGGATCATCAATCGCTTTTAAAAATTCCTTTTCTGCTTTGCGATATTGGTGTTGTCGGCATAAAAAGGTACCCAGATTGTTACGCTCATTACCACCCTTGGGGTTTAAGCTAACCGCTTTTTGATACTCTTTTTCAGCAGCAGGAATTTCACCAACATATTCTAGAAAATAGCCGTAAGCGTAGTGCACTTCGGGTAAATCAGGGGCAAGTGATTTAGCGCGCAGCAACTTCGTTTTAGCGCGCGCGACTTGTTCTTGTTTTAAGTAATTTAAACCCAGCTCAACATTTAATTTTGCTGCTTTATTATAATCCACCGATTCCGGTAAGTCGTACATACTGGGGGGTGTTTGGCTATTTTGAGCCAATTTGTCGTCGTCTTTATTACCAGAACATGCCGCAAGTAAACAGACTGCGGCAATCAAGAAACCTTTTCCGTGGTTCATGTAAAACTCCTAACACTCCAAGACAGTCACTGGAATGGTTTTGGCTAATTGTTGCTTAAACTTGGCACTTCTTTGGGTCTTATCGTTTACTTGACCGGCTAATTGTCCGCAAGCGGCATCGATATCGTCGCCCCGGGTTTTTCGCGTTAACGTCACAATCCCTGCATTCATTAAAATGCTTTGAAATTGTAAAATGGCTTCATTGCTTGAACGTTGATATTTAGTGCCATTAAAAGGATTAAACGGAATGAGATTCACCTTAGAAGGCACTGCTCTTAGAATTTTCACCAATTCATGAGCATGATGAGGCTGATCGTTCACACCATCTAACATCACATATTCCATGGTGATGCGGCGCCTAGCATCATCTCGTAAGTAGCGTTTGCAGGCAGCTAGCAACTCGCTAATCGGGTATTTTTTATTAATTGGCACGAGTTCAGTACGCAAAGCATCGTTAGGTGCATGCAATGATACAGCCAAAGCCACATCGGTCACTTCACGCAATTTATCGATAGCGGGCACCACGCCTGAGGTACTTAAAGTAACTCGGCGCTTTGATAAGCCATAAGCGAGATCATCAAGCATGAGATCCATGGCCATGACAACGTTATCAAAATTCAGTAATGGCTCACCCATACCCATCATCACCACATTGGTAATGGGGCGATCAATCGCTTTAAAAATGCCTTCTGCCGTTAGTTGCTGTACCGCAACCCACAACTGACCAATAATTTCGCTTGAGGTAAGATTCTTTTGAAAGCCTTGCTGCGCCGTATGGCAAAAACTGCAATTAAGTGCACAACCGACTTGCGACGAAATACACAACGTTGCGCGTTTTGGCTCGGGAATATAGACGGTTTCAATTGCACCACCGCCTTCTACCCGGAATAACCACTTACGTGTACCGTCAGATGCGGTGTGCTGACTGATGATTTCAGGCGGCATAATCACGCAGTTTTCAGTTAATTGCGCACGTAACGCTTTGCTCAAATTCGTCATTTGAGCAAAGTCTGTCACCCCTTCAGCGTGGATCCATTTCAGCACTTGTTGCGCACGAAACGGCTTCTCACCGAGGGTTTTAAAATAATCGCCTAGGGCAGTTTGTGAAAGCCCTAGTAAATTCACTTTATTATCGGACACGTTCACAGATCTCGTTGTCTTTGAAGAAGTAACGAATTTCTCTAGCAGCGGTATCAGCTGCATCGGAACCATGTACTGCATTTTCATCAATGGTTTTAGCAAAATCAGCACGGATAGTGCCAGGCGCTGCATCTTTAGGATTGGTTGCGCCCATGATGTCACGGTTAGCAGCAATCGCATTAGGACCTTCTAACACTTGTACAAAAACCGGGCCGCTGATCATGAATTTAACGAGATCGTTAAAAAATGGACGTGCTTTGTGCACTTCATAAAAGCCTTCTGCTTGTTCACGGGTCAATTGCATCATGCGTGCTGCAACGACTTTTAAGCCTTTGCTTTCGAAGCGTGCAATGATTTGACCAATATTGTTGTTAGCAACAGCATCAGGTTTGATAATGGAAAGGGTTCTTTCGGTCGTCATGGTAATCTCCAGGTTATTATTCCAACTAATTTTTTTAACCAACTATTATACTTGGTCCCGTACCCAAGCTACAACTCACCCCGTCTTCGCTCTACGAGCTGCGCCGGGCAAGCGCTATACTTTTTCAGACATCCATGCGGCTTGTATCGCTTCGAGGATTTTTTCATTACTGCGCTTTGGGTCATCTTCAAAGTCTGGTAGTTCACATACCCAACGATGCAAATCGGTAAAGCGCACCATTTGCGGATCAACTTCAGGATGCGCTTCGGCTAAATCTTCTGCAATCAGATTAATATCTGTCCAACTGTAGCTCATTTGCGACTCTCCGACACTTGGTTAATTGAGTACTTGGGTATTTCGACAACTAAGTCATCATTTTCAACAATCGCTTGGCAGCTTAAGCGCGATTCGCTTTCTAGGCCCCAGGCCTTATCAAGGAGATCTTCTTCACGCTCGGAGGCTTCTTCTAACGAAGCAAACCCTTTGCGCACAATGACGTGGCAAGTAGTACATGCACAAGACATTTCGCAAGCATGATCGATCTGAATATGATGATTAAGCGCTACCTGCAAAATTGATTCACCAGGTTGAACCTCAATGGTTTTTCCTTCTGGGCAGAGTATTTCATGCGGTAAAAAAGTGACTTTGGTCATGACAATAAGGTATCCAATTCGTTAACGCGCTTGCCTGCTACCACTTGGCGCAAGGCCGTATTTAATCTTAATTCAGCAAAGGTCTGCAGCAAAGGCTCCATGTCCTTGATGACAGTTTGCATGGTGTCACGCTCTTTTGCTTGGATGGCCAACCGTAACGCTTCCATCTGTTTCAACAGTTTTTGGTAGCTATTTTCTGGCAAAAGTCCGGCATCTTGTTGCAAAGCTTTTTCCACATTAATTAAAATGAGCTGTGCTTCATTGATCTTTTCTTGGCACTTTCTGGCTTGTTTATCTTGATCAATCGAACCAATCGCCGTCTCAATCATTTGATTAACCAGGTTTTCAGTTAAGCCATAGCTGGGTTTAATCACAATTTGGCTTCTTATGCCGCTACTTAACTCTGTCGCTTCTACTTGCAACAACCCATCGGCATCGACTTTAAAGATCACTTCAATACGCGCTTTACCCGCAGGCATGGGGGGGATACCCGTCAAATCAAAGTGTGCTAAAGAACGGCAATTCTCGGCTAAGTCGCGTTCCCCTTGCACCACATGCAATGATAATCCGGTTTGACCGTCTTGGTAGGTGGTAAACATTTGCTTAGCATGTGCAGGAATGGCCGTGTTGCGCCATAATAATTTTTCAACGACACCGCCCATCATTTCAA
>CAZCXZ010000155.1:0-6275 GCA_964502705.1 Uncultured Candidatus Berkiella sp. | reverse complement strand
TTAAAGTAGCTAAAAACTGCAGGTTATAGGCAGATGCAACTTTTTCAAGACAACAACAAATTGCATCTGCCTATAACCTGCAGTTTTTAGCTACTTTAACTGCCATTCAGAAGCGGTTTAGTGCAAACGATGAAACGCCTGTAAACAAATTGGTTTCGCACAAATCATTACAATTCTCAGGGAAAACTGAAAAAGCAACCGCAGCAGACACTGCAACGGTGCTTGATCATAGCGTGAATACCAAACCCACCATACACTAAGTGGCTAGGAAAATGCGTCTAAACCGGTAATATGCTTACCTACGATGAGGTGGTGCATGTTATCGGTTCCCTCATAAGTAAAGACTGATTCAAGATTCGCCATGTGACGAATAACATGATATTCCAAGCTGATCCCATTTGCGCCGAGAATATTTCGCGCTGCTCTAGCTATTTTCAAAGCTTCTTTACAAGCATTCATCTTAGCGAGCGACACCATAACAAATGTTCCACGATTTTGATCATTTAAACGACCAAGTTGCAAATTTAACGCTTGAGCTTTCACAATCTCGGTCACCATATCGACCAAACTCGCTTGGATCAATTGAAAAGCACCAATCGGTTTTCCAAATTGAGTACGTTCTTTAGCATAAGCTAATGCGGCTTCATAACACGCCATGGCAGCTCCCATCGCTCCCCAAGCAATACCATAGCGTGCTTTGGTTAAACACCCCAAAGCGCAGCTGAGCCCCTTGGTAGTGCCAGGCAAAAAGTGACTATCAGGTACAAAGCAATCTTCTAAAACGATTTCACCGGTAATAGAAGCGCGCAGTGACAATTTATGATGAATTTCGTTGGTCTTAAAACCTGCGAAGCCTTTCTCAACAATGAACCCCTTAACATAACCTTCGTCATCTTTGGCCCAAACAATGGCCAAGTCCGCTATTGTGGCATTCGTGATCCACATCTTGGCCCCATTCAATTGCCAACCCCCTTGCACTTTTTTGGCACGGGTTTTCATGCTAGAAGGATCTGATCCTGCATCAGGCTCTGTTAAGCCAAAGCAACCGATGGTTTCACCTTTTGCCATTGATGGTAAAAATCGCGATTTTTGTTCATCGTTACCATAAGCAAAAATGGGATACATTGATAACGAGCTTTGTACCGACACAAAACTACGCAGCCCGCTGTCTCCACGTTCTAATTCTTGGCAAACCAAACCATACGCCACGGCAGTTGCATTTGCGCCACCATAGATCTCAGGCAAGGTCATGCCAAACAGTCCTAAATCAGCCACCTTCTTTATAAGTTCACGAGGAAAAATAGCCTTCTCATAACAATCTGGCATAATTGGGGTAATTTCTTCATCGACAAAGCGACGTACCGAAGATCGGATTAGTTTTTCTTCTTGTGTCAATTGATCGTCCAAACAAAATAAGTCTTCCATGATCTCACTGACTCCGTTGTTGTGAAGGTAGATTGATAATGCAGTTAACAATAGCTTGGCAACTTGGTAAAACATATTTCCAAGCATCACCAATAGGAATAAAAGAGTCTTCAGCTGTGATTCTTTTTATAACCGGTAACGAGGTAAAATTCTCAACCAGCCACGTTACGAGTTGCTCACTCAGTGAACCCGTTTGACGACACTCATCCACAATAATGACTTCTTGTTGATCTTTTAAGGCTTCTTTAAGCGCGTTAAACGGCAAAGGTGCTAACCACTGCAAATCAATTAACTTTACCTTGATGTTATATTCATTATCTAGGATCTCACAGGCTTGTCGTGCCAAATGCATCCCATTACCATAGCTCAAAATGGTCTTAGTGCTATTGATAGCACCTCCCACACTGATTTCGCCAAATGCAATGCGTTCATGTGGTAGCGGGTATGGGTCAGATGCTTTTACCATATACAAAGCAATCGGCTCTAAAAATACAACGACACGCTGTTCTTCATCGGCTAATCGCACACATTCTTTTAGAAGTAGCGCTGCATTCTTAGGCGTTGAAGGACATGCAATAATCAATCCTGGGATCTCGCGTAAAAATCCCATCGCATTATCATTGTGAAAATGACCGCCAAAGCCTTTTTGGTAAGCAAGACCTGCTATGCGAACCACCATGGGATTGCTATATTGGCCATTTGAGAAAAATGACAATGTTGCCGCCTCACCGCGGATCTGATCCGCAGCATTATGGGTGTAGGCAAGAAATTGAATTTCAGGTATCGGAATAAATCCATTGTGCGCTAACCCAATCGCACAACCTAAAATAGTTTGCTCATCCAACAAGGTATCAAAAACACGCACCTTGCCAAATCGAGCTTGTAAATCTGCGGTAACACGATAAACACCGCCTTTCTTTGCAACATCTTCACCAAAAACGACTGCTTGCGGATAACGGGACAAAATATCAATTAAAGCTCTGTTAATGGCTTGCGCCATATTGAGAGGTAATTGTGCCTCAGCTGATGTGCTTTCGTTAATCGCTGTCGCCATTTTACGTGGCGGTATCACAGAAGCCATCACGGCTTCTTTACTTGATAACCTTGGGCGTAGCACCGCTTGCTTTGCTCGCTCTAATACCATAAGACGAATACTTTCGTATCGAGCAACAATGTCATCCACGCTTAGCCAACGATTTTCAAAAGCTATTCGCGCACTATGTAATAATGGATCGTCAGCTTCTGCCTTTTCAATTTCAGTTAATGAATGATATTGTGATTCAATGTCGGAACCTGCATGACCTAACAAGCGTATTGTCTTAAGATGTAAAAATACCATCCTACCTTTTTTTCTAGCAGCACTCTCTGCTAATTTTGACGCTCTATAGACATCGGCGATATTGCGTCCATCACAGGAGAAATAATCTTCACCAAAGCGCTTAGCTGCGTTATCTTCAATCCAATCATGAGGCGTTGGCACCGATATACCAATGCCATTGTCTTCGCAGATCCAAACCAGCGGAAGTGGTAATTCCGCATGACGTATCCAGCTAGCAGCATTGAACGCTCCTTGTGCGGTTGAATGATTAAATGAAGCGTCCCCAAAACTGCATAGCACTACACTATCGTGTGGCAACTTAGTGATCGGGGCTTTTAACTTTAACGTTTTAGACAAAGTTAACGATAAAGCACAACCCAGTGCTTTAGGTAGATGAGAGGCTATCGTGCTGGTTTGTGGAGGAATATATAATGGCACACTTCCGAAGACTTTATGCCGACCACCACTAATCGGATCATCGCTTGAAGCCATGAGTGATAAAATTTGATCGAATAGCATATCAATGTCTGGCTGATACTTTGCACGCTGTAGAATAAAGGCGCCACTTCGATAATGCAAAAAGCCAATATCGGTTTTACGGAATGCTTTGGCAATGGCGGCATTACCCTCGTGCCCTGCACTAGCAATGGTATAAAACCCTTGCTGTTGTTCTTTTAAAATGCGTGCCAACAAATCAAGATGACGACACGTCATTTGTGAATCAAATAATTCTAAAAAACTACTTTTATCAAGTCCTGCTTCAAGCACTGTGGTTAAGCTGTGAGCAATGGGGAAATCTTGCGCTAATACGCGGCGAGTAAAGTTTTGGTCTATTACTTTTGCTCTATTAAGTTCCATCTAAATCGTTTCAAGCCTTTGTAGGGGCCGGCCTCCGTGCCGGCCCTTTTTAAAATCTTTTATCCGGGACGACACGGAGGTCGTCCCCTACTACTATTTCGTTACTGCCTTCTCAATTTCTTGACGCATTTTTTTAATCGTATCACTATAGGGTTTGCTATTAAAAATCGCGGAGCCGGCAACGAAAGTATCCGCACCAGCTTTAGCGACTTCACCAATATTATCGACTTTTATACCGCCATCGACTTCTAAGCGAATCGGTAACTTTGCATCATCAATGATTTTACGTGCAGCTTTAATTTTCTGCATGGTGCTTGGTATAAATTGCTGGCCACCAAATCCAGGATTCACCGACATTAATAAAATCATATCGATTTTATCCAAGACATGTTCTAGCACGGTTAACGGTGTTGCAGGGTTAAATACCAATCCTGCTTTACAACCACTTTCTTTAATTAACTGCAAACTGCGATCAATGTGGTTGCTTGCTTCAGGATGGAAGGTGATATAAGTTGCACCCGCTTTAGCAAATTGTGTAATGAGCGCATCAACCGGATTGACCATCAAATGCACATCAATAGGCGCAGTCACACCATATTTTCTCAAGGCTTCGCAGACCATCGGGCCAATGGTAAGATTGGGCACATAATGATTATCCATTACATCAAAGTGAATAATATCTGCATCAGCTTTTAAAACTGCTTCAACCTCTTCACCTAAACGGGCAAAATCAGCAGAAAGAATGGAAGGTGCAATGGCATATTTTTGCATGGGACAACTCGCGGTTATAATGAATAGCGAAACTTTACCTGAGTCGTTTTAGCGGCGCAAATAATTAATCGTAGCGCCTGAATGCTGACTAATCGGTAAACCAGACGCCAAAACTCGCCATTGCAAGATTAACCCCGCTATTGGGCCTTTTTATTGAGGCATTTGAATAATGATATGCGCGCAGTGCTAAATCGTATTGCTGCTTTTTACCAAATCGCATTCCCATGCCAAGTTTATCTTCAAATTGGAAATGTAATGACAGCACACGACCTTGAATTTCGGTTTCCGAAAGCCAAGATAGTCCAACGCCCAACTCAGTATAAGGAACAATATGCGTTACAGGATAAGGAGAACGCCTTTGCCATCGGAGCATTGGCCCCGAGGTAGTTGCGTTTAAGTCAGTTGCTCTTCCTGGAGCCAGTTCTGGTCTTTGTGGACCATTCCAAATAGCAAAGCTATTTTCCCAAGCAACATTCAACCCCCATAGATCATCTTGTCGCCATACGGGGCCGAAATCCCAAGAGAGTGAAAATCGATAAGGAGTGATGTCATGAATACCCTGCCCGCTGCTAAACGCAACGCCCAAGTTTGCAGCCGCTGACAAGCTAGTAAGTGAAAGTGCCATCGCCGATAAAATAGTTTTCTTCATAACTAAAACCACCTTGTTCTCTTCCTTAAGATCAAAGAGTTTCTTTGTAGTTTAGACAGAAAAATGCATAATTCCACTTAATCTGAAAAAAAATGAGATTTAAGTTTTTTTCTGATATTTCCATAGAAATTTTTTATTATGGGCCCTATGACAAGCAGGGCAACTTATGTTAATATTCCAGCCTTTCTCGTATAACTAAGTCATTTAATATCGGCTGGAACACATAGAAGTAAAGGGAGAATACCATGCCAAGAGCAAGAAGAAATGATAAACGGGAACGGTTAATTCAAGCAGCTGATAAGCTCATTTACGAACAAACCTTTCATACCACAACACTTGCCGACATCGCAAAGTTAGCTGATGTTCCGTTGGGCAACGTTTACTACTATTTCAAAACCAAAGAAGCCATCATGGATGCAGTTTTACAAAAACGCACCAATGAATGGCGTTCATTGTTTCAACAATGGGAACAAATTCCTGATGTTAAACAACGTCTATGCGCATTATTAGAATACAATGCAACACAATCTGAAACCTTAGCGCGTTTTGGCTGCGTGATTGGCAGTTTATGTCAGGAACTTGGCAAACAAGGTGGCATTCTTTCTAATGCCGCATCGAAGCTGATGTCAGATATTCTGAAATGGCTCGAAGTACAGTTTAATGAATTGGGTCAGGGCGAGCGCTCATACCAACTCGCTTCGTACTTTTTATCCGGTATCCAAGGCATGAATTTGCTGACGTTAACGTTTAAAGAACCACAATACATGCAAAAACAAAGTCAATCCTTACAAGAATGGTTGGCCACTGTTTAAAACCTCAATACATTTTCCCTCTTTTTTAAATAAAAAGAGGGAAAAACGACAGTCTTTTTATCATCACCCTTGTCATCTCAATGCTTTGGGCCTTAACTAAGTGAATGTCACCTGAGTTCTCACGTGAATTCCTAAGGACGCATCTTAATGAAAAAATCAAACAAACTATACGATATCATTGTCGCAGGACCTGCAAGCGTTGAATTGCGCGGCCAACAACAAGGCTGTGGATTGCAGCATATGCTTTCTTTTGATAAGGCTCTAGGTAATGGTGCGCCGAAAGTCGCCGTGGGTCTTGCCCGCTTGGGTGCAAAAGCCGCTGTCATTTCCGCATTAGGGAATGATGCAATGGGTAAATATATTTTGGAAACCCTTAGCGACGAAATGGTTGATACCAGTCAAATTATCACGACCAAGGCACAAACCCCGATATGCCTCAACA
>CAZCXZ010000154.1:0-6376 GCA_964502705.1 Uncultured Candidatus Berkiella sp. | reverse complement strand
ATGACCATGGTCATCATCATCATGATCATGGACATGTTCATGGCCCAGATTGCAATCATGATCATGAACATCATCATCATGAGCACGACCACGAACACGCTTAAATCATTGATTCAGCAAAAGAGGCAGTTGGCGCCAGTCGCTAAAAGCCTCTTTGCAACCCAGCGCAAGTAATTTTTCCGTCAACTCCGTTGCACTTTCAGTCAAGCCGGTATAAGCAAAAGTGGTTAATCCAGCTGCGATGGCCGATTTTGCGCCCGTGACACTATCTTCAACCGCGAAACTTCTTGCAGGGTCTGCACCTACCTGTTTCATCGCGCGCAGATAGACTTCTGGCGCAGGCTTTTGCTCTGTGCCCGCTTCAAAATAACGCGTTCCAAACAGCCTTGCCAATGCATCTCCTTGTTGATTACTGGCAAACCGCATAGCACACAGTGCGCGCTGAATAGGATTGTTCGAAACAAAGCTTAACACCGTACCTTCTTCAGAAAGGCCCGTTAATGTTTCAATCAAATAAGGCGCCATTGGAACACCGTTTGGCAAATGCTGTAAATATTCCATCATGCGTGCTTCACGTGCATCGTATAGCAGCGGATAATCAACTGAAATACCAAAATGTTCGCTTAAATTTTGACACAGCGTCTCTCTCGCTTGGCCATGAAAATGTTGTTTAAATTCATAAAGCGTTAACTCTCTGCCAGCCGCTTGCGCATAGAGTGTATTAAAACGCGCGATTAAAGAGGGAACGGCATATTGTTCAGTCGCCATCATCGTATTATCAAAATCTAAAAACAGCCAACATGAATGCATAAATTATCCTTTATGCTTGAAAAGCATTGGCAAGTTGGGAAATGATTTTTTGTTGATTTTGCGCATCATACTCGGCAGACACCTGGCTATTCCAAACGGGGCCTGGCCATGCTTTGTCTGTCTTGAATCTTGCAATTACATGAATATGCAATTGTGCAACGACGTTACCTAAATTAGCGACATTTAATTTTGTAGGAGAAAATAATTCCCGCATAACAAGCGAACTTTGCGAGATCTCTTGCCACAACTGCGTTTGTTCGTTGCTCGTTAAATCAATTATCTCACTCATGCCCGCTCTCTTAGGGATCAGGATAATCCAAGGGAATGCTGCATTATTGCTGAGTCTGACTTGGCTTAGTGATAAATCACATATCCAGCTTGAGTCTTTTTCTAGTTGTGGGTCAAGTTTAAACAACATTTTCAAGCTTCCTTGCAGCAAAGCGATTCATAAAAGCTTCGTAATCGGCACGGGTATCAACACCAGGCATGGCGTTTTCCACAATCCCTGCCACAATCGAAAGCCCATGCTCTAAAATACGTAATTGCTCTAATTTTTCAGTTAATTCTAATGGTGTTTGTGGTAATGCGACGTAACGCTGTAAAAAGTGTGGTGTATAAGCATAGATGCCTAAGTGCAGAAAATAATGTTCTGGCTTTAGCACTTGCCCTTTTTCGTCTCGCGGGTAAGGCACTAAACTGCGTGAAAAATACAGTGCTTGGTAACCTAATAATGTTTTATCTTGCTTGGTCACTGCAGCGCCTAATACCGCCTTGACACAATTAGGATCTAGTGGCGAACCAGGCCCTTCTGTTAAATGGGGCGCAAAACGCGAGACGTGCGTCGCCATTGCCGCATCGGTCGCTTGAAAAAGCTCGATCAGAGAATCAATATTTTGTGCTTCAAGTTCCGGTTCATCACCTTGCACATTCACAATCAAATCAGCATGACTTAAATGTTTAGCAGCCACTTCTGCGAGTCTATCTGTACCGGTGGGGTGCCTCGGATCCGTCATGACGACATCACCGCCAAATTGTCTCACAGCGTGATAAATACGCTCATCATCTGTAGCAATCAAAATTTGTTGAGCCAAGCGCGACTTTTTAGCCTGCTCGTAAGTATGACGGATCAGCGGCCAACCAGTTTCATCTAGCAGCATTTTCTCTGGTAGGCGTGTAGATGCCCCTCTTGCGGGGATGACAATCGCAACAGTCATACAACAAATTTCCTCACACCGTAAAAATAGCAGTGAATTATACCGAATTTAACTAGCTTTGGGTATGGCATTCTCTAGCTGATTGCATCCAAAAGCGGAAAACGCGTAGGCTTTCCATGCTCATTGAGCGAAGCAACTGTGGTTTTAGCGCTTGCCATCACTTTCTGATCCATTAAAATATCTTGCTCAAAAAGATACCGTACTGAGCTTGGCTTGGTTAACGAAACGGTTACCGTGAACACATCGCCACCTTTAAGAGATTTTTTGTAGTCTACTTCAATACGCGTTGCCACTAAGACAATGTTTTGCGACAACAGTGATTTAAAATCTAATCCTAGATGATGCAAATATTCATGTCTTGCATGCTCAAAATAATTTAAGTAAACCGCATTATTGACGATGCCTTGAATATCACATTCATAATCACGAACCGATAAAGCAATTTGAAACACAATCTACCCTTTGCTAAAAACGAATTTGTCCCTAATTATCACACTCTGTTGTCAACGCATCAAGATAAGCTTACCAACCTAGAAGTCGTCGCCATGCAGGTTTATAAGGTTGTTGAGTTGTCTTGCTCTGACTTTGGATTTCACGTTGCGTTTGCGCGTGCTCATTCAAACGTCGGAAGAGATACCATAACAATCCAACAGGTGCAGGCAAAACCACCACCACAGAAAACGCCGGTTTAGCTCGAGCACGAGGCACCGTTAGCGCTTCAGGCACCGCTTGATAATGACGCGTGCTGCGATTATCAAACACCACTTGGGAAAATTCTGGATAATCTTTTTTGAGATCGGGAAGCACTTGTTGCAAAAATTGATTATCTTCTTTATTTAAAGGGAAGATCTCCAAAAGACGCCGCCAATCTTTCGCGATAGTTGCGCGCAAACAAGGATGTATTCTTGCAAATTCAGCACCCACTTGGAAATACCCTGCACTGTTGGTGAGATCTTTTAATAGCAACTCTGCTACTTTAGGCTGATGGCTCCCCAATAGAACAAGTTCTTGAACCGGCAAAGTAGCACATTGAGCGACGAAGTTACTAACATATAGAAAATTCTGTTCCGCGCCACCCTTACTAACTAAATGATAACTAAAATCAGGATAAGTGAAAGGATCATTCAACGCATGCTGCCATTGATGCTTGCGAATAAGCGCAATAAAAACTTCTCGATACCAATCTGGGTCTTTGCCAAGCTGTAATAACGCTGCATTATCGATGAACGGCAAGTAGGTTTTTTGCCGAAGCATGGCTTTTCGCAACACGGTTAAAGATTGCTTTGCCCCTCTGCTTAGTAAATTCCATTCAATAGAACCGATGGAGCCTAACGCTTGCCAAAGCAATGAGATATGACTGGGTGATAACTGCTTTTTTAATTTGATTAACGTTGCGCAAAGGCGCGCTTTTTCGGTATTCTTTGCTTTGGCTCTAAAGCAGTAAATATCTGCCAATAAGTAACTTGCCGCCTGTGCAGAACACGACAAAACTTGAAAAAAATTGTTATCAACTTTAGCACACAATGCCTTTATGGCTAAATGATGGTTTTGTTCTGGCATGGTGCTCTTTACCACAAGTCACCCCAAGTTTTAATTGTTTTGATTGCTGAAATTGTTGTAAAACAAAGGCTTTTACCTGAACATTTCTTGCTTGATATTGCGTTAACAGCTTTCCTGAATCCAAGCCATAGCGTCGACAGCTATCGAGGAACCGCTCCATTTTACGCGACCAGGGCTTAGTAAACTCTGGCGATTTTCTAATTGCATCGATTACATTAAACGTTTCAAATTGTTTAGACATTTCATGTTGCAGAAAAAACTCAAGATCATACTGATCAAACGGCTTAACCGGGTCAACACCCTGTTCAAGATGAGAAAGCATCCACGCCAATCGCTTTTTTGCAATCGTTGCTAGTAGCTGCCTCTCTTGTTTTGCAGGGATGAAACGACATAATAAAAATGCACGACTCGAATCACCCTGGTAACGTTCAAAAAATTGTCTGACTTGGTTTTGACGTGAATTTTTCAGATTATGCGCGCAATGATAGATATCAGCGCCATCCAAGGTTTGATACAGAAAGGCTAATTCGGAATTCGTAAAGCCATCAAGGATGGTAGGCATATTTTCGGAAAAGAGCCTCTTCATCAGATCATTTGCTTTTGCAATATTATCCTGATTCGCTTCATACCAAATCGCAATGAGCTTTTTTTGATCTAACGAGAGCAAGCTTGCCTGCTGGCGACTTCTCGCACATAAAGTACTAAATACTACCGATTGAATAGCAGATAATACCCCGGCCGCATCTTCGGGTTTTGCCAAATGCGAAACCGCTGCCGATAATTCAAGCGTGGTGAGTTTTTTTCGACCCCGCAATAATTCATTGATTGCCAGCACACTTTTGCATGGCGCACTCTCGTCACCCAGCTGGGTTAGCAAAATCTGCCAGCCTTTTAATAGATCTTTGCGCACTACCTGCCCTCCCCATGGTTGATGCAGCAACCGTGAAGTCTGTTCAGGCGAAGACAGCACGAACTGATCGAGCTTCTTTACCCATATCTGTGCAATATTGGCTTTTTGTTCAAACGCCACAACTTCAGCGGGAGTACCAAATTCAGTTATAAATGCTTTGATCTTTTGATATTGCCCGTTGGGAAAGATCGGCGCCAACGTCAAGTGCGTTTGTTCCTGTTCTAACAGCAATAACTCTTCTTCGGCGCGTAGCATAAGATGCTCGATCACACGTTGCACAGCTACTTGTCTTGCGGTTTCTTGTTCTTGTAATTTAAGAACAATGGCATCAATTTGCAATTTGATTGCTGTGCCACAGGCTATTTTTTCTGTCCACGCGAAGTTGGGTAACTTTTCGGTTAATGTTTTGATGTTGGTTTGGATCTGCAACAGACGTGTTTTTAGTGCATCAAAATCATAATGGATAATATCGACGATCACTTGGTTAAGTCTAAAATCAATAAATTGCTCGTTTTGCTCTAAGGTAAGTAAGGCTTCAATTATCTGCGACTCTTTTGGCGAACACCATTTTTGATGAATAAAATCTACGCTCTGAGAAAACTTTTCACCAATGAACCACCATAACGGAAACAAGGCAACCGTGTAAAATAAACCACTGGCTATAAATGAAAAAATCGTTTCACTGATTAGCATGATCCCCATGATGGTTAAAGCATGTGTCAGCATGTAATAAGCGGCAAAGCTTAATATAAAATAGAATACATACCTAAACCGCCACAGTGAGGGCCATTTTGGCAACCCTACATAAGCAAATAACGCTGTCGCTTGTTTAGTGAATTGCTGAGTTAATACCGCAAAACGACTGGGTGTTTTGCGTTTAATATTCAACGCTGAACAAACTTTGTCGCTAAATTCATACGCTTGCTTTACGGCTTGCTCCAATTTTTTAGTATCACGAAGCGCTTGATAACTACGTTTGGGAATCGGTTTTATAACATCTTGATCAAGCAACTCTTTAGAAAAGCCTGCTGCTAACAACGTATCGTAGATGATTAAACGACTATCATCGTCTAATGTTGCACATCGATCTTTTTGATCTTTTGCATCGGTTGCATCATAAACGAGGAGATCGTCTACTTGCCGTGGCAAGTTAAATTTTGCACTGATTTGGCACCTGACCAGTAAACCATCGTGTATTTGTTGTTTTATCAGGCATAATTTTTCATGGTTCGCGTTTAAGATATCCTTAACGACTTGCTCTTGTTCCTGATTAAGCAAGTAGGCATATCGCTGGGATATGGGAAAAATCCATTCGTCCAATAAAGTGATGAGCTGTCGACTATTTAAATGCGCAAGCGATTTAACATGAGCGGGCACTTTCTCTAGCGCATTTTTTGGCTTCTGCGTTAAATAGTCATTGATCTGCCGGACTTGTTGATTGTAGAGAATACGCATGATCATCGTCTTACTAGACGATGGAATAGGTAGTTGTTCGAGCTTTGTACTGCTTTCCATCATGACGGAATGGTTATCCTGCTAACGTAGTTATATCCCTAAACGCTCATTGGTATGCATTTTGCAGCATGATAATTGGTTGTAAATCAAATCACAAGCCATTAGAATGTATGTATAAAACAAACTAAATTCAAAAAAAGCCATGTCAGAAGTAAAAGAACAAAAATTAAAATCTAAAATCTGCGAACGCCTGAAGCAAGCTCGAATTGAAGCGGGTTATGTAACCGCTAAGTCTTTTTCAGAACGCAATAATGTCAAAATTTCGACTTATGCTCTGCATGAAGCCAGCACTCGCAGTATGTCTTTTGAAATCATTGAGCATTATGCCAAATTGTTAGATATCAATGCATCATGGCTCTTGACTGGT
>CAZCXZ010000153.1:0-6727 GCA_964502705.1 Uncultured Candidatus Berkiella sp. | reverse complement strand
AGACGCGCTGGATTTAGGTTCCAGTGGGGTAACCCGTGAGAGTTCGAGTCTCTCCCTTCGCACCAATACAAAAAAAGATAACACGTCAACTACTTATAAGTGAGAGGATTTCAATGGATGTGTCATTAGAGAACACCAGCACATTGGGGCGTCGGTTGAAGGTGAGTGTTCCTGACGCAGCAATCAGCGAACAAATTAAAGTCAAAATGGCTAAACTGGCGAAAGACATACGCTTAAAAGGCTTTCGTCCCGGTAAAATTCCACCTCATGTTTTACAGCAAAAATTTGGTCAAACCGTTCGCATGGAAGTGATCAATGATGTAATCCGTCAATCCCTCGGTGATGTTGTTAAAGACAAGCAACTACAACCAGCGGGCGCTCCAAAAATCGAAGAGATCAAAGACACAATTGGTCAAAATCTAGAGTTTACCGCTAGCTTTGAAATCTACCCTGTCATTGAGTTAGCTGATTTTGCGCAAATTACGATTGAAAAACGCACAGCGGAAATCACGGATGCCGATGTACAAAACATGATCGATAAATTACGCGATCAATTTGCTCATTGGAACAATGTGACCCGTAATGTGAAATCAGGCGATAAGTTAACAGTCGATTTTGCGCGCGTTATCAAAGAAGAAGGCGCAACACGCGAAGAGCAATCCCATGTACAAATGATTGTGGGTGATAAAGGCGTATTGCCTGGCTTAAGCGAAGCGTTAGTAGGCAAAGCGAAAGGTGATCAAGTCGAAGTGGCGTTACATTATCCAGCTGATTGGGCTGATACTGCCGCTGCTGATAAAGATGTTACCTTGTGGATCACGATTCATGAAATCGAAGAGAAACAAGTTTTATCGGAAGAAGAGCTTGCTGAAAAATTATCAATTGAAAAAGAAGATAAAGCAGCACTCAAATCAACTGTTAAAGAACGCATGCAAGAAGAATTGACTGCAGCATTACAAGACGAGATCAAAGAAAACGTTTTAGAAAAGTTGTTAGAGTCCAATCCTCTTGAATTGCCGATGTCACTTATCGACCAAGAAAAAGAAGCGATTCAACGTGAAGCGGCACGTTCCAAGCGTCAAGTGCCAGCTGATGAACTTTCAGAGACCGCTAAAAAGCGTGTTGAACTGGGTCTATTGCTGAATGAAGTTATCAAGAAATTTAACTTAACTGCTGACGGTAAACGTGTTCGTGCTCAAGTTGAAAAGATTGCCTCAAGATTTTCTAAGCCATCTGAAATAGTAGAAGCTTATTACAAGAGTAATGACCTTCTTTATGGAATTGAGAGAATGGTATTGTTGGAACAAGCAGTTGATGCCATTCTAACAGTAGTAAAAGTCGTGGATAAAAACGTAGGCTTTGACGAAGTCATGAATTCAAATGACTAGTAAGAGCCCATAAACGGCTAAGTCACTGCACCAAAAACTTGGTGCGGTGGCTATACACGGATTTGCAATCAAGAGGGATGAGCTATGACCGATAACAGAATATACAACCTGGGCGTTCCAATTGTGATTGAACAATCAGCCCGTGGTGAAAGAGCCTATGATATCTATTCTCGTTTATTGAAAGAACGAGTGATTTTTCTTGTGGGCCCCATTGAAGATTACATGGCTAATCTTGTGGTTGCTCAGCTGTTGTTTCTCGAATCAGAGAATCCAGATAAGGACATCTACATATACGTTAACTCCCCTGGTGGCTCTGTTTACGCCGGGAATGCGATATATGACACGATGCAGTTTGTGAAGCCTGATATCAGTACAATTTGTGTTGGTATGGCGGCAAGTTACGGAGCGATTGTATTAGCGGGTGGCGCGAAAGGTAAAAGACATGCTTTGCCCAATTCGCGGATTATGATTCACCAACCACATGGCGGTGCTCAAGGGCAGGCCAGTGATATTGAGATTCAGGCAAGAGAGATCATTAAGACCAAGAAAAATCTTAATGAGATTTTAGCAAAGCATACTGGGCAACCGTATGACGTAGTTGCACGAGATACCGATAGAGATAATTTTATGGATGCAAACGAGGCTGTGACCTACGGTTTAATTGATTCTGTAATCGAAAAGAGATAAAGATAAATTATCGGGTCAGTTATTGGCTTGTGTGCATTAAAGGGGGTAGTACGCCTTATTCTCATTTTTTTTTAAAAGATGGGTTTAAAAAGCTGATACTACCCCCATATACATTTTGATTACGGTATTTATTTATAGAAGGTAGGGGCCAATGAGTCAAAGTGGTCGCGGCGAAGATAACGGTAAATTGTTGTATTGCTCATTTTGCGGCAAGAGCCAACATGAAGTGCGCAAGTTAATCGCGGGACCTTCCGTGTTCATTTGTGACGAGTGTGTTGAGCTTTGCAACGACATCATTCGTGAAGAGATCGAAGAAAGCAGTTCACCCACACAATCATCTCAGTTACCTACACCACATGAGATCCACGCGATACTCGATGACTATGTCATTGGACAGTCAAAAGCAAAGCGGATCCTTTCTGTTGCGGTATACAACCATTACAAACGCTTACAAAGTAATGTGAAAAATGATGAAGTTGAGCTTGGTAAGAGCAACATCTTGCTGATAGGTCCTACGGGCTGCGGTAAAACCTTGTTAGCGGAAACGCTTGCGCGGTTGTTGGACGTGCCTTTCACGATTGCAGATGCTACCACCTTAACCGAAGCAGGTTATGTGGGCGAAGATGTCGAAAACATTATTCAAAAGCTGTTACAAAAATGTGATTACGACGTTGAGAAAGCACAAACCGGTATTGTCTATATCGACGAAATCGACAAGATTTCTAGAAAGTCTGAAAATCCTTCAATCACAAGAGATGTGTCAGGTGAAGGCGTTCAGCAAGCGTTATTAAAATTAATTGAAGGCACTGTTGCGTCAGTTCCTCCACAAGGCGGACGTAAACACCCACAACAAGAATTTTTACAAGTGGATACCTCAAATATTCTCTTTATTTGCGGTGGCGCATTCGCTGGCCTTGAAAAAATTATTGTTGAACGCTCAGATAAGGGTAGCATTGGTTTTGTTGCTCAAGTCAGAAGTAAAAAGGACAAGAAAGCGCTTACCGAATCACTCGCTAAAGTTGAACCTGAAGATCTGATTAAGTTCGGACTCATCCCTGAGTTTGTAGGTCGTTTGCCGGTTGTTGCAACTTTGGAAGAGCTAGATGAAGATGCGTTAGTCACCATTTTAACCGAACCCAAAAATGCGCTGACGAAGCAATACGCGCGGCTGTTTGAAATGGAATCTGTTTCTTTAGAATTCCGCAAAGAAGCTTTGCGCGCAGTTGCTAAAAAAGCACTTGAGCGAAAAACGGGCGCCAGAGGCTTACGTTCGATTTTGGAACAGGCATTGCTAGACACGATGTACGATCTCCCATCTATGGAAGGCGTTAGCAAAGTGGTTATTGATGAAGGATTTATTAATGGCGAATCAGGGCCGTTGTTGATGTATGAAAACCCTGAAAAGCCCCTTTTAGCTCAAGAAAATAGAGAGTCTTAGCCTAATTTAGTTAATGCAGCTGCTTCTGATCGCTAACGCGGTCAGAAGTGCTGCTGCAAGACTAAAGAAAAAGAGGAAATCGCCATGGATCAAGTAAATACTACCGAAATGCCGGTGTTACCACTTCGAGATGTGGTGGTTTACCCCCACATGGTGATCCCGCTCTTTGTGGGACGCGATAAATCGATCAAAGCGTTAGACGCCGCTATGGCAACTGGTGATAAGCAAATTTTGCTGGTTGCACAAAAAGAAGCCACCGAAGACAACCCTTCTGAAAAAGATGTTTTTGCTCTCGGTGCTGTTTCTACCATTTTACAACTACTAAAATTACCTGATGGCACGGTTAAAGTGCTGGTTGAAGGTATTCGCCGAGGGCGCGTAGTTGATTATGTTCAAACTGACCCGTACTTTTTGGGTCAAGTAGAATATGTTGAAGATGGCCAATTGCGTGAGGAAGAATCAGACATATTAGTCCGTACTCTCATGGGCCAATTTGAAAAATATGTCAAATTGAACAAAAAAATTCCGCCAGAAATTGTTACTTCGGTTTCCAGTATTGATGAGCCAGGTCGACTTGCAGACACCATTGCTGCTCATATGTCATTAAAAATCCAAGAAAAACAAAACGTTTTGGAGATTATTTCGTTAAGAGAACGTCTTGAAAGACTCATGGCGTTAATGGAATCCGAAATCGATTTGTTGCAAGTTGAGCAACGAATCCGTTCCAACGTTAAACGTCAAATGGAAAAGAGCCAAAGAGAGTATTACCTTAATGAGCAAATGAAGGCCATTCAAGAAGAGCTCGGGCACGAAGCCAGCGAACATGAAGAACTTAAAGAGAAAATTGAAAAAGCAGGCATGTCTAAAGAAGCTTATTCCAAGGCGATGGCTGAGCTCAAAAAATTAAAAATGATGGCGCCAATGTCAGCGGAAGCGACAGTTTGCCGTAACTACATCGACTGGATGGTTCAAGTTCCTTGGAAAAACCGTTCAAAGCTGAAAATTGACTTAGCCGTTGCTGAAGAAGTTTTGGAGCAAGATCATTACGGTTTAGAAAAAGTTAAAGAACGCATTGTCGAATATTTAGCTGTGCAAAAACGCGTTAAAAAACTCAAGGGGCCAATCCTTTGTTTGGTGGGACCACCAGGGGTGGGCAAAACCTCACTTGGTAAATCGATTGCTCGTGCAACGGGTCGAACTTTCGTCAGAATGTCGCTAGGCGGTATTCGTGATGAAGCTGAAATTCGTGGCCATAGACGTACCTATATCGGTGCTATGCCTGGTAAGATTTTGCAAAAATTAGCAAAAACAACGGTGCGAAACCCGCTCTTTTTGCTAGACGAAATTGATAAAATGGCAATGGATTTTCGTGGCGATCCGGCTGCGGCATTGTTGGAAGTGCTTGACCCAGAACAAAACAACACTTTCAACGACCATTATCTAGAAGTGGACTATGATTTATCCGATGTCATGTTTGTTGCTACAGCAAACTCATTGAATATTCCTGCGCCTTTATTGGATAGAATGGAAGTCATTCGTTTGCCTGGTTATACAGAAGACGAAAAATTGAACATCGCTGAGCGTTACCTCATACCAAAGCAAATTCATGACAATGGATTAGTTAAAGATGAGTTAATTATTAAGCCACCTGCTATTTTGAATGTGATCCGTTACTACACCCGAGAAGCTGGGGTGCGAAATCTTGAGCGTGAATTTTCAAAGATAGCGCGTAAAGTCGTGAAAGAAGTTCTGATGAATAAAGAACTGACTAGCATCGAAGTCACTGAAGATAACGTTGAAAATTACTTAGGTGTAAAACGATTCCGCTTTGGCTTGGCAGAAGATCACGATCAGGTTGGCCAAGTAACAGGTCTTGCATGGACTGAAGTGGGTGGAGATATTCTCACCATTGAAGCCATTGCTGTGGCCGGTAAAGGCAAAACCACTTCTACCGGTAAACTGGGTGAAGTGATGCAAGAATCCATTCAAGCGGCGATGTCGGTTGTTAGGAGCCGGGCAAAAGCGTTGGGTATCGCTCCTGATTTCTATGAGAAGCATGATATCCATATTCACGTGCCAGAAGGTGCAACACCCAAAGATGGCCCAAGCGCGGGTATCGGTATGTGTACAGCATTGGTGTCGGTGCTAACCGGTATTTCGGTGCGTGCAGACGTTGCTATGACCGGTGAAATCACTTTGCGCGGTGAAGTGCTACCGATTGGTGGGTTAAAAGAAAAATTGCTTGCAGCCCGTCGTGCGGGGATTGCTGAGGTTATTATTCCTGAAGAAAATCGTCGCGACTTAAAAGAGATCCCTAAAAACATTTTGGAAGATATCAAAATTCATTGTGTGAAATGGATCGACGAAGTGCTCCAACTTGCTTTAACACGTGTTCCGCAGCCGTTATTGGACGAGCCGAAAGCTGAAGTTAAGAAGGAAGACTCATCAAAGGAAGATAGCACTTCAGGAGATCACTTCCACCATTAAAGTCGTGCGTTTATTTCGAAAAAAAAAGAGCAGGTAATTCCTGCTCTTTTTTTTTTTCAAGCTGGGTTACAAAATCATTTGGTTTTATATTTTGGTTAAAACCTTGTGCAACGAACATCAGCATGATACTTTGCCGTTACTGTTTTTTGAGGTCGGTAGCGACTAGATAGACGCTCCCGTTATTTTTGTTTGATAACTATATTCTGTGTCATCAAGGGGACAATCCTGTGAGTAAGATACCAGTTAACAAAACTGACATCATTGAACTTGTCGCAGAACAAGCGGACATTTCTAAAGCTGCCGCAACTAAAGCATTCAATTCTGTTTTAGATGCAATTACAGCTGCATTGCGCGGCGGTAAAGGCGTTTCTTTGCTTGGATTTGGTACGTTTGCAGTTAAGGCCCGTGCAGCTCGTGTAGGTCGCAATCCTAAGACCGGAGCGCCAATAGATATTGCCGCAGCGAATGTTCCTGTATTTAAAGCTGGTAAAGCGCTTAAAGATGCAGTAAACTCCGGCACCGTTGTTCTAGAAGAAGAGCAACTCTAAAAGACGAAAGTGACAATGATATTTGGGTGCTTAGCTCAGTTGGTAGAGCGTCGCCCTTACAAGGCGAGGGTCGGGGGTTCGAGCCCCTCAGCACCCACCAAAACAAAATGCGGAGCGGTAGTTCAGTTGGTTAGAATGCTGGCCTGTCACGCCGGAGGTCGCGGGTTCGAGTCCCGTCC
>CAZCXZ010000152.1:0-7005 GCA_964502705.1 Uncultured Candidatus Berkiella sp. | reverse complement strand
TACCACCTGTTCCCCCCCTTAATAATATTCAAGTTGCTTTAGTACTAAGCGGCGGTGGCGCAAGAGCCTTAGCACATGCTGGGGTAATTGAAGTCTTAGAAGAAAACCATGTCCCTATCGATTTTATCGTAGGCTCCAGTGCAGGTAGTTTAATTGGAGCGCTTTATGCGGATGAACCAGATGCCCAACAACTGCGCAAAAAAATCATCGCTTTAAATAAATGGGATCTGCTCGACGTTCATCTAGCATCCGGTGTAAAAATGTTATGGCAACTCAGAGGTCCCGTTGAAGGTAATGCCTTGCGCTATTTCTTACAACAGAATATGAAAGCGCATAACTTTCATCATTTAAAAATCCCATTAGCGGTGGTAACAACCGATATTCATCGTGGCGAAGCGTTTGTGATCAGAAGTGGTCCATTAGTACCAGCCGTCCATGCATCCAGTGCCGTACCGATGGTATTTAGCCCGGTACGCATGTATGGCAGAACCTTAGTCGATGGCGGTGTTGCAAGCCCAGTGCCCGTTGAAATTGCCCAACGCTACGCGCCTAAAATCATTATTGCTGTGGACATTGTTACTAGCCCTGATTATGGTCCAGTTAAAAATGCCTATCAACTCGGCGTTCGCAGCTTACATATTGCCTATTATAAACTCGCCTATTGGCAAAACTTGCAAGCCGATATCTTGATCCATCCTGCTATCGATGAATTTGGTATGTTTGATGATCATGCAAATGAAGATATGTATGAAGCAGGAAGAGAGGCAGCCATTGCTGCAATCCCTGAAATTAAGCGTTTACTAGCGGAACGTCCTGCTAACGTGCGTTTGCACTAAAGTCAAAAATGCCGGAAATTCTGCGTACATCCAGTACATGGGTAAAAGAACGGGTTGACTTTAACTCGGCAATTAATTGTAATGACTAAATAACAACAATAATGCTGTCACCCAAATGGGTGTAATGTAAACAGAACAATAAGAAACAATAAAGGCGCAATTTATGGCAACAAATTTAAACCCTTTACGCAGTAAGTTTCAAACTGTTTGCTCACGTTGTAAGCAAAGATGGCACTCACTTCAAGAAAAGATCCAACGTTTATTCTCGCCATTGACGCACGATGAAGCAGAACCCTGGCCACCTTTGGAAGAGCTTTCATTAGCCCCTATGGACGAAGGTACCACCATCGCGGCTGCACATTTACCTTTTGATGATAGCCACAGCGTGGTTGAAAACCGTAATGTGGTTGTATTGGAAGTAAAATATTTTCCAAAAGATCTCTATAAAAGCGAAGTGGTTGAAAAAGAAGATCCCAATGCACGGATCACCCATTATCCACCCAGCAATCGACTACATTAGTTTAGTATTTCATACGCATAAAAAAAGCAGGCTTTCGCCTGCTTTTTTTGACTTATCGATTTATCGACTAAACGACTACATTTTCAAAGCGGTTTTCTTCGCTTCCAATTCAATCGTTTGTTTAGCAGCAGCAGCAGTTTGAATTAACAATCCTGCTAACGTTGCATCATTCATTGCCGCAAATTTAGGTGATGCAATGAATTTAGCTGCATTCGCATTCAAAGTCTTCAATGATTTCTCATTCATTTGTTCAAGAACAGCGTTTGCTTTTTCTGAACCACGAATTTTAGCTAATACTTGCTTGCCTGCGTCTGACGTCAAAATGCTAGCAGCTAAGTCTACTGGTGCACTTTGTGTTGCTTCTACAGAACTTGAAGAAGAAGCTACTTGTCTTAAAACATCATTTAAATCAGCAACAGCGCTGCTAACAACAACAGGAGCCGGTGTTAACAATGTTTGTATTGCTAATATTTGTTGTGTAGCATCTTTCAAGGTTGCAATTTCAGCTAAGGTATCTTGGTTTTCAAGGAGTTTAGCTGCTTGTACAGGTGTTAAGAGTTTAATGATTTCTACAACAGTAGGATTCTTCATTAATTCATTTAATGCTTTTAAAATTTCAATTGAACCTTCGATAATGCCATATGAAGCTTTATCTTGCATTACTGTTCCTAACGTTGCTTTAGTGCCACGTAATTTGTAAGCAGCAAAACCACCGGTAAAAAGGGTAGCAGCGGTTGCGAGGTAAGGTAAGTATGAACTACCTTCTTGAACAACAGCTTTAGCCGTTGAATTCATTTCTGGTAAGCAGTATCCCAAAGCATCACTTAACAATGTCAAATTACCTGGGCGATCTGCAAAAGAGCATTGGTCAACAATCGGTGTAAACATCGCAGGAATAACAGATTTTGCTGTGTCAACAACAACTGGAGCAGCATCTTCAACAATATTGATTGCAGCAGCTTTAGTTGCATCTACAATGCTAGGTGATTTCGCAACTTCTTTAATTTCTTCTTTAACTTCTTCAGCAACGGCTTGTACCGCTTCTTTAGCAGAACCTGAAACTGCATTGTAAATATGACCTGCGATATCCCAAAATGCAGTGGTAGCTTCTTTAGCTTCTGGACCATAATTCGACATTGTATTTTCCTCTCAAAGATTTAAGTTAACTGTTAACATTTCTCTAAAAATGTAGTTGGCATTATAATTTCTTTACGTTTTTGGTCAATCAAATAACTGGCATTTAGGATAAAGTGAGTGAGTGAGCCGCTAAGTGGTAATGCCGTTTATAAACAAAAAAAGGCAAATAGCTGCACTATTTGCCTTTTTTAGGTAGGCGTGTATTAGCTTACATTTTTAAGGTTGTTTTCTTTTTACCATCAGCAGCATAACCCAACTGCGCTAAAATCAACCCGTCGATTTCTTTTCGTTTTGTTTGGCGCAATACCAATAATTGTCTAGCCACTTCTGCTGTTTTTGGTTCTTGCAATTGACGATTCAATTCAGCTAAAACAATTAAATTTATTGACATTTTATCTTCTGTACTCAGTGTCTTTGGCGCTACAATCTGGCTTTGATCAATAGCCGTATCCATGATTGCATCAGAAACGGTTTGACGCTTTAAACGCGCAACGGGTTGTGAACTTGAAGCAGGTGTAGCGGTTGCCCGACGACTAAAAAATAAGCCTGCAGCGCCAGCAATCATGGTGCCCGCTGTTAAGCCTAATGCTAAGAGTGGATTCGCTGTTGCATATTCGCACGCACTGCGCACTGCGCCATCTGCTAATTCACTGCATGTATTTTGATCAATAAAAGAAAGCATGTAACACCCCAAAAAATAAGTTGGTTAAATAAGATTTTGGTGAATTTACCAGCTTACCCAGCAAGGTCAACTGTTGTGGGGGGGATTACAGATGAGGGGTAGAAATAAGGCGCCAAGCGATAAAACTTAGCGCCAAATACCATGAAAAAGCGGTTCTAAGCTTCTTCTATAATAGAGGTTTTGATTGGCGTAGAAGGCAGCCGACCATATTGATCATCCAAACGTAGAATGTCGTCTTCCCCTAAATAAGCACCGGATTGCACTTCGATGATCTCTAAAGGGATCTTGCCGACGTTTTCCAGACGATGATTCACACCAATTGGAATATAGGTTGATTGGTTTTCTGACAACAAGAACACTTCTTCGCCTCTTGTTACCCTCGCCGTACCTTTGACCACCACCCAATGTTCAGAGCGATGATGATGACGCTGCAAAGATAATTTTTGATCAACCGCAACAGTGATCCGTTTGACTTGGAAGCGATCGCCACTATCGATAGACTCAAATGCACCCCAAGGACGATTCACTCGATGGTTGAATATCACTTCTTTGCGCGCGTTATCACGCATTTGGTTCACAATCGGTTTAATGTCTTGCGCTTTAGATTTATCAAGGATCAATACGGCATCAGGCGTTTCTACCACCACCACATTATCTAATCCTACCGCAACCACTAAACGATGATTGGCTTGGATAAAAGAATTGTTGGTATGACTTGTGATGACATCACCATGTAATGCATTGCCTTGATGATCTTTGGCCATCAGATCCGCTAACGCATCCCAAGCCCCCACATCATTCCAAGCGCTTTGTAATGGGATCATGGCGCCATTAACGGTTTTTTCCATAACAGCATAGTCAATAGAATCGATCGGGCTTTTTTCAAATTCACGCGTATTGGGTCTGATAAAGTCTTCAGAGAATTGCGCTTCAAGATAAGCCGCTTTCGCTGCATGATAAATCTGTGGATCGTGCAATAACAATTCTTGCACAAAGGCCCCAGCAGAAAATAAGAACATGCCACTGTTCCACCAATACTGCTGACTCTTAATATAATTTTCAGCAAGCGAAAGCGTCGGTTTCTCGACAAACTGACCAATGGTAAAACCTTTTCCGGAGGCAAGGGGCTCCCCCTTTTGAATATACCCATACCCTGTTTCAGGGTGCGTGGGTTCGATACCAAAGGTTACTAACTTTCCTTTTTGAGCAACGTTAATACCTTCATTAACCGTTTCAATAAAGCCTTCGATCTCTGAGATCACATGATCTGAAGGTAAAACCAGCAGCAGCACATCTTCATCATGCGTATTTAAAGCATGCATCGCAGCCAAAGCCAACGCCGGTGCGGTTCCCTTAAAAATGGGCTCTAGAATAATAGAGCAGTCTGGACGAGCCGATTGACGCACTTGTTCTGCAATCAGGAAGCGATGCTGTTCGCTGCCCATCACAATCGGGGTGCCTGCATCCTGCAGCCGTGCAACTCTTGCCAGCGTGCTTTGGAATAAACTTTGACCATCAAACAATGAGATAAATTGTTTCGGATGGCTTTCTCGGGATAATGGCCACAAGCGCGTGCCTGAGCCTCCTGCGAGAATTACTGGGATCAACATGCTCCCTCCCTTTCTTTTGGCGCACCACAAAAACCTTCATCCTAACGAAGGCTGTGATCCTCTGCAATCCCTACTAAAAAGATTGCAAACTAACTTTTTAATGACGGTGCATTTTAAAAGAGGAGCGGTATATACTCTTCTGTAAAAATAAGGGACGAATATTATGCCAACTCAGCATCAATTCCAGTTATTAACCCTCCGACGTTTTTTCCCCTACTTTGGCACCCAATATCTTGGTGCGTTGAACGACAATATTTTTAAAACGTCATTGCTCGTGCTTATCAGTATAACCTTTGCAGTGCAATATCCTGACAAAGCGAATGTATTAAACAACATTGCAGCGGCAGCATTTATTTTTCCCTTTTTTTTGTTTGCCGCAACCGCAGGGCAACTGGCCGATAAATATCCTAAACACCGGATCATTCAAATTATCAAATTTGCAGAAGTCGTTATTGCCCTATTAATTGGCGTAGGCTTTTATTTCGATCATTTTCCTTTCCTATTGTTTGTTTTATTTTTGTTAGGCACACAAGCAGCGTTCTTTTCACCGGTAAAATACAGCATTTTGCCTCAGTATTTATCAGATGATGAGTTAACGGGTGGTAACGGCTTGGTGCAAATGGGCACGTTTGTCGCGATTTTAATGGGCACCATTCTGGGTGGGCTACTTATCAGTCATGAGCGTTGGGGAGAATGGTTCATTACCATCACAACCCTATGCTGTGCGTTAGCGGGTTTTGGCTTGAGCTTGTTGATCCCACCTGCCATTACACAAAATCGCACCCCCGATTTAAAAATCAATTGGGAACCCTTTTCACAAACCTATCGCACCCTCATGAGCTCAATCAAAAACCCGCAATTATTTGCTGCGATGGTGGGGATCTCATGGTTTTGGTTTTACGGTAGCGTGTTACTTACGCAAATTCCCAACTATACCAAGCTGTTCTTAAAGGGCGGCCCTGCCGTAATGACGTCTCTGTTAACGGTGGTATCACTAGGGATTGGGATTGGATCACTACTTTGTGAAAAATTATCAGGTCACAAAGAAGAAATTGGGCTTGTACCATTAGGCGCGATTGGACTCACCTTCTTTGCGGCAGACTTAAGTTTTGCGCATGCTTATTGGCGCGTCTTAAACGACCTGTTCTTCGTCGGATTATTTGGCGGGTTTTACATCGTACCACTATATGTCATGTTACAAACCCGTAGCCCTATTGAAAAGCGCTCTCAAGTGGTTGCGGCCAATAACATTATGAATGCACTTTTCATGACTTTTGCGAGTGTTGTGGCAATCGTGCTGTTAAAAATTGGGCTAACTATCCAGCAACTCTTTTTGGTAACGGCTCTGATGAACGCAGCGCTGGTGCTGTGCATTTTTTGGGCACACCCTGAATTTGTTATACGCTTTAAACACTGGCTAAAAGCCTTTAAAAAGTAGCTAAACTTATAGCATGTACCCACTCTTTAATAGCAGGGTTGGCCCATGTTACAAGGATCCACTCCCTCTACGCACGGTAATATCTTGTTTGTCGATGATGAAGAAAATATTACCAGGACGTTAGAAAGACAGTTCAAGCCATTAGGTTATAATGTGTTTATTGCCAATAATGGTGTGGCTGCACTTCATATTCTCGCCAACGATCAAATCGATGTCGTCGTCTGTGATATGCGAATGCCACAAATGAATGGCGCCAGTCTATTAAAAGAGGTTGCTCTTAAATGGCCCGATGTGGGTCGCATATTGTTGACAGGATTTTCTGAAGTCGATGCAGCGGTTGCTGCTATCAATGATGGCAAGGTTGACTTTTATTTAGAAAAGCCCTGGAATGAAAACCACATTGAATCGATTGTTAAAAATGCGGTTGAAACCAAACATTTAAAAGAGAAAACACATTTTCTACAAAAAGAAGTTTATCGACAAAACCAAGAATTACTATCACTGAATCACACATTAGAAAATAAGGTTGCCTCAAGAACCAAAGATCTCAATAAAACATTGGAAGATCTGCAACAAAGTCAATTAGCCACACTCAATGTTTGCTCAAACTTGATTGATAACCATTTGCCACATTACCGCAATCATGCAGATAAAGTGGCTGAACTAGCCCGTAAGATAGCCCTGGTATTCAACTTAAGCGAAACCGAAGTTAATCATATTCATTATGCGGCTTATCTTTATGCGTTAGGCAAAATCGCTTTGCCCAAAAATATGCTAGATAC
>CAZCXZ010000151.1:0-7055 GCA_964502705.1 Uncultured Candidatus Berkiella sp. | reverse complement strand
CGTCCTTTTCCATTTTGGCTTTTTTCACTTGTACCAAAACACTTGCCGCTTGTTCGCCACCCATCACCGAGATACGAGCGTTTGGCCACATCCACAAAAAGCGTGGGTCAAATGCGCGTCCACACATACCATAATTACCCGCACCAAAGCTGCCGCCAACAATCACGGTCAGCTTAGGCACTTTGGCGCAACTAACTGCCATCACCATTTTAGCACCATCTTTAGCAATGCCACCGGCTTCATAGCGTTTGCCGACCATAAAGCCATTAATGTTTTGTAAGAAAATAAGCGGTATTTTTCGCTTAGCACAGAGTTCAACAAAATGTGTGCCCTTTTGCGCAGACTCGCTGAATAAAATACCGTTATTCGCAATAATACCCACAGGATATCCATGAAGATGCGCAAACCCACAGAGCAACGTTGTGCCATAAAGTGCTTTGAATTCATGAAATTCAGAGCCATCGACAATTCTTGCAATAATTTGCTTCATGTCCATCGGTAATTTAAGAGAATGAGGGATCAGACCATAAAGCTCATTCATAGGATAGAGTGGTTCTCTTGGCTCTCTCAAAGGAAGTGTTATCATTTTTTTACGGGCTAAATTTTTTACACTGTCTCTTGCGATCATGAGGGCATGTTCATCGTTTTGCGCATAATGATCGGATACGCCCGATACTTTACAGTGCACATCAGCGCCACCTAGTTCTTCAGCCGTCACGGTTTCGCCGGTGGCAGCTTTCACTAACGGGGGGCCTGCTAAAAAGATGGTAGCTTGACCTTTAACCATAATGCTTTCGTCGGCCATAGCAGGTACATAAGCCCCTCCTGCAGTGCATGAGCCCATCACCACGGCAATTTGCGGTATACCTAAGCTTGACATGGTCGCTTGGTTGAAAAAAATCCGACCAAAATCGTCTTTATCCGGGAAAACCTCATCTTGATGGGGTAAATTTGCACCACCGGAATCGACAAGATAAATACAAGGTAAGTAATTTTCCTGCGCAATGGTTTGTGCGCGCAAATGTTTTTTGACTGTAATAGGGTAGTAAGTGCCGCCTTTAACAGTGGCATCATTGGCAATAACCATACACTCCAGGCCATTGATTCTGCCAATACCGCAAATCAACCCACCCGCAGGAATTTCTTCATCGTATAATTCAAACCCTGCTAATGACGATAATTCTAAAAATGCGGAGCCCGGGTCTAATAATTTGTTAATCCGATCTCTAGGCAATAATTTCCCGCGACTGGTATGCAGTGCTTGGATCTTAGCACCGCCACCTTCACAAATGTGTTGGCTAAGTTTTTTCAAATGCGTGACGATGTCTACCATGACATCATTATTTTGTTTAAAGTCGTCAGATTTTATATTGAGTGTATTTTTAATTATGGGCATAACGTTATCCATTGACCTCGATAGCTATAGCGGTCGCTTCCCCACCACCAATACAAAGCGCTGCAACACCTCGTTTCAAACCTCTTTCTTTCAACGCGTAGATTAAGGTCGCGACAATTCTGGCTCCCGATGCGCCAATCGGATGTCCTAAGGCACAGGCACCACCATGAACATTCACTTTATTTCTAGGTATGTGTAAACTTTGCATCGCGCATAAGGAGACTACCGCAAACGCCTCATTGATCTCGAATAAATCAACATCACTCACTTGCCAATTAACCGTAGCCAACACTTTTTCAATCGCTTTGACAGGTGCTGTTGTAAACCAGTTGGGTTCATTGGCGTGGGTTGCATGTGCTAGCATCGTTGCAAGGGGGGTGATCCCTCGGCGTTTGGCTTCGCTCATCGTCATCATTAAATGTGCAGCCGCGCCATCTGAAATGCCACTGGCATTTGCAGCCGTGACGGTGCCATTTTCTTTAAAAGCCGATTTTAAATGCGGGATTTTTTCTGGTTTGGCGTTAGTTGGCAATTCATCTCGCTTGACAGTAACAGGGGTTTTTCCTGCAACCGTCACGGGGACGATTTCATGTACAAAGCTATCCATTTTGTCAGCAGTTTGTGCTAAAGCCAGCGATTCAAGGGCGAAAGTATCTTGAGCAAGCCGGGTAATTTGATATTCTTCGGCACAGTGTTCTGCGAACACACCCATCAGCTTGCCTTTATCATAAGCATCTTCTAAGCCATCTAAAAACATATGATCATACATTGTGCCATGCCCCATGCGATAACCACTTCTCGCTTTGGTTAATAAATAGGGCGCATTCGACATACTTTCCATACCGCCTGCTACAATGATGCGTTGACTGCCCGCTAACAGTGAGTCATAAGCAACCATCATGGCTTTCATGCCAGAGCCACACATTTTATTTAAGGTGGTGGCAGGAACACTAAACGGTAAATCTGCACCGATTGCCGCTTGCCTAGCCGGTGCTTGACCAATACCTGCAGATAATACGCAGCCCATGATCACTTCATCGACTTCTTTCGTTTCAACAGGAATAGAGGTGAATAAAGCTTTTATGACTTCTGCACCTAATTGGGGTGCACTCATCTCGGCAAAACAGCCTAAATATTGACCAATCGGCGTGCGCTTGCTGGCGACAATCACAATTTTTTCTGAAGCATTTTCCATGGATAATTAGATCCCTTCGTTGAATACTTCGCGTCCAATAATAATCCGGCGAATTTCAGATGTGCCGGCACCAATTTCATACAACTTTGCATCACGTAATAAACGACCTGTTGGAAATTCATTCACATACCCATTACCACCTAAACACTGAATGGCATCGAGTGCTGCTTTTGTGGCATGTTCTGAAGTAAATAAAATTGCCGCAGCGGCATCTTTGTTATCAAGAACATCTTCTGAATCAACATTTTTTGCTAACTGATACAAAAAGGCACGACTTGCTGATAATGCCGTATAAATGTCAGCTATTTTGCCTTGAATAAATTGAAACTGGCCAATGGCTTTACCAAATTGTTTGCGTTGTTGAATATAGGGAACGATCGTATCAAGGCAAGCTTGCATAATACCCACAGGTCCTGCAGCTAAAACAAGCCTTTCATAATTCAATCCGCTCATTAAAACGGCAGCACCTTCGTTGAGCTGCCCTAGAATATTGTCTGCTGGAATATCACAGTCTTCAAAAACAAGCTCGCAGGTATTTGAGCCACGCATACCGAGTTTGTCGAGTTTTTGTGCGGTTTTAAAGCCTGGCATTCCTTTCTCAACTAAAAAGGCTGTGATCCCTTTGGCGCGTGTGGCTTTATCGGTTCTGGCATAGACGACGAGCACATCGGCATCAGGGCCGTTCGTGATCCACATTTTTGAACCATTCAAGCGATAATGATCACCCTGGTTTACTGCGCTTAAAGAAAGGCTCATGACATCGGAGCCACTGCCTGACTCGCTCATTGCCAATGCACCGACATGTTCACCGCTCAGTAATTTAGGAAGGTATCGTTGCTTTTGTGCATGGGAGCCATTTCGATAGATTTGATTCACACACAGATTAGAATGTGCTCCGTAACTCAATCCAACGGAGGCAGAAGCTCGACTAATTTCTTCCATGGCAATGACGTGAGCTAAGTACCCAAGCTGAGAACCACCATATTCTTCAGAAACGGTAATGCCAAGCAAACCCAGCGCGCCCATTTTTTGCCATAGCGGTGCAGGAAATTGATTGGATTCGTCAATGTGTTGCGCAAGGGGCGCAATTTCTCGTTGTGCAAATTGCGAGACGGTATCGCGAATTAGCGAAGCAGTTTCACCAAGGCATGAGATCATTGGGATCATAATAAGGCTTCCTGTTCCTAAATTAACCGCGTGACTTGTGCATTGTATATTGGTTACGATGGATTGTCGCAAGCGTTAGATAAGAATGCATAAAATCAAATGAAAATCCAAGATAAAGTTGCGTTAATCGTCGGTGGTGGTCAAGGTCTAGGTGAGGCAACAGCTAGGTATTTAGCTGAACTAGGTGCCAAGATTATTATTCTGGATAAATCGAATGAGCATGCGATGCGCGTTGCAAATGCAACGCAAGGTATCGGTATTGCTTGTGATATTACCAATGCGCAAAATTTGGAAACGATTTTTGCTACGATGATTCAGCATCCTTTAGCGGTGATCGTCAATTGTGCTGGTATTGCTCCGGCAAAGCGCATGGTGGGTAAAGAGGGGCCTGCTCCCTTGAGTGCATTTGAAGATGTGATCCAAGTTAATTTAATTGGCACTTATAACGTAATGCGTCTTGGTGCTGCCTTGATGATGCAACAAAGCAATTTAGAGAATGAGGAGCGCGGCGTCATCATTAACACCGCCTCTGTTGCGGCGTTTGATGGACAAATTGGACAAACCGCTTATAGTGCTTCTAAAGGGGGTATTGTTTCTTTAACGTTGCCTGCTGCCCGTGAATTGGCGCGTTTTAATATTCGTGTGATGACCATCGCGCCAGGTATTATGGATACCGCAATGATGCAAAATATGCCACTTGAAGTGCGTAATAGCCTATTAAACCAAACGGTTTATCCCAAACGATTTGGCACGCCACAAGAATATGCGGCGCTGGTCGCACATATTATTGATAATCCCATGCTCAACGGCGCCGTGGTCAGATTAGATGGTGCCTTACGCATGTCATCATGAAGCAATTAACTCTTTACCAATAATATATCGCTGGATCTCACTCGTGCCTTCATAAATGGTGGTTACACGCACATCACGGTAAATGCGTTCTAGCGGAAAATCTTGTAAATAACCGTAACCGCCATAAATTTGGATTGCTTCGCGACAAATGACTTCGGCAGCTTCACTGGCAAATAATTTGGCCATTGCCGCTTCTTTGAGACACGGTTTATTCGCGTCACGTAATATAGCGGCATGATAGAGTAATTGCTTGGCGGCTTCTAATTGCGTTGCCATATCGGCTAATTTGAAACTAATGGCTTGGTGTTGAAAAAGAAATTTATCAAACGTTTTTCTTTCTTTGGCGTATTGAAGGCTTAATCGTAAAGCTTCTTCAGCCATTCCTACCGCTTGTGCTGCTATCCCTAAACGCCCACCTTCCAAGTTACTGAGAGCGATTTTATAACCTTCCCCGGTGTTACCAAGCATGTAGGTTGCAGGCACATGACAATCGTCGAGTACAATTTGTGCTATTTCACTGGCGTGCTGGCCCATTTTGTGTTCAATTTTAGCAACCTGAAAACCAGGCGTATCGGTTGGCACGATAAAAGCACTCAAGCCATGCTTTTCATGTGGATCGGTTTTAGCAAAAACAATCGCAATATCAGCATGTTTGCCATTGGTGACAAACTGTTTAACCCCATTCAAAATAAATGTATCGCCTTGATGATGCGCAGTGGTTTGACAGTTTGCAGCATCTGAGCCAGCTTGGGGCTCGGTTAAACAAAAAGCGCCTAATTTTTCCCCACGCGCTAAGGGAATTAAGAACTGCTCTTGTTGTGCTTTGGTGCCAAATTTCAAAATAGGGGCACAGATCAGGCTGTTGTGAACGCTCATGATAGTCGAGACAGAAGCACAGGCTTTGGCAATTTCTGCAATACTGATCACAAAAGCCAAGTTATCACTTTGCGATCCTGCGAATTGCTCGGGCACTAACATACCTAGAAAACCCGCTTGACCCAGCGCGGTTATTGCGGCTTTAGGAAAGGTTTTGTTGCGTTCCCAGTCATCTACGAAAGGGCGAATCACCTTATCAGCCAGTGAACGTGTGCTCTCTTGAACCAAAAGATACTCTTCTGTTAGTAACATAGTTAACACCCTTTTGCATGATCTTGCAGAATACCAACGTATCAGAATTTTGCCGAGACTGTTAGAATTAACCCAAGTTTTGAGTCAAGGAGAGCTATTAGTGAGTCATCAAACGACTACGGTTGCGCATTTCGAAATCCCCTATTTTAGTTACCTCGATCCTGAGGCAAACGTTCTACAGCCGATGCCAGTTTTTGCTCAAGATAGCGCATTGCTTTTAAAGTTGTACCGCATGATGTTATTGATGCGCACTTTTGATAAAAAAGCGATCACGTTACAGCGCACGGGCAAATTGGGCACCTACCCATCAACACTAGGACAAGAAGCCATCAGTGTGGGTATTGGGGCTGCCATGCAAGAAGCCGATGTTTTATGCCCATATTATCGCGAGTACGGCGCGCAATTCTGGCGCGGCGTCAAAATGGAGGAAGTGTTCCTTTATTGGGGTGGCGATGAACGAGGCAGTGATTTCGCGAATAATAAACATGACTTGCCAATTTGCGTTCCAATCGCGAGCCAAACATTACACGCAGTTGGATTAGCAACCGCATTAAAGTTACAGAAAAAACCACAAGCCGTCGTTGTTTGCATAGGTGATGGCGGAACATCCCGTGGCGATTTTTATGAAGCCATGAATGTGGCTGGCGTTTGGGAATTACCGGTGGTTTTTGTTATCAACAATAATCAGTGGGCCATTTCAGTTCCTCTCAAAAAACAAACCAAAGCGCAAACCTTGGCGCAAAAAGGGATTGCTGCAGGGTTAGAAGTTTGGCAAATCGATGGTAATGATGTATTTGCTGTGAAAGAAGCCATGGATAATGCATTAGCTAAAGCTCGTAGTGGCAAGGGTGCAACCGTGATTGAAGCGCTCACTTATCGCATGGGTGATCATACAACGGCCGATGACGCGACTCGTTATCGTTCGCAAGAAGAATTAGTTGCTCATGAAAAAGAAGATCCAGCAAAGCGCATGAAGAAGTATCTCGTTAATAATGGTTTGTGGGATGAAAATAAAGAACAAGCATTGGTTAAAGAATTAATCGCAGAAGTCGAACAAGCGGTTGAGAATTTTAACAATATCGCTATGCCAGCGCCAGAATCAATGTTTGATTACCTTTATGAAACACTACCGGAAATTTATCTTGCGCAACGTGCAAGCGTGATCAAGGGAGATGTGTAATGGCAGCAATTACGTTAGTGGAAGCGGTTACACAGGCATTAGCTTATGAATTAGCCAACGACGATAAAGTGGTGGTATTTGGCCAAGACATTGGTGTTAATGGCGGTGTATTTCGGGCGACACAAGGGCTGCAAGCG
>CAZCXZ010000150.1:0-7127 GCA_964502705.1 Uncultured Candidatus Berkiella sp. | reverse complement strand
GCTCCTATTCCCGCCACTGCATAAGCACAAACGTTGCCAGCAATAACCTCGGACAGAAAAAACACAAATGACAACAACCGACACGAACGACAGAAAAACAAAAAATAAATTTTTGACAATTGGACTTCTGACATTGTTGGTCTTGACAATAACGACAACAACGGCTGACATTTTAGACACAAATCATAGTGAAAGCGGACTCGTGGACTTTTTAATAATTCCATCAATGCCGGGGTACTTAGTTTATATTTTAGTGACCGGTGACATACATGGTTGGCAACCTGGACCAATTGGACAAGTTGGACGAATAATCGTTACGACTTTGGGGTCATGGATATTTTGGACTCCATTGATATATTGGATTTACAAGAGAATAAAAAAATAACGTGGGACTAAGGTTACAGCTGGCAACAGCGTGTTTATGCCAGCTTGGGGTGCAGTGTAAATACCAAAATCATTTTCTTAATTTAGCAACGTAACGGTAGACGACTTCGGCAGGTCAGCTTTGTCATGCTTCGCATTTAACAAAGCTTCCTATGCCCAAGCCGTCATAAACACAAACGTTGCCAGCCATAGGGTCGGACAAAGTAGTTAACTAATAAAATAAGGACTAAATGAAAAATAATCATGGACAATTTATTCATATTAGCTAACTACTATTACAACTTTGGTTTTAACATAACACACATCTCGGTAGACAGAGACAGGTTTCATAAAAATCTGCGAGCTTCATACTATCACCTTGACAGAATTTTGAAAGCCCCGACACACCATTGGGAATCTTTACAAGATGAACGACAGACCCTAAAATATCTTCGGTCTCATGATTGGAAAAATGCGGTAGGTTTAGGGCTTGTACTTGGGTTTAAAAAAGTCAGAGCATTAGATATTGATGGGTGCTCTTCTCAATCACTAATTACTGAAATGCTTGAGGTTTTAGGTTTACCAAAAAACTATGAATGGGTTGTGAGAAGTGGAAGTAATAATGGCTTTCACATAATTTTTTATTGTGAAGAACACGATTTTCCTATCGAAGAAGGTAAAGTAAAAGCATTCCTTCCTAATGATGCTTACTTTGAAGAGTTTCAGCATATAGAACTCAGATGGAATGGTCACCTTGTGCTACCACCTTCAATGCATCCAACCTATAATAATTATAAATTCATAAACGGTACTTATCCGCTAAAGCGACCCAAGACTATTGAGTTAAGTAATTTATATTCCCTTGTGAGTAAGTTCTGTGGCATTGTGAGTTTTGAGGCATGGAGTCAATTCTATACTAATTATGAATTAACAACTATCGACCCATTCAATGAAAATACTAAAGTCCCAATTACTCAATCAAAACATATTGACGTAAGTGGAAAATATTTAGACTTTGACCTTCAAGATACAAATGGTACTAAGACAAATGCTGAAGGGAACAAAATTGAATTCTTACAAAAGGAAAACTATTATCGTCAGCTTGACAACGGTGAGTACTCTAATGGTCATAATATTTATATACAAAAAGAAACACGACCTTATTTTTTATTCTTTGATACAGAAACTACTGGTATACCATTAAATAGGACTGCTGATATTACTGACCTAAATAACTGGCCAAGACTGGTTCAGCTTGCATATATTCTATGCCATTCATCAGAGACAGGTTATGATGATTTTAAGGATAGAAATATAATAGCCAAAGGAAGTTTCATAATTAAGCCAAGCGGCTTTACCATTCCAACAGATGCATCAAAAGTGCATGGTATTACAAATGAATTCGCTACTAAGAATGGAAAGTCACTTCAGAATGTCTTAAATCATTTTCAAGCTATAATAAAACAGGCCGACTATGTTGTAGCTCACAATATGGGTTTCGATGAAAAAGTAATTGGTGCTGAATTTTTGCGTAGTAAAATGACTAACCCGCTTACAACGGCTAAAAAGATTTGCACTATGCAAAGTACAATTGACATATGTGCAATCCCAGGAAATAATGGACTTAAATGGCCGACTCTCTCAGAGTTACATCAAAAGTTATTTGGAAAGACATTTCAAGAATCCCATAATGCCTCAGTAGACATCGATGCAACCGCAAAATGTTTTTGGGAGTTAAAAAGAACTAAACAAATATCAATTTAGTGTAAACAAGAATGACAAAATATATATTCTACAAATTTGACCCCGCAGAGAAATTCCGGACAATATTATATAGGAACAACAAAAGACCTATTTGAATTAATGAAGGTAAGCGGACAGACATTACCTAAAATGAAAATTGAAGGCAATGAAGTTAATAGACCCGAAATTGAATTATGGATGAGTAACCATAATTTGTTAAGATTAGTTTATAAAGGCGAGGACTGGATAATTACTAAAATAGTGTAACGGACATAAATAGAGAGGTGAGGTCTACGAACAAAATGAGCACAAGACCCTACGGCTGGCAACAGCATGTTTATGCAATGCGGGGGTTCAGTGTAGGTATTAAAAGTATTTTCTTAATTTAGTTCGGTAACGGGGGACAATGACGTGTAGGTCGGGCTTAACATTTCGCTGCGCTACATTTTTAAGCCCTCCTATTCCCCGCACTGCATAAACACAAACGTTAGCGGCAATGCGAAGACTATAAAATAAATTATAGACATGATTGACATATTATATATAATAAACTATCTCTTAACGACTGATTTAAACCATAATAATGACCAGACTAACAGATATTAATTTGAAAGATGAGGAGAGAAAGAATAATAGGATAGTAAAACTTATGTACGGATTTGGCTTTGTGTTCTTAATATTTTTTGTTCTCCTATTCACTTTTGGTGAAGAATACGACTACTGTCAAGAATTAGAAGATATAAACAACTTGACATTAAATGGAATTATCTCTGAGAAAATTGATGTGATTTGGAATCACAATACTCATGGATTAGTAATTTCGGACACATTAAATAGGGACACCTACCTGTATTTAATGGTTGACAGGAATCGTAAAAAATCAAATCAAAGTGAATTATGGAATTTAGCAACAGTAGGTGATTCCATTAGGAAAAAATCCAATGACTTTTTCGTTTACTACAAGAAGCAGTCAGATTCTGTTTGGAATAGACACTTGATAAAAGTTAACAAGAATATGTGTAAAGGTAGATTGTAAAAAGGATAGCACAGCCGCTAACACCGTGTTTATTTAATTGCGGGGTTTTGTGTTTAAATTCAAAGTCGTTTCTTAATTTGGTCATCCAACGGCTGACAGTTACGGCAGGTCGGGTTTAACATTTCGCTTCGCTTCATTTTTAAACCCTCCTACACCCGCAACTAAATAAACACAAAACGTTGCCAGCAATTGCCAAAATGAGATTAGTGAAATTTATAATATATGGAGTTGGACTTTTCTTCGGACTGATACTCTTTTCAATTTACATTGGCATCCCGACAATACAAGACAGATACTTGGAACAAGGGACAAAGAAGCAGAGTTTCATAGCGTTTAGCGACAGTTCAGCAAAATGTGAGATTAAGGTCATTCCAGAAGTACTCGACCGGCTAATAGTTGAAGTAAAGTTTGACCATGTAAACGGTGGACAAGAAATCGTAAAGGACTTAAAAATAAAAATAGAAAGGGACGGTAAAGACCAAGAAAGAATCTTCGACATATCAATCAAAAAGTTTATAGAAGGAGAAATGAGATTTGATGAGACAAGGATAAACGACTTTAATGAACTGACTTTAAACTCAAAATACAGGGACTTTTCATTCACAATCCAACCTCAATTCAAGTTGGACAATAAAGACAACTTTGACTTGAAAATAAAAGCCGTACTGACTGACACATTAACAAAAAGAGAAAGAACGGTTGACAAGATTTTTAAAATAACAAACGACAAAGAATTTAAGCTTGAAAAATTTAGTGGACACTAGGCAACAGCTGGCAACAGCGTGTTTATGCCACTTTGGGGTTTGTCGTTAATCATAAATTCATTTCTTAAGTTAAATTTGTAACGGTGGACACTTTGGACTGGTCGTGTTTGTCATGCTGCGCATTTAACAAACACTCCTACACCCAAAGCGTCATAAACACAAACGTTATGCACAATGCCACGCGGACAGAGTAGTGGCCACCGCGCATTGGCACATTTGCTTGCCGCACATTCCATCGCGACACCAAAGCCAGCAAAAGAGCCAATCTTGTCCAGCACCGAACCCTAGACTGATGATAAGAATAGAATTATTGCAGCTCGTCAATGGAAACTTCGCCTACGATGAGCATGATTTTCACTATATCTTCGATGTAGCAAACAAGATCGACAATGAAAAATTTGAATCGCTGTTGAAAAAGCAAAAGGAAATTGAGAGTGAGGTGAACAACGAAGAGGAATTCATGACGTATATTGATGACTTAAATTGGTATACATACTTGGAGGATTTCTTTATTTGGCATTCGTGCCTAATAAGACTCCAAGGAATTTTCGAGGGACTTATTACGACAAAGTTTCTCACTGACCCGATTAAAAATGGCGGGTTGAAAAAGAAACTCGATGCTTTGATGAGTCAAGGTTATAAAGTAGACAAATCCGACCTTGACGAGTTATTATTATGGGGTAAAATAAGAAATGGATTAGCTCATTTTCCTCCTAATGCTTATACCCCTGGTATTTTAACAAAAGGCGATGTAGAAGAGTATCTTTTACTGTGCAAGAGAGTCATTTGTCAGTTGAACAACACCAAGACGATTAATTAATGGATTGGAAAAAATTTGAATCTGAGATTTTTGAAACTTTCACGAGAAGTTATCCTGATGCAAGTATAGCGTATAATCAAAAGGTAACAGGTCGATATTCTAAAACAGAAAGGCAAATAGATGTTTTAATTGAAGGTTATATTGCAGGCAAGCGAATTAGATTAGTTCTCGATGCAAAATTTTACAACAAACGTATTGACGTAAAAGAAGTCGAGTCGTTTATTTCCATGGTCGAAGATGTAGATGCTGCTCAAGGCATATTGATAACATCAAAAGGTTATAGTAAAGCAGCAATCAATAGAGCCTATTATGGACCCACAGATATTGAGCTGGATATTTTGAGCTTTGAGGAGCTTAAGAAATTTCAAGGCTCAATGGGGATTACATATAGTCGAAAGCATGGTGCTATAATTCCAGCACCATTCGGGTGGATTATAGATGGCACTAAAAGAAACTTTGCTGTAGCAACACTTTATCAGCGAGGCTCTTCATTTGAGAGGGCGACAAAGGCCGGTGAGTGGGTTTATTTTAACATCTTTAGTTACGGTGATAAAATACAGAACCTAGATGACGTAATCGCTATTCACCAGAAAGAGACTCTTATTAAGCACCCCGGTTCAACATTTGAATACCATTCTTCAATAAAAAGGCCCGACAACCGTGAGACTAGATTGCGGACAATAAAACGAAAGGAAACACACTTAATCGAATACACTGGCTTTGTAGGTTTTGATGACTTCTGTGTTTTCGCAGTTTTGTTTACCCCGCTAGAGCTTTCCAATAAGAATATAAGAAAGTTGGAGTACGTGATAGAAAGGCTTCTGCCTTTGAATGTAAATGAAGAAAGTATAATGAACACTGAAGTGAGCAGTAGACGATCTTTAATTGCTGAAAGTACGTCCAATGAAGAAAAAGCAGGCTTCCTCATCACAATCGCTGAAATATATCGCGATTTCCAAAGACACGATAAATCGATTGATGCGTACAAGGAAAGCATAACCTATTTCCCTAAAAATTACGGAGCGCAACTAGGGCTCTTGGAACTCGGTATTGAGGAGAGGAATCGTGACGAATTGATGAATGACTTTTTTAACCTTGACCCTGGTAATAGGAAAATATGTGATGACCTTGTGCGAATTTGCCTCACCAATGGTCATGTAGATTTACTTGAGACTTTCTTTAAATCCAAGTTGGTCGAACACTCCGGTAAAGACGAAATACTCGGCTGTATTTATTTCTCGCTTGGGGATCTTTTCTATTCTACTGATTCTGCTAAGAAAGCGCATGATTATTTTGAATTAGCGGAGCGTTCACTTAGCAAAGCATTTGGATCAAAACACGAAGGAGTGAAAGCTGCACGAAAAGGAAAATTGGAAATGAAGAAGTTGTTAAAGTCAGGCAATTAGATGCATAAAAGAAGTTTTGACCGGGAGAAAAATCTGGCCATTGAAGAAGAGGTAAGAACTGCCTACGCACTTATTAAAGTTGGAATGGTCAATCTAATGAAGATGAAAGAAAATGCATATCATTTTCATCTGCCACTTTTTGAAATCTCGAATGGATTGGAAAGGCTTTTAAAAAGTATTTTGTTAATGGACTACTTTGCAGACAAAGGGAGTTATCCAAATGATAAAAGGTTTTTTAAGAAGAGGCTAAGTGATACATTAATGTCTGGACACGAGCTAAAGGTACTTCTCAATGAAGTTCTTAAAATCTATCAGAACTCATCGACATTGAAACTTGCCAGGAATATTGAAAGCGACCATCAATACTTAACCACACACTATTTACCTACAAAACTATTAGGACTTCTTTCTGAATTCGCAACTGAGACTCGGTATAGGAATTTGAATGTGCTATTGGGCGCAAACGGCAAAAACTACGTTAGTCCTGAAAACTCAGTAATTAAGCTAATAGATGAGATTAAGGAAAGAGAATTTTCTCATCTTCCGCCGGAGGAATATAGACATTTTGAACTTTCTATAAGGGAAGTTTTTAACTCCCTTGTAAGGATAATGAGATTTCTCAGTACATATTTTATGTATGGAGGTTATTATTCGGAAGGAATGAGACACATGAATCAAGCGTGGATTTTCTTAAAGTATTCTTCCGAACCAGTGCTTGATTTAGAAAAGTATAAAAGAAAAAAGAGGAAGCGTAAAGCCCAACCGAAGAAATGAACCACACCAATGCCAAAGCCGCACAAGCTGACACACAACCCAAGCTTTGGCATCCGTGTGGTTAAGTGTGTGCAATGCGCAGCACTGTGCATAACAAAATGTATAAGAAATGGCGCTGATAAGGAGGACATTTTTTTATTTTTGCTCAGCGCCACTTCTTATACATAAACGTTGTGAGACATACGCAACCACCTGGAAGTAGAGCCGTGTAACCGATGTAG
>CAZCXZ010000149.1:637-7300 GCA_964502705.1 Uncultured Candidatus Berkiella sp. | reverse complement strand
TCATAGCGAATGTGACTGCCACTCAAGCGCCGCCAGTGGATGCGCCTAAAGCAGAGGTAGAACCTGCGCCAGCACCTTCTGCGTCACCGCCTTCAACAGGGCTCGTTCCGCCGGTATCTAAACCCTGATTAAAATGCGCTTTGATAGCAGCACAAGCATAATCTAATGCCTCATGTGTTGCTGTCACCTTCGGGTAAAAGCGCATAAAGCCATGGATCATGCCCATAAAACGCTTAGATCTTACTGCAACCCCCGCCGCTTTTAATTTTTTAGCATAGACTTCCCCTTCATCACGCAGCGGATCATATTGTGCCGTAATGAGCGTTGCAGGCGGTAAGTCTTGAAAATGCGTAGATAACAAAGGAGAAGCGAGTGGGCAACTTCTGTCTTGCTCGATGGTAAATCCGCGTTCATCAAGCCAGGCAACAAAAGTTTTGTCGAGCATAAATCCTTGACTGTAGAGACGTTTAGAACGCGAAGAATGCACTAAATCGACCATCGGATAAAACAGCGTTTGATGTTTAATAATATCTAGGCCCGCATCTCGTAATACATGGGTTGTTGTGGCAGCAATACTACCGCCAGAGCTTTCACCCCAAATAGCCATTTTTTCTCGATTGATTCCCAGCATCGCAGCGTTTTGGTGGATCCACTCTATGCTTTCGGTGCAGTCATATAAAAAGCGCGGGAATTTATGTTCTGGTGCTAAACGATGAGCAATATTGATCACACGCATATTTAAATTGTTAGCAAGTAAACTGCAATAATCATTGCAAGCATCTAATCTATCTAACACAAAAGCAGTGGCAGACAAATAAATGACCGCCGGTGCATTTGGGGTATGTTCCAAAGACTTTGGTGTATAACAACGCAGTGTTAAATTGCCGCTGGTTTGGAAGTCTTGATAAGGCGCTTCTGCGACCTTTAGTTTTGGATGTTGCAAGTATTCCCGCATTTCTTCATGGGAAAGCAAATGAAGGCTACCAAAGCCATTCAAATAGGCCTTAGTTAGTAATCGTTTAAGTGTCGGATTTAGTGGCATATAAACCATTTTACGTCATTTTATGTTATGATGCAGGCCCAATCTTAAGGGCGAGTAAAAAATGATCCCAAAAAGCTTAATTGTGTTTTTTAGGCAGCGTCAAAACTATCTTAGTTATTCGTATGCCTTTTTCTTGGTTTTTATCACACCGCTTTCCATTCCTGCGGCATGGTGGACTTGGCATCAAGGTCTTGTCACGGGTGCACATGTGGGTTACGCCATTTTAATGTATTCGCTTTCTGCACTAGGGATAACCTTGGGTTACCATCGTTTAACCACCCATCGCTCGTACCAAGCAAAGCCTTGGTTAAAAAGAGCGATACTGATTTGCGGAAGTTTTGCGATGCAAGGTGGTCCTGCTGCTTGGGCTAGTTTACATATTCAACATCACCGTTATGCTGATAAGCCAGGCGATCCTCATTCTCCGAAAGAGGGGTTTTGGCATTCGCATTGTGGTTGGATTTTTCATGACTACAAACCAAATTACCGCCGCTTTGGAAAATGGTTATTAGAAGATAAAGATGTAAAACATGTCTCTAAATACTATTTGTTGTATAGCAACTTGAGCCTTATCGTTCCTGCCTTATTAGGTGGTTGGGTTGGCTTCATCTGGGCCGGCGTATTGCGACTCTTTTTTGCATGTCACGTTACCTGGAGTGTGAATTCCATTTGCCATCGCTTTGGTAAACGTGATCACACTAAAACACAAGACACGAGCACGAATAATCCGATTGTTGCATTACTCTCTTTTGGTGAGGGTTGGCACAATAATCATCATCGGTATATGCAAATGCCATTTTTTGGGCATCGTTGGTATCAAATTGATTTTGGAAAATGGCTCCTTATGCTGTTTGCCCAATTGGGTTGGGTATGGGATCTTAAAATACCAAAAGATTTAAGAGCTGATCCTGAGCCAACGCCTCCCTAGAGCATTCAGGTTTATCTATACTCGAACCCGTTTAAAAAGTGGGAAGAGTAAAAAAGGCCGGTTTTAGACCGGCTTTTTTTTGCCTAGCGCATTCGTCACATCAAAACGCCCGCCTATCAGTAAACTCATTCGCAAGTATTGCCAAACTAGGAAAATAACTTATTATTCGGCCAATTAACTTATTTTAAGAAATTAATTGGGGTAACGATGATTTCAGGTAGCAATAATTCCATTAACTGGGAAGCCTTAAATAGGCTGGTGGATCCACGCTATAACAGTCCTAGTGATTCTATAGATACAAGCTCAGGCAGGGCGATTGAGATAGATGCACATTATCGTGAAAATGCGATGGCAGAACTTAATAGCGACCAGAAGGACCTTAAGCAGCGTTTGTTAGAACGATATAAAGATGATCAATTAGATCCTGCTTTCTGTAATGAATGTGATAACCAAATAAAGCAGTATATTATTAATGCTTATGCCAAGGATCCTGCCATGCATGATGGCAAAGCACTCCCATTAGAATATGATGCAAATCTGAATGGTTCTTACGCTGTAAGACAAGCCTATTATCAAAACGCGTTTCACACCGCTTACCGCTATTTTGTTCTCCATGTAGACAAGAAACCAAATTTATGGATGGATCCTAATGCACAATATATGGGTAATCTATATTACAAAGGTAACTATTACAAAACACCTCAAATTCCCGAGGAGAACCGCCAATTAATTCGTGCTATGTGGTTTGCTGTCAATGATCCAGAATTTACTTTATCAGACATGCATACACCCGAAACGGCTAAGCAAGAATTAATAAATGTTTTCGGGCAATTAGGTCGTGCACATAATTGGGATCAAACGCGCTGGGTTACGAAGCCAGTGAAAGGTGATGATGGGATCACTAGAAACAAACAAGTTGAAGAAGAATATGATGATTTAGGTGCAGATAAGCCATCTTGTCCATGGGGTGTTGAGACGCGTTTGACGCAATTTGTGATGCTGGCATTAAAAGAAGATGCCAATGAAAGAATGCTAAATGCAAACATTGTTCGAAATAAATTCAAAGAAGAAATGATTTCTGTGATTGAAGGAAAGAATACGCTTTTTGGTGCAATCGCTAAGATGGATTTACCTACATTAACAAAGCTAAATGAAGCACTTCTTGACTTCGTGGTGATTAACACAGGTGATTTTGATGGTTTAGAAGAGGATCAAAAGGCATTATTAAAACAAATTCAGTGTTATAGCACCAAAGAAGTTGAAAATTTCATCAATGGTTGTAAAGCGTATTATGGAGATTTTCGCTTTACACAAAAAATGTCGAAAAAAGTCAACTATCAAGACTTAAGCTTTGATAACTATGGACAATTAGCACTACAATTTGCTCGCGACCCATGGGTATTATTCTATGATGCTATCGCTGAAAATATCAATAAGCGCATAGCAGAGTTGAGTAACGGCAAGGTCAATGACGTACAAGCTCCTCAGGTTACTCACGTTGATGTTGCTGATACGACTATTGAACAAGACGTTGAAATACTGCGCCAACAATTAATTGAACTATCAATCAGAAATCAACAAGAAGGCTTGCTAAATCAACTGTTTAGTGCGGATGATAATTTTATTAAACAAACCGCTTTACAATATAAAGCACAGTTACCACAAATCGCTCGCCAATCAGATAATGCTGCTCAAGAAGAAGCCGCACGAGTAGAAGCCGCACGAGTAGAAGCCGCACGAGTAGAAGCCGCACGAGTAGAGGCTGCACGAGTAGAGGCTGCTCGAGTTGAGGCTGCTCGAGTTGAGGCTGCTCGAGTAGAAGAGGAAACGGCAAGACAGCAGATACTTGATTATGCTTTTGAGAATGGCGATGAAGCATTAGCCGTACGTATGTTAGATGCGCCATTACAAGAAATACAACAAGAACTTGAAAATATACAAGTGGCACAAAATCAGTTGGCCGCTGATTTAGCGTTTGCGAGAAGGCTTGAAGAAGAGTACGAGGTCGCAGAACAACGAGAAGAACAGCAGCGCCGACACCAAGAAATAGAACGACTTGCACAATTGCAACGCCAACAGGTAGAAGCGGCAAGGCTTGCAGCAGAACGCCTTGCAGCGGAACAGAATCGCTTACAATTAGCAGAAGGTTTTCGACTTGCCGCTCTGCGCCAACAGCAAGCGTTAGCATCTTCTGTTAGACCAGCGCTAACGCCTGTTTTTACAAATGCACGCAAGCAAGCTGATGTAGTTGAAGTAACAAGGCCTAGTATTAAGCCTGAGCTAGCGAGTCTCTTTAACAATGAAATCGCTAGAAGATTGTTAACGAATATTAATGAAAATGAGGCAACGGTAACGGTGCTCAATGGCTGGCAAAAAGAACTGGTAACGCGCTTAATAACGGCGCTGGGAACGGATGATAAGCTGCAAGTTTTTCAAAAGATGAATAACCCAACAAAAGTAGTCTTTATTGAGCGATTTGCTGAAAAATTCCAGCCTGCCGCCAGAGCAATTCTTGTATAGATAGTTTCGTGCATTCCTTTACATGTATATCAACACATGTAAAGGAGTGCTTGGCTTATCTTAGTGTTTGTTCCTTCTATCATAAAATCCCTCTCATGCAATTGCGATCCTTAACTCAATCATTACAATTTAGATAGCCGAATTATTGATACTTAAGGGGAAGGGGTAGTTATGCTATCGGGCGCAGATAAACGAATTCATTGGGACGTTTTAAACAACGAAGTCGATCCGGCACGCCATGTATTAAGTGAAGAACACATTGGTGTTGACGCACATAATCGTGAAAATGCGATGGATGCGCTCACAGATGTTCAAATGAATATGGTGGATAAAGTAACCAGATATTATGCACCGCGACTAGCAGCTCCTTATCAGAGAATGCAATGTGATAACGCTATCAGACAATTTATTCTTGATGAGTATCAGAATGCACCTGCTATGCATAACGGTGTAAAACTCCCTTTAGAGTTTAATGCACTGTTGAATCAATCCCCCGAAGTACAGCTTTGCTATTTAAATCACGAAGCACATTCTGCTTATCGCTATTTTGTTCTTTTTCTTGAAGGCAAATTGAATCCGTGGAAGCACCCTGAAGCTGACCATCTAAATAATGGCATGCCTGAAATCAGTGAAGAATACATGCAACGCATTAGAGCAATGTGGTTAGCGATTCATGATGATAAATTTGATATGTCTGAAATGCATACCAAGCAAACAGCAAAAGAATCTTTACTTAACATGTTTGCTGATTTGGCACGTGTACATAACTGGGACCAAAAACGCCCAGTCATGATCGATCTATTAAACGAACAAGGTAACATCGTGAAAGTGCCTAAAACAGAATATGTTGAAGGTAAAGGACATGTTGTTGTTGAAGAAGAATATGATGACCAAGAACTTGATAGACCATCATGCTTGATAGGTGTAAACACGCGTTCTTCACAGTTTATTATGTTGGTGTTAAAAGCAGATAAAAATGAAAGAATGTTAAATTGTCGTTTAATACGTGATAAATTTCGTGAAGAGATGTTGGCGGCAGAAACTGGAAAACATAATATGTTTAATATTATTGATCAAATGGATTTGCCAGTTTTAGAGGAACTCTATGACGCATTAGAAGATTTTATTGCTAATGCAGGTAGGATGTCTGAGCTTAATGATAAGCAACAAGCCTTATTAGCCCAATTAAAAACATTCAATACCCAAGATATGTTAGATTTTATTCAACGTTGCAAAGACTATTTTGGTGATTTCCGTTTTACCCAAAAGCTCAAAGAGAAAGTTGAGTATCAAGGTGAACGTTATGACAACTATGGATATTTTGCAATTCAATGCGCTAGAGACCCCTTTACTATCTATTATGAACCTATTATCAAGTATATTGGTAAAAGAATGGATCAGCTAAATGGAAATAAGCAAGCAACTGCCAGTAGCAGTTCAAGCGCAACTGTTAAATCGAATACCGTTTTAGACCAAGATGTTGAAGTCCTGCGTCAACAGCTGATTCAATTTGCTTTGGCCGAAGGTAAACAATTACTGTTCGTGGAATTATCATCTCGTAAACAAGATGCGCATTTTATTCGACAAACAGCAAATCAATATAGTGCCCAAATAGCTGAATTCTCACAAGCGGTTATTGCGCCTGTTGTACAGATGGTTGAAGCCAATCAATTTGATAAAGCACAAGCAGATGCATTGAAAAAAGTCCAAGCATCGCGTCAAATACAATCAGCAAGAGAAGCGCAAATTCGTACCGCAATCGAAGCTAAAAAAGTAGCTGAAGAGAGAATTCGCCAGCAAATGATTGACTATGCATTCGAAATTCGAGCAGAGGCACTTGCTGACAGAATGCTCGAGGCCACGATTGATCAAGTTATGCATAACATGACCCAAGAGCAATATGCACAAGCCCAAGCCGTATTGCAACAAGCAGACCGCAATATTGACGAAGCACGCTATGCCTTTGCAACTCAGCAGGGTATAACGCATCGAGCAGAATTGAGCTATCTAGATGAGAGTGCTCGTATTGAGCATGAGCGTAGAATTGACGCCTTGGCAAAAGCGGCTGAAGAAGCGCGTCAACGAGCAGAAGCAGAAGCCCGTCGTAAGGCTGAAGAGGAAGCCCGTCGTAAGGCTGAAGAGGAAGCCCGTCGTAAGGCTGAAGAGGAAGCCC
>CAZCXZ010000149.1:0-537 GCA_964502705.1 Uncultured Candidatus Berkiella sp. | reverse complement strand
GTCGTAAAGCAGAAGAGGAAGCCCGTCGTAAGGCCGAAATCGATGCCCGTCAAAGAGCTGAAGAAGCTTATCGCAGAGCCGAAGAGGAAGCACGTAAAGCAGAGGTGCAAAGACTGGAATTTCAGCGTCAGCAAGCATTGGCTGCAAGTCTTTCACAACCAAAACCTGCAGCCGTGACACCGGCATTTGTGAGGATGCAACAAGTGGCTATGCCAGCACTTATTGATGTTGTAAAACCTGAATTATTAGGTTTATTTGCAAATCCTAGTGAGAAGCAATTATTACAGTTAATTAATCAACAACCAAATATCATCAAAGTGATCAATAGCTTAGAACCAGAACAGATCAAGTTTTTAATCACCAAGCTTTCAGCGCCCGAAGTATTAGCAAAATTTGCAGCAATGAATGCTGCAACAAAACTGGCAGTCCTGGATAAATTAGTCAACGTTTGTCCGTTAGCGAAAAAACCTAATATGCATTAAGTATGAAAATCTAGACTTTGGCTGACAGATCGATAAAATCAATAATCTGTCAACT
>CAZCXZ010000148.1:0-7336 GCA_964502705.1 Uncultured Candidatus Berkiella sp. | reverse complement strand
GAAGTGATCCGGAAATGATTCGTCATTGTTTGCACTTCGCCCCCGAAAATGAATTTCAATAGTTGAGTCTAATGTCTCGAGGTTGTCTTTATCAGAATCTGTCAGCACGGACTTGATTTTATACAGTGCGGAATCAAATGCAGCCCGCACCGATTTGTCGGCTATCTTCTCCACTAACTTTCCAGCCAGCATCATGGAGTTTGCTTCATCCTGTGTGAACATAACAGGCGGTAGATGAAATCCATCCACAATAAAATATCCTTTGCCCGCTTCAGAACCGATGGGAACACCAGCTTCCATGAGTGCCTTTACATCCCGGTAAACAGTTCGTAAACTCATACCAAAACGATCTGCAATTTCATCAGCTTTCACAACGCGCTTCGTTTGAAGGTGTATGAGAATAGCCGTAAGGCGATCAATGCGGTTCATACTCAAAAATAAAAAAAGCCCCGACAAGTCGGAGCTTTAATTTTATTTCGAAAAGTGACTCTACCAGAAAATCGCGTAAAGCAACGTACAGATAATCAAAATGGTTATAGCTCCGATATTAAAAGCCGGAGTGGTTTTAAATAATTGAGCGGTGAGATTAATCCCCTTTTCATCAATTTTTCCTTTTCCTTCCAGGTAACTAATGAAAAGTATAATTGCGATTGAAGCTAATGCTGTAATCATCATTTGATTCATGAATGGAATGGTAACAAACATAGCAGCATCCGACCAGCCATTGGGACCTACTTTAAAGTACATGGCAATAGGGATTGATAGAATGACTCCCCAAATGGCAGCATTATTGGTAGCACGTTTCCAAAACAATCCTGTGAGAAACACCGCCAAAATGCCAGGGCTAACTACACCAGTGTATTCCTGAATAAATTGAAACGCCTGCCCAAGATTTCCAAGCGAAGGCGCGATAATCATAGCAATAATCAACGCAACCGCACCGCTGATTCTACCCACCGAAACTGTTTGCTTGTCGGTAGCTGTCTTATTGATATAGGGCTGATAAATATCCATGGTAAAGATGGTAGATGTAGAGTTTAGCATGGAAGCTAATGATGAAACAATAGCGGCTGCTAAAGCTGCCATCACCAATCCTTTTACGCCCGCTGGCACAAAACTTCTGATTAACCAAGGTAGAGCGTTGTCATTGATCACCGATCCTTGTGCATTAATAAAACTTGGATCCAAGGATTCAGTTGTTAATTTTCCAGCATCGGAATTCATTACAAAAGCAATGATACCTGGAATTACCACAATCAAAGGAATAATCAATTTCAAAAATGCAGCAAACACAATTCCCTTTTGTGCTTCGGGTAAACTTTTAGCCGCCAGTGTGCGCTGAATGATATACTGATTAAAACCCCAGTAGTAAATATTGGCGATCCACATACCGCCAATCAACACAGACAGTCCGGGCAAATCCCACCAGGCATCCTTGCCATCAGGAGTAATAATTTCTCCCTTCGAAAGAATCATCGAGAACTTTTCTGGTACCGTATTGAACACATGAACCATTCCATCAATAACACCGCCCGTTGGTGATACATGACCCAGGGCAATATAGGTTGTAACTAAGCCACCAAAGACAAGGAGAACTACTTGCACCACATCTGTCCACGCCACCGCTGAAAGTCCACCCCAGAGTGAATAAGCTGCGGCAAAAAGACCCAGGCCAATGACACTGTACATCATCAGACTTCCATCGCCCGTTCCGATTACAGTATCCATAGCACGCGCACCAAGATAGAGTACGGTAGTAAGATTAACGAACACAAATAAAGCGATCCAAAACACCGCCAAAATAGTTTTGAGATTTTTGCTGAACCGCTTTTCAACAAAACCCGGAATGGTGTAAATGCCTTTATTAATAAAAATCGGTAAGAAGAATTTACCCACCACTAACAAGGTGATGGCGGCCATCCACTCATAGCTGGCAATCGCAAGCCCAATCGCAAAACCAGAGCCCGACATCCCAATAAATTGTTCGGCTGAAATGTTAGCAGCGATTAATGAAGCCCCAATCGCCCACCAGGGCAGCGACTTACTGGCGAGAAAATAATCCTCAGCATTTTTTTCATGCCCCTCCTTATCGCGCGAAACCCAAAGGCCAATGCCCAAGATCAATGCACAATAGGATGCAAAGACAATAATATCAAGTGCAGATAAATTCATGGTAGTTCTGAAGTTTAGTTAGGTCGTTACACTTCTGCATGAACACCCTGCATGAGCATAACCGAATAAAAGTCAGGTTCTTTTTTGAAAGAAGCAACATATTCCTTGCTGACTTTAGCAGTATATTTTTGGATGGCTGTCTTCTTCACTAAATTGATGGTGCAGCCACCAAAACCGCCTCCCATTTGTCTGGCGCCCAAAACATCTGATCCAAAACTTTCAGCAAGTGCTACCAGAAAGTCAGATTCGGGACAACTTACTTCATACTTCTTACTTAACCCCCAATGTGTTTCAAACATTTTTTTACCGAAGCCGGTTAGATCGTTTGCCTTTAAGAGTTGAGCCGCTTGTTGGGTGCGAGCAATTTCCTGAATTATAAATTGACATTTAATAAAAACATCGGGTGAAACTAACGGTCGAACTAATTCCAGATCTTTAAGATCAGCATCCCGCAAGGATTGAACTAAAGGTTTGTTTTTTTGAATCTCCGAAACTCCTTCCTCGCAGACAGCCCTTCGATCATTATAAGCCGAAGAGGCAAGTTCATGTTTTACTTTGGTATCAATTAACAAAATTTCTACATCCTGAAAATTAATGGGCAAGTATTCATGCTGAAGACTTCGGCAATCCAACAGCAGTGCAGAATTAGATTGACCAAACAAACTGGCGTATTGATCCATAATACCACATCGCACTCCGGCAAATTCATGTTCGGCACGTTGAGCAATCTTTGCTAATTGTAGCCGAGTAAGATTGAAGTGAAACAATTCATTGAACGCAAATCCTACTCCACTACAAAGCGCAGCTGAAGAAGACATACCTGCTCCGGTGGGAATGTTTCCCCCAAACACACAATCAATTCCCGCCAAGGATAATCCTAGATCTTTAAAACCATCGGCCACACCCATCATGTAATTGCTCCAGTGACCTCCTGCTTTTAATTCGGAAAGCCTAAAAGAAAATGATTCATTAAAATCGAGTGAATAAAAATTGAATTGATCGGTGTCATTTGGAGCAACGGCAAAAGCAAGGTGCTTATCCACAGCTGCCGGCATAACAAAACCGTTGTTGTAGTCGGTGTGTTCACCTATTAAATTGATGCGCCCAGGAGCAACAACAAGCAAGGGTTCCTTTTTGAATTTATCTTTAAATAGAGAAGCAACTGATTGGAGAGGAGTCATTACAAAAGATTAGAGCCTTAAAAGTAAGTTATTGAATGGGTATCAAAAACTGGTTTTAAAGGATAAATTATGACCGCTATCGGACGCTACTCTTCGCCACTGGACATCTCATAAAGTATTATCTCTACAAAGAGCCTTAAAATCGCAGTTGCACGTCTTGGTACAACCTTTGACTTTATTGCAACCAAATTACAGCCTTATGTGGAAAAATTACCTGGTGTTATTCGTTCGGAACCTGACTCGTCAAAAGTTATTTTCTACTATTAACCTACTCGGGCTTACAGTAAGTATGACGAGTACGCTGTTGATTTATCTATATGTAGCCCATGAATTTAGTTACGATCGCTTTCATACAAATGCCGACCGCATCTACCGTGTTAATCAAACTTTTATTTGGGGCGAAAGTGACGACAATCAATTTTCCTCAACTGGCCCGGGTGTTGCCACAGCTTTAAGTGAAGAATTACCAGAAGTAGAATTGTTAACAAGCATTCATACTCCGGGTAATTTTGTAATCACGTATACGAATGCAAAAGGTGAGCTAGTCTATTTTGAAGAGGATAAAGTACTAGCAGGTGATTCGAGTTTTTTTCAGATGTTCAATTTTCCTTTGATTGCCGGAAATCCTTTGACGGCTCTTCAGCAAGCCAATAGCATTGTGTTAACCGAATCAACAGCCAAAAAATACTTTGGAACAGAAAACCCACTTGGCAAACTTGTTCGATTAGGAAAAGCAGATAACCAACAGACTTATGAAGTGACCGGAGTGGCAGCTGATCTCCCCGAAAACTCTTATATCGAATTCAATGCATTGCTCTCGATGAACAGCTTTCCGCAAATCAAAAGGTTATACTGGAGTTGGGTCTGGACACAACTTGAAACATTTATTAAAGTAAAAGAAGGAACCGATATTGAGAACACACGAACCAAGCTAGTAGAGATTCCTAAAAAGCACGCTGAGGTAACATTGCAGCGCGTGATGAATGTGTCATATGATGAATACATTAAATCGGGCAAGAAGTGGGAGTTATTTCTTCAGCCACTCACTGCCATTCATCTTCCGGATGGCGTTGTGTATAATCGGTTGAATGAATCGGGTAATAAAAAAAATTGTTTATGCTTTGATGGGTGCTGCTTTTTTTATCATTCTGCTTTCGTGCGTAAACTTTATGAATTTATCGACTGCTCAATTCACTAAAAGAATCAAAGAAGCAAGCATTCGTAAAATACTGGGACTTGGTAAAAAGCAATTGAGTCTTAATTACTTCCTTGAAGCCTTTGCTTTTTGCCTGATTGCCTTGGCCATTGCATTGGGTCTTACGCAACTACTGCTACCCGGCTTTAACTTAATAACTGGAAGATCGCTTGAATTTAATTTATTTTCTGAACCTACTTTGATCCTTGTTTCAGTTGGACTCAGTTTGATGATGGCTGCGGTGTCGTGCAGCTACCCGGCTTTTTTCTTAAGTGGATTTAATCCTGTGCAAGGTGTGAAAGGAAAACTGAAAACAGGAAGCAACGGTAAGACCTTACGAAATGGATTGGTTGTATTCCAATTCTGTGTATCGATCGTGCTGATTATTTGCACGGCCATTGTTTATCAGCAACTCAATTACATGTCGAGTAAAGATTTGGGTTTCAACAAGGAAAACCTGTTGGTGATTAAGGATGTGCAAAGTGTGAAAAATGGTGAAAATCTTTTAAACGCTTCTCTGAACTCAAAAGGTGTACAAGCAGCATCATGGTGTACTTCATTACCCCCTAATGTATATGGTGGTGATAAGTTTAGTGCAGAAGGTATGAACATGGAGACCTTCCCTCTCAACTTCACTACTGCTGATGAATATTTTATTCCCACGCTGGATATTAAAATGAAACTAGGGAGAAACTTTTCGAAAGATATACCGGGAGATGAAGAACGTGTAATACTCAATGAAGCGGCCATTCACAGAATTGGTTGGGGGGTAGATGAATCCGCGATTGGAAAATTTATTGAATCCCCAGGAGGAGAGGTTCGGTTTGAAGTAATTGGCGTTGTGGATGATTTTAATTACTGGTCACTAGAGGGTCCAATTGAACCGATGGCCATCTTTCATATTAAAACTAAAAACTTATACGGAGTGGGAGAAAATCAATTTATTGCTTTGCGCATTGGCGCTCAAAGTGCTGATGCCTGGGAAGCGACCATTAACGAATTGAGCGCGTTGTGGAAAACTCATGCCGGAGATTATCCTTTTCAATATGAATTTGTTGATCAGGCATTTGCTGAAACTTTCAAATCACAACAGCAATTTGGAACCGTGCTTACGGTAATGGCTTCACTTGCTATTTTAATTGCTAGTTTAGGATTGTTAGGAATGATTGTTTACGCTTTGGAACAACGGACAAAAGAAATCGGCATTCGAAAAGTCTCAGGCGCTTCCGTTTTTGATATTCTGAAATTAATATCGAGAGGATATACTCAGTTAATAATTATGGCTTTTGTAATTGCGGCACCACTCGCGTATTGGATGATGCAACAATGGTTGGGAGATTTTTCCTACAAAATAGAACCATCAGTTTGGATTTTTATTCTTACGGGTTTAGGAACCTTGTTAATTTCAATCTTAATTACAAGTTATCATTCTGTAAAAGCTGCCCTGACAAACCCCGTGGATGTGTTGAAGGACGAGTGATGTGGGGACGAATTTAATAGGGACGACTACGAATTGGTGTGTATCCTCCAGATTCGTTATCTTTATTTTATTATTTAGCTAATGAGAACACTCACAATTGATAATACAAAGGAATGGACTGTTGACGACTATCTTCTATTGGGAGAGATTAAAACACCTTGTCAATTAATTAACGGAGAATTAATTATAAGTCCCGCCCCGCACCCTAATCATCAAAGAGTCCTTAGAGAATTATTCAAAGTATTCGACTCAGTCAATTTACCTGGTGAAATTTTTTTCGCACCTATTGATCTTTATATTGACAATAAAAATGTTTTCCAACCTGATTTAGCTTATGTGTCCGCAAAGAATAAATCTGTAATAACAAATCGTGGCATTGAAGGGCCCATTGAAATTGTGGTAGAAATTATTTCGCCATCCAATAGTTATACAGATAGAAATCAAAAGAAAAGCAGTTACCTGAAATTTGGTATTAAAGAATACTGGATTGTTGATCCAGGAAACAAATCCATTGAGATTTATTCACCGCAAAGCGGTGGTGAAGTTCCTATAGTCTTCCTTTCAGACGAAGGACTAGTTACATCTCCACTAATTAATGAATTGAAATTTGAATTGAAGGATATTTTCTAGTCTTTCTCTTCCTTCAAACTCCATCCAAAGCATCCAAGCGCTACCAACAACAAAACCCAGCCTGAAGCCATGGTAATTTTGTTGCCTACAACATAGGGCTTCGGCTCAAATCTGAATTCGATGGTATGTTTTCCTGCCGGAACCTCAAGTGCGCGAAGCACATAATCTGCGCGAAGAATTGGAACTTCTTTTCCATCAATAAATGCATGCCATCCTTTTGGATAATAAATTTCCGAGAACACCACTAATCCATTGCTGGTTGACTCTGTTTCATACTTTAAATATGGCGGGATATGCTCAACGAGAGTAACACTTGCTGTGCTATCAACAGCCAACTGTCGACTGTCGACTGTCGACTGATTGATCACTGCTACCTCACGTGTATTAACCGTTCCTGTTTTCTCAAGTTCCTCGGCTGGTGAGTTAACCTTCATCACTTCCTTTACAAACCATGCTGCACCATTTGCTTCGGGATTAGGAAATACATCCGTACCGTAAACAAAATATTTCGCGTTAAGCATATTTAATACTTGATACCTCTCAAATTTCATTGACCCTTGGCGGGCATCTTCATAAATCTGCTCGGTCTCCTTCGAAAGAATTGAATCATACAAATCCTGATAACGTCTCAGTTTTGCCCCATGATAGCCCCCCAATGAATTATGGAAATAAGAAGTA
>CAZCXZ010000147.1:0-7452 GCA_964502705.1 Uncultured Candidatus Berkiella sp. | reverse complement strand
TAATTTTATCTTCTTCAGCAACGGTAAATGTTGGGATAGATTGACCACATTTGAGTGCCTGACGTAATGAGAGCGTATGCGTGAGTTTGTCTTGCACATCTTTGGGAATTTCCATGCTCCATGGCTCGGACAATTCTTTGTTAATTAGGGTATTTTCTTGCCAATTAAACGAGACATTACCGACTTTGCGCTTGGCGCCTTCTTGAATATTGTAATAGTAATTGTGCGGTTTAATTTTTCCAGATTGGTAGCTGAAATCACTGCTTTCGCGGTAGTTGTAAGGCAAAAAAGCCAACTGGGGTGAGGTGCGTGTTTCAAAGTGGTAAAGACCATCAGCACGACGATGTAATTTATGGACAGATTCACCGGCATACAGACCATGCCAGTTGACAGTGTAACGCGCTTCATATTCGGTTAAAGGAAGCGCTTGATGCACTTCATTGTTGACGAAACCTTTCACGCTGGGACTGGTCATCCAAATCAGAATAGCGATTAAGGTGCTAAAAAATATGAAATTGAGCTGCGACATTTTGTTTCTCAACTTACTATTCCTTGCACAAAAGGTGAAGATAACTGCATGCCCTGCGGATCTAGCCGCTTGCCATCTAATGTAACAACATTTTGGTCATTTTTTAAGCGATTTTGCGCAAACCAAGTGATCACTTGCGGATATAACCAGTGCTCAACAGGGAATACACGGGCTTGCAGAACTTCCGGACTATCTTCAGTCAATACGGGGACACTTGCTTGAGCCACTATGGGCCCGCCATCTAACTCATCAGTGACAAAGTGAACACTAACGCCCGTTTCTTTATCACCAGCGACAAGAACCCGCTCATGCGTATGCAATCCCTTATATTTAGGGAGCAGGGACGGGTGAATATTCAGAATGGGTTGAGAGCAGGCATTGATAAAGGCAGGCGATAAAATACGCATAAAGCCCGCCAACGCAATTAAGCGTGGTGCAAAGCTTTTGATAGCGGTTTGTAATGCGCTTTCAAAATCTTCGCGCGCTTGATAATGTTGATGGTCAACGACAAGCGAGGGAATATTGGCAAGCTTTGCGCGTGTTAACCCATAAGCTTGTTCACGATGACTAATCACACCGACAATTTCATAAGCGCAGCGATGCTGTTCATGATCAATCAGCGCTTGTAAATTGCTGCCATTCCCACCAATGAGCACGACAACAGGGCAAGGCGATTGTATGTTAGATGTCATCTGAAAATACGACCTCATGCTTGTCGCGCGTCGTGACTCGTCCGATTACCCACGCGTTTTCGCCATTGGCGCTTAAGGTTGCTAATGCGGTATTTGCGTCGTTGGCATTCACACAGACCACCATGCCAACACCACAATTAAAGGTACGGCGTAATTCAAAGGTAGACAGTTTGCCCATCTGTTGTAACCATTGAAATAGGGGCGGTAAATCCCAAGATTGGCAGTCGATAAAAGCGGCACAATTCTGAGGCAAAACACGGGGAATGTTATCAATGAACCCACCACCGGTAATATGCGCTGCGCCTTTTAAAATGCCTTGTTTAGCAAGAGCCAATACGGATTTCACATAAATACGTGTTGGCTCCAGTAACGCATCTGCTAATGTGGATTTTCCGAAGGCTTGCATAATATCGGTATTATTTTCTTTGATAATATGGCGGATCAAAGAATAGCCGTTAGAGTGTGCGCCACTTGAGGCTAAGGCAATCAATACATCATCGGGCTGAATATGGCTGCCATCGATGACTGCTTCTTTTTCAACGATACCAACGGTAAAGCCTGCTAAATCGTAATCGTCGGTCGCATACATGCCGGGCATTTCAGCGGTTTCACCACCAATTAACGCAGCATTGGCTGATTTACATCCTGCGGCAATACCCGATATCACACTGGCTGCAACATCCACTTCTAGCTTGCCGGTAGCAAAGTAGTCGAGGAAAAATAAAGGTTCAGCACCCATCACAACTAAATCGTTTACGCACATGGCAACTAAATCGATACCAATCGTACTGTGGCGATTTAAATCAATCGCAAGACGCAGCTTGGTGCCAACACCATCAGTTGATGACACTAATACGGGTTGCTTATAAGCTTGTAATTGTGACAAATCAAAGCAACCGCCAAAACCTCCTAAGGCACCCAACACACCAGGCCGGTGGGTCGTTTTAACAATTGTTTTTAACTTATCTACTAACTTATTTCCGGCGTCGATATTGACCCCAGCATCTTCGTAAGTGAAACCTTCAGACATGTTTTGACTCGTATACGAATAAAAGGGGCCCATTTTATCCTACTCACGCCAGGAAATGCGACTATAGAAAGAGCCCCCACATATCCCTAGGTTGTTTAACTCTGCTACAATGCGAAGGTTACGCTAATCATGACTGTAGAATAAGGAAGAATACGCATGGCGAATCGCTATTCTGTGCTAGCAGCGGTTTTGTTATTTTTGAGTCTTGGCATGAAAACCCAAGCCGCAGTCACGCCGCTTTATGAGGCAACCATTGCTTGCCAGTCTCAATCCGAAGCTGAGCGTCAAACACTCTTTAAACAAGGGTTGATACAAGTATTAGAGAAGCTGAGTGGTGAAACCGGCTTTGATAAAGACGAGAAAGTAAATAAAGCATTCTCGAATATCACGGACTACGTCGAACAATACGCGTATCAAGGTAACGAAATCCATGTGCGTTTTAGCACCGATCTGATTAATCGCTTAATGAATCAGTCAGGACATAATGCGGTTTGGGGGCAACGTCGACCCAATGTGATTTTATGGTTGGCTGTTGAAGATAACCAACAGCGCCGTTTAGTGGGCCAAGAAACGGATCCCACATTACAAGCGCAACTTGAAAAATGGGCAACGGAGAAAGGTCTTCCTTTACTGTTACCCTTAATGGATCTAGAAGATGTTTCCAGTGTCACGGTGACGGATGTGTGGGGACAGTTTCCAAACACCTTACAACAAGCTTCTAAGCGTTATGATGCACAAGTTATTTTAGTTGCCAGATTAACGCACACGCCAGCTTCAGATAAGCCATGGCAAGCGAATTGGCAATTACTTACCGCAAATGAAACGCCTAGCTGGACTGTGACAGGTCTTACCCAAGAAGAAGTATTGAAGCAAGGCCTTGCGAGCACCAGTCATTACCTCATGGGACGCTTTGGTCAAAAAAATCTGGTTCGTACCGCGACCAGTGATAAGCCCTTTCTCGTGGCAGTCGATAATGTGCAAAATGCCAATGACTATAGCAATGTAGGGAAATACCTCAGTAATTTGCAGCCAAACAATGTCGTGAATATTCAACGCATTGATGGGGATATGACGGTTTTTGAAATTACCCCCCGTAATGGTTATGGCCGCGAAGCTTTTGAGCAAGCCTTGCAATTGGAGCATCATTTGCAAAGAGAGCCAACAACGCATGCTTCATTGTCGGAAATCGATTTGATGGTCCGTTGGAACCCGTAAATTAAGGATAAATTATGGCAACAACTAAGAGTGCAACGACTTCTTTAATCACATTGCTGTGCCTTCTTATTTTGCTTGGCGGATTAACCTATTTGCTGACGCCAGTGTTGACCCCTTTTTTAATTGCCGCCTTTTTAGCCTACCTCACTGACCCGTTGGTCGAAAAAGTGAGTGGAGGTAAATATAAAATACCGCGCACGCTTACTGTGGCTTGTGTATTCGTGCTTTTGATTGTGGTTTTCTTGGTCGTGTTGCTTTATTTAATTCCTGCTTTGCAACAACAACTGTTGGTGTTGATTGCCAACATGCCCACGATGCTAGATGCACTACAACAAAATATCAGCCCTCAACTTGAAATGTTGGGCGTGAAACCTGAAGAGTTAAGCTTCAATGGATTAAAAGAAGCCATCGTGTCGCATGCATCACAAGCGACTGAAATGGCCAAATGGTTATGGAAAACCCTATTTCATTCCGGTCTTGCGGTGATGAATGGTTTGATGAATGTGTTGATTGTGTTGGTCGCCTCTTTTTATTTATTGCGAGATTGGCGTCAGATTTTGAATGCTTGCCAAAAGATCATACCCAAAACGGTAAAGCCAACGGTTATCCGTTTAGCGAAAGAATGTGATGTGGTGCTTGCGACCTTTGTGCGAGGGCAGCTAACGGTCATGATGAGCTTAGGTACACTGTATGGTGTGGGCTTGGCGCTGATCGGTGTTAACTTCTCCTTACTATTAGGCATGTTGGCAGGCATCTTGAGTATTGTTCCTTATTTAGGAAGCTTGGTAGGGTTAGGGGCTGCTTTAATCGTTACATATTTACAATTTCATAGCTGGTTACCCATTATTGGCGTATTAGTCGTATTTAGTATTGGTCATCTCTTGGAAGCAATGGTACTCACTCCTATATTAATAGGTGACAAATTGGGTCTGCACCCGGTGGTTGTGATCTTTGCTGTTTTAGCTGGTGGCCATCTTTTGGGATTGGTCGGTGTGATTTTGGCTTTACCGATTACTGCCATGCTGGTTGTACTTCTGCGCGAACTGATGTCTGCAGGGGGTCATTTAAGTGATTGATAAAGACCATGGGGCAGAACAGTTACCCCTGGGGTTAACCTTAAGAGATGATTGTACACTGGAGACCTATTATCCAGGTGACAATGAGCAAGCGCTGAATTCCATTCAACGCATGGCAGAAGGCTTCGGTGAATCCTTTATCTATTTATGGGGGCGCCAAGGCGTGGGACGCACCCATTTATTGCAAGGTGCCTGCCATTTTGCCACCCGTATTAATAGAACTGCTTTTTACTTATCGCTCGCAGACAAGGCCGCTCATATCAAGATGCTCGATGATTTAGAGCGCATTGATCTGATTTGCATCGATGATATTGATGTAAAATCAGGCGATGCAAAATGGGAGGAGGCCTTGTTTTATCTTTTTAATCGAGTACGTGCAGCAAAGCACCGATTATTGATGGCGGGAAATGTTGCACCCAAATCATTAGCCATTAAATTAGCGGATCTCCAGTCGCGACTCTCGTGGGGAATTACTTATCAGTTACACCCTTTAGATGATGAACAATTATTAGCGGCGCTTCAGTTGCGCGCTAAGCAACGAGGATTAGAGCTTTCCAGAGAAGTAGGGCTGTTTTTGATCCGTCGTTGCGTTCGTACCATGCCTGAGCTCTATGAAACACTGACCAGCCTTGATAAAGCATCCTTAGTGGCCAAGCGCCGTTTAACGATCCCTTTTGTGAAAGAAGTGCTCGCTCTTTAGCGCACATGCACGAATAAGTTAGCCGTTCGTCTGTTAATACCTACCTCCTAGTTGATCTTAGTTGCGATACAAAATACAATCGCCGGACTTTGCTTGATTAAGTTAATAAATAAACTTTATTCCGAATTTTTGTCACGATGAGGTTACTACTATTATGAAATTTGTTACTGATGCTAAAAACTTTGTTACTTCTTACACCAACAAGTACACCGTTGGTGGTCTTGCTACAGCTGCTTTAACTGCTGGCGCTGCATACTTCTCCCCAGTTGCTGCATTAACCGTTCCACACGTTGCTGGTCTTGGCTTATTGTCATTAACCGCTGTTGCTGGTTCTTATGCATTATATTTAGGCGCTAAAGCTGCTTATAACTATGTATTCGATATTAAAACTGAAGAAGCTCCTAAAGCTGATGCTGAAAAGAAAGATGAAGCTAAAGTTGAAGCTCCTGCTGTAGACGCTCCTAAAGTTGACGCTCCTAAAGTTGATGCTGAAAAGAAAGACGAAGCTAAAGTTGAAGCAACTCCTGAACAAAAGCCAGGCTTTTTCAGCAGAAACTGGACCAAAGTAAAAGGTTGGTTTGCTAAAACTGAAGAATCTGTTAAGCCTGCTGAAGAAGCTGCTAAGCCTGCTGAAGTTGCTGCTCCTGAAGCGCCTAAAGCTGTTGAAGTTGCTGCTCCTGAAGCGCCTAAAGCTGTTGAAGTTCCTGCTGTAGAAGCTGCTAAAACTGTAGAGGCGCCTAAAGCTGTTGAAGTTGCTGTTGTAGAAGCTGCTAAAACTGTAGAAGCGCCTAAAGCTGCTGAAGTTGCTGCTACTGAAGCACCTAAAGCTGCTAGCCCACGTCGTTCACCACGTTTGAACCCAGTTGCGGCTCCTGTAGCTGAAGCGGTTGTAGACGTTGAACAACCAGCTGCTACATTCACGCCAGCTCGTAATAAAGCACGCGTTGCTAGAGTAGTTGATGTGAACGCTAAAAACGCTATCCACAACCGTCCACGTCGTGCTGGCGCTCACTACTAATAATTAGTAAGCGTTACACTACACGAAAGAAAATGGGCCGCTCGGCCCATTTTTTTTGTCCTTCGTCGATCCCCGCTATGAAATTCAACTGACATCCGATACGCTGCTCCCAGTGCCAATAAAACCCGGTGGGAAAACATATGACAATGCAACAATCCTTAATAATGCTTGCAGGTATTGCTGATAAAGCAGCTGCACAGGGCTACGTTAAGACGCATGAACAATTATCCAACTTGCATGAACAGTTAAGTTCCTTGGACACGAATAATGCCACAACGCTCATGGTTGATTTGCTAAATAGAGTAGAATCACAGCTTGATCGTTCCCTAAATGAAGAAAATGAATTAGCTAAAAGCGATGAAGAATTAGCACAAGAATGCCAAGAAAGTGCAAAAGCACTGTTCCATAGCTACAACCTGACCCAAGCATTAAACAAAGAATTACAAAGTCTTGCGCAAATGAATCAACGTGCGCAAACCAATCAACGTTATTATGATCAAAAGAAAAATGAAGCGATTCGACGTTTTAAAGCACAAGTTGATATCATGCGTGCTAAGGCAACTTTGAATGCAGCTGAAATTGCTGAATTTAATCGTATACTGCAAGATCTATTAGAAAAGGATTTTGCCGTTAAGAATTTACCTAAGGCTCCGATGCCACAACAAAAGCAAGCAGATGCAGCCAATCCAAGTGCAAAAGTGAAACCTATTTTAGATGCGTTTTCTCAAGTTGCAAGTGCTGCCAATAGCGGCAATGAAGACGAGATGAAAAATGCAGCAGGCAGTATTGTTGGATTACTTCTTGATATGATTATTGAATCGATTGCGACTGTTTGCAAAACTTTCGTGCCTTCGATTGCGCCATTTATAAGCCAAGTTGCACAATTTGCAAAAAATGCTTTCAACCAATGGTTTTCATCTACAACGGGTATCGCGATGAAAGCACCTTCAATGCCAGAAGCAGAAAAACAAGCGGACATGCCATTTATGCCAAAAGCGGCAGCTATGCCATCTGCAACATTTGCAGCACCTGTATCCTCTAAAGTACCTGCACCTTTAGCGCAAATGGGCGGCAATATGCTGCATGCGGCACAACGCTTTTTGCAAAGAAATATGCATCAGCCAAAACAGCCTGCAAAGCCTGCACCTTCAGCAAAGAAGCCGACATCAAGACCTGCAGCGGCGCCCACGAA
>CAZCXZ010000146.1:0-7460 GCA_964502705.1 Uncultured Candidatus Berkiella sp. | reverse complement strand
TTGAACAGGTTGATTCCTTTCTTGAAAATTTCTGCAAAAAGAAGTCGTTTCATGTAAACAAAACTGATAGTGAGACGTGTCGATTGGCTGAAGTGCTGATGCAGCGCATTGCTGAAAATCACCATAACACCTTAGTGCTTTGTGAAGTCACCTTGCAATTGAATCATGATTTTGATTTACCGAGAATTATAGCTCTTTTGTCGACTATTAAGCGGCATTTACTTGATAATCAGTTGGAAGTTGAAAGTCTTCACGGGATCACTAACCTATTAGCAGAAACAACTTCACTTTTTGTAAAACATATTGATCAAGGCTTGGTGCTGTTGCATAAAGAATTAAAGAGACTTGAATCAATTGAAGCTAAAAAACAAAGAGAAGTAGTACTCCGTATTCAGCAAGCGATACAACGTGAAAATCGTAAAAATAATCAAAGAGTTAAAGTCGCAGATCAAGAGCTCATAAAAGCACCAGCCCCGAAACGACAGCTGGCCACACCAATTGTTCGAGAACGCCAACGTAAGAAGCAAGATACTGTTGAATTAATTGAAGCAACTGAGCTTACCTATGAAATGATCGAAGCAGCGGCTGAGGCAGAATTAGCTAAACCTGAAAAGCTCAGTAAAAAAGCGATCCGACTACAGAAAAAAGATAAGAAGCGGCAAGCCCTGATGCCTTCACAGGAATCTATCGTAAGCCCTATCGTGCCAATTACAGATAAATCTTTAGCGTCTGCATCTTTACCTATTGAACCATCAACACAACAAAATAAAAAGCAGCGTCGCATCCTGAGAAATCAAGCTGCAGAAGAGATCAGTTTTGACCTAATTCAAGATTTAATCAAAGAAGTTGCTGCATTAGCACTTGAGGAAGAAAAGCTGTTCGCACAGGATGAAGATTATGCTTATCGAGTACCTGATATTCATATAGAGCGCGATCCACAACTGCAAAAACTACTCGATTTGCTTGCCAAAGAGAAAGTCAAAGCGTATGCCTATGGTGGGTACCCAAGAGATCATTTGCTTAATCGGCCACATAAAGATCTGGATTTGGTTGTTTTTTGTTCTCCCGAAATCGTTGTTAAGCTTTTCGGCTCTGCAGCAAGACCTCATCACACAATTGCGAATCAATTTTCTTTGCAAGGTGATATCGATATTCGCTGTACCAACAGCAGCTTACTCGAATTCGCCAACGCGTTAGATACCACAGCCAATGCGCTATTTGTTAATGCGAACGGACAACTTTATGATCCTAAGGGAGGATATTGCAACCTAATCGGCCCTGCTCCATTAGAATCTATTGGAAATACAGAACAAACATTTGCTGATGATCCCATTAAGATGTTTCGCCTCATCCGCCAAAGCTGTGATCTAGGTAAAGCGATTCAAGCAAAAGACTATTTAGCACTTAAACGGCATGCAGGGTTACTTTCATCAGTGCCATTGAAAGATTTTCGCAAACATTTTTCTAGTTTGTTTTTAAATGGCAATGCTGCTTCTCAGTTTGAATGGTTATTTAAAAAAAGGCTTCTGAATTCCTTTTTACCGGTACTAAACTCAGCAAACTACTCATATCGATATGTCCCCTTTTGGTTGCAAACACACTGTAAACGAATCGATGCCAGCGCTAATCGTGTTAACGATTATCCTTTTTATCGATTGATTGCTATTTTTTTAGCGCCACACTGTTATAACATGGCAAAAAAAGGTCCTCTTGCACAAGCTGATATCGTAAATAATATTACTCTTGATTTTTTTGCTACTTTCCCAGGTTTTACAGCAAGCAAAAAGGAATTTACCTTTTTAATTGATGAGTTGAATCTTTTTACAAATGCTTTCAGAATCGATTCAGCACGACAATTACAAAGATTAGAAGAACAATACGCAAACAAAAGAGCTGCCCCGATTGTTCATCAGTATCAAACAAAACGTAAACCAATTGAAAGTGAGATGAAAACCAGTTTCCCCGATATTATGCGCCTGCACATTTCAGCGCGTCGCAGTGGTGCTTCTTAAGATTAATTGTTCACCGTTGCTTTGGCTTTATGGGTAAATCTCCAACAAGTTCTTTACCTTTTTGTCTAGAAGCCTCATTAGCTATTGGGCGTATTGGGGCTTCCGAAGGATTGTTCACTCTTGCTTTTCCTAACGCGCTACTTGCAACAACCGCAGCTGGACGGTTTGCTTGCTTATTCATCTCATTAGGAACACTATTTTCATTAAATGAAGTATGCACCCTGGATGTTTGACTGTTTAGAGCCGGTGGAGCTGAATGTGGTCTTCTTGGCTCAGGCGGCTGTCTACGTTCCATAACTGGACTACTTGGCGCAGAAGCTACTTTTGGCCTAACGCTTGTCATTAATGCGCCAATCACTTGCGGTAAATTTTCATTTTTTGCCTTAACAATCGCATCACATGTTTTGGCTATATCTTCTAGCATACCCATACTGTCGTATAATGAATTAATAAATTGCTTGGTGTTCGGCTTATTTGGATTAACGACATCTACAAAATCTAATCCTTTTTCAGGTGGTTTTCTTTCAACAACACGCAATACATCGAGGGGGTCAATAATTGTAATTTTGCCTTTAGCATCAATTAGCATTTGCAAATCAGCTATAACTAATGATTTTTCTTTCATGGTTTGCATTAATTGCTTGATTTGGTTACCAAGGTTTTCAGCAAACGCTTTAAGCTGCTCAGGGTTCTTTTGCTTCAGTGAACTCATCACTTTCTGCGTAATCGTTGGTACTTGCATTGCCCAAGCTTCTTTACCGGTATCAATCGCTACCCCCATCATTAAAGCAGGTAGCAACACCTTCATCATATCGGGTGCTTTTGAATCAATTAAATTAGCATTTTGAACATATTCCATCACCAAACCATATTTACCTTTTGCAACCTCAAACACGCCATCAAAGGTTTGAAGCGCTGGAAAACCATTTTCACGTAATATATTTAAAAGTTTTGCTTCATGCTCTAAATCATGTTTAGCTTGTTCGCCACCAGATGCTCTAACAACCGCCACTGCTTTGCTGGGATCACTTAATGGCATAATTTGTTTAAACTGCCCGACAGAAGCTGCTTCTAAAGTAGAGAATTGTTGAATTGCCTCTGCTTGTATTAGCGTTGTTGTTGGCATATCGGGTAATCCTTCACAGTACCACTATCAATTTATTATATGTTAGCCTGATATCTTACTCAATATGTTCATATTTATGGTAGGTTGCATGCGTGTCTGTGCACCAAATTTTGTTGGGAGGCTTTATGCAAGGTGACGGTTTAATTGATGTAGTAGCTGCACAGGAAAGGGTACAAAAAGAATTTGCTCGCATTCGGTTAACCCAATATGAAGCGGGCACCTGCAAACGCGTATTTAAATTACCAAACAATATCGGGCTGGCCGTTACCCATGGGAACTCATTAATGGAAAGAGATCTCATTCGCAACGAAGAGATCTATTTAGCGTATCTTAAGGAACATCAATATCCGGTTGTTGACATGCATGGAGGTGTTTTTGCAGTTGAAGGAGAAGGCAAAAATGAACGCTACGGCTATTTAATGAGCTATATACCGAATGCGGTGTTTATTGAAGTGAAAAGCCCTTCACTACTTAAAACACAAATTTTTGCAGCATTACTAGGTATTCCAACCCAGCCCAGTGAAGGGTGGTGGGGGTTAAATTTTAACAGAGTTAATAGCGCGATTGCTGCTAAATTAGATGACGCTGCGAATTATAATGATCTAAAGGCTAATGCAACCACACTGTTAACCAACTTTACTAATCTGATTGAAAAACTAGAGAGTGATAGCATTGCTATTGCTGATCTACAAATCATGCTAGGTAACAATGGCAGCCTCACCATTATTGACCCACTTGATGTGGTGAAGCTTGACCCCGTGAATAAAAAAATCACATCTATTGCTAACCCCGATAGAGAACCTGCTGCAGGATTTAGGCAATTTTTAATGAAAACGAATGATTGGTTAACTGCCGCTCAAAAAGCGTGTAACACAATTGCTAATGCAAGTACCCCTGCCCAGCTAAAATCATTCGTTAGCAGTAATGACGCAACGAAGGTCTCTGCGCTACCTGCACATTTGATGCAAAACTATCACAATAGCCGTAACAGCGCAGCGGCATCTTCAAGTCAGCAACCAGTGCCTAAAAGTCCGCCTAAAAGCCCTTCGCAAAGTTCATCTGATCCGCAGGCATCACCTCCAAGAAGGAAGGGCACCTAATCCCTCTAGCGCTCAAGACGACATACGCGTAAAATGCTTTAATTCTTAAAAAACGGGTATACGTCATAATGCGAATTTTAATCGTTGGGTGCGGCTATGTCGGCAAAGCATTAGCTAATGCTTATATAGCAAAAGGGGCGCAAGTTTATGCCTTGCAGCGTCGTGAGTTAAACATAATTGGGATCCACAACCTAGTGGGTGATGTTGCTAAAATAAACTTGCATCACTTAGCACCCTTTGACCGTATATTTTATTTAATCTCTGCTGATGAACATACCGATACTGCTTATCAACATGCCTATGTGACCGGCATTGCTCATTTACTTAAGCAAGTACCCACACATCCTACAACTCGTCTCCTTTTCATTTCAAGCACCGCAGTTTATGGCCAACAACAGGGTGAATGGGTTGATGAAATGAGCCCTACAAACCCTACTGATTTTGCTGGTCAGCGGTTATTAGAAGGCGAACAGCTTGTTCAACAAAGCGGCCTTAATCACGTTATTGTCCGTTTTGGCGGCATCTATGGACCAGGGCGTCTGCGGGTGATCGAACAGATAAAAACGGGTCATGCGCGGTTAACCGAATCCCTTTGTTACACTAATCGCATTCATCTTGATGATTGTGTTGGCAGCTTGCAGTTTTTAGCGGAGATACCTACTTGCCCACCCGTTGTATTAGGGGTTGATTGTGAGCCTGTGCTTTATAATGAATTGCAAATGTGGCTTGCAGAACAATTAAATCTCCCCACGCCCCAAATAGGTGAAACACCCACGCGCTTACAAAAAAGTAATAAGCGCTGTAGAAATCAATTGTTGCAAAACTTAGGGTATGTTTTTGTTTTTCCTAACTATAAGCTAGGTTATGGTATGTATCTACACTAAGCTCGTCTGAACGGGTTAATGTTTAGGCTGTTTTTCTCCCCAAGATCATTCCAATTGTTCAGCAATTTGCGTATTCTATTATGAAGACTCGTTATATGTAACTACGCTGTTCAGAGGGTTTGTGAAAAAAATACTTATTGAATCTATAGCGCAAGCTCTTAGCAAAGATCCACTGTCACTCAGTTCACTTGAATTAAGAAAGCTTTGTATTCTAATCGATTGGACAATGGCTTTTGAAACCTACCAGCAAGGAAACACTTTTACACCATTACTCTCTGATAACATTAGACTTAGTGATGAAAGATTAGGCAAACTTAGCTCTCAACTCATTAGTGCTATTCAAGCAGATGGCTTTGCTGAGCTTGATCTGTCAAAACCTGATTCTGAACAAATGGATGACATGTTTCAAAGGCTCGGCGTTTTTCTTGAATATAGTCAGCCTATTATCAATGACATGTTAAATGGGACGGGTTTTATAAGTGACTATGAAAGGAAAATTCAAGAAAAAGGTCTTGTCTATACAGATTTTCTACAATACAAGAAGCAGCTAACACAATTCGATCTTAATATTCTTAATCAAATCACAGCTGAACTGGCACTTGAGTATCCTTGGCTTAAAAATCAATCACTGGTGTGGCATAACTCGAATAACAATACAATTGAGATTAATACCCAATTGTTAATACCACAACATGTCACAGCCAATGAAAAAGCCCTTTTCATTTTGGCATTGCTAAAAAAACTTTTTTCTTTCAAAAGAAACAATGGTTTCGAAATATCTGAACACTGTTTACAATTTTTAAATGAACAATTAAAACAATCAATATCACAGCTTACTGGCGAATCTAATCTCTTTATTATATTTAAGCCAATTGAAATGGCATTAACAGAACTGGTTAGGCAATCAAAGAATTGGTCTATCAATAGCGAGCTTTGTGCACACCTTGCAAATATCATCATGCATTGTCCGGCGCTAAGGGGCTGGACAACACTCTCTCAATTCCGAAGTGATCAACCTATACATCGGATTATTTTAATGGGACATGAAGACGTAGCCGATGACGAAGTCACCGCTACTGTTAATATGATGAAAATGAATCATCCAAATGAAAATATCGTCATTACTTATACTCCTGACGATGTCATTAAGACTAATTTAAGAAATCAATTTTTTTCAAACACGCCTTTCACCTTACAAGTGATCGGACATGGAACGCAACAATCAGGAAGTGATTTCAGCGCCAATTTAGGATCATTCCGTGGTGATGCCGTTACAACAGGACGCGCTTTAGCACAGCTTGTGAATACTTGTAGAAATATTCATCATGTCAGGTTGTCGTGCTGTTTTTCTGGTCAAATCGACACTGAAGAGATGAAAGCAGCCACCTTATTTGAAAAAGAACGTCCCAAACATTCGGATGCAAGTGAAGTCAGAAAAACCTTCACATTAGTCAACAATGGTTTTCTTACAGCAGAAAATTGTCCATTTTTATTGAAAACAGCGGCGACGAGTTGCTGGAACGCTCTTGAACTCAATGGTCGTCCTATGAGTATGACCGTATCTCCTGGCATTATTGAGCCGGATGAGCATATCGGTCGTATGGTATGGAAGCCTTCAATAGATGACTTGGCCGTGGGTGTAAAGGAAATACGTGTCACAACAGAAAATGGACCCAAATATTTACCCTCCTGGCAAGGTCAATCCAAAGCGCTGAAATTTTGGCAAGGCAAAACAGTTGAATACACTAGCAATAACAACAATCCTTTCTTTAAATCTTTTTGATTTTTAACTTATTTTTAGGCCCTTCTGTGGTTGTCACGCGCACTTCTTTGATACCTTCATGATCTTTAGGTGCACTGGGTGTAGACTTCCACATCATTCCGCCAAATTCTTTGTCTGGTTCAATAATGCCAGGTGATACGGTCATGCTTATTTGACGCTTTGATTTATCAATACCGTTCCAACAATTCACTGCAACCGTGCTCCCCAAGAACGGGCTATTAGAATCGTTCAAATCGCTATCTGTTACGAGTGTAAGGGTTCTTCGATATTCTTCATTCATTGTGACTTTGACATGTTTCTTTTCACGTAGCGTATCAAGGTTTGCATTTTCTCTCATCAAGCCGGTGAAACACCCCGTAATTCTTACGTGATCAATCAAACCACAAGCATTGACCAATGCTGATATCTTGTTGCCAACCATAGCAGCATCGCCACGATAAGGCCCAATATTCGCATTCATTTTTTGATTGGCTGCAACTGAACCATGGCCTATCGCATGTAAAGTAAATGTTTTATTGACTAATGCATTTCGAGTATTAACATTAGTTACATCTG
>CAZCXZ010000145.1:3228-7506 GCA_964502705.1 Uncultured Candidatus Berkiella sp. | reverse complement strand
AAACAAAGAACAAATTACTGAAATATCCGACCAAGTAAAACTACTTCGGTCGGAACTATCGAAATCAATATCAGGGATGGATAATGTGATCCAATCCCTTTTTGTCGGATTAATTGGCAATGGGCATGTTTTACTCGAAGGAATGCCAGGCCTTGCAAAAACACTTGTAGCGAAAAATTTAGCATCCACCATCGATGCGAAATATTCCAGAGTGCAGTTTACACCAGACTTATTGCCAGCAGACCTTACCGGCACAAACATCTTTAATCCCAAAACATCATCCTTTGAAATCAGAAAAGGCCCCATATTCACCAATGTTTTGTTAGCCGATGAAATCAACAGGGCACCTGCCAAGGTTCAATCCGCTTTATTACAATGTATGGAAGAAAGACAAGTCTCCATTGCAGATCAGACTTTTGATTTGGAGCCTCCATTTTTTGTAATTGCAACTCAAAATCCTATTGACCAAGAAGGAACTTACCCTCTCCCAGAAGCACAATTGGATCGCTTTTTATTCAAAGTAATAGTCACCTACCCGTCATTTGACGATGAAGTATCTATTTTACACCAACATGGCAATTTAGATTTCACAAAGAAAAATCCAAAAAAGACCATTTCCCCAAAGGAAATTCAAAAGATTTCGGAAATATCCAACAATGTCTTTGTTGAACCAAAACTCCAAAACTACATTGTAAACCTAACAAGGAACACAAGACCAGAAACCACAACTGACAATGAATTAAAGAATTTTATCCAACACGGTGTCAGCCCGAGGGCTAGTATTGCCATGCTTAAGGTAAGCAGGATCAATGCATTGTTAGAGGGACGTGACTTTGTGATTCCTGAAGATATCCAACGTTTTTTCTCGGAGATTGTAAAACACCGACTTCACCTAACCATTGATGCTATTAGCGAGGATATCAGCACAGATTCCATTATAAAAAGAATCCTATCTGTTACGGAAGTTCCTTAGATGTTATCCCCCGAACTGAAACGACTACTTCAAGTTTTACAATGGGAGACCAAAAAAAAGTTTTCTTCCACTAGACAAGGATTCTTGGCAATGTCAGAGCGGGGAAGGGGACTAGATTTTAAAGAGGTTAGGAATTATCACTTCGGGGATGACATCCGTTATATTGATTGGAACGTAACATCAAGAACTGGCGAACTTTACACCAAAGAATACTATGAAGAACGAGATGCTTCGATTATCATCTTTTATGATAGAAGTGACTCAATGAACGATTCTAAAAAGGAAACCGCATTCCAAATTGCACTATTTTTATCCTTATTTCATATCAAAATGGGAAATCGAATTTTACTTGTAACATTTTCCGACACAAGCCTATCTCCAGGCAAATGGTTAAGAACAGAATTGGATGTTTTTTCAGCATTTACAAAGATCACAAAACAAACTCAAGGTGGTTTCACAAACTATTCAGATGCATACCAATTCGCTTTCAGGTTATATCCCAAATTTGCTGTATCTTACTGGATATCAGATTTCATAGATTTCTCAAGTTACATTACTAAAAATATAATTTATAAAACTTGGGAACCAATTGGAGTTTGGATTCAAGATGAATTAGATACTTTGCAACCTCCTTTTTGGCTTCGTATGTTTCGAGAAATTTCCCAAGAACAAGTCAATTTTCGCAAGCGAGAAAATACCTATACAAAAGACTTAAAGGCAGCAAAGTCTTTCTTCGGTGTGAATTTATTACAAATCAATCCCAATACCAAACTTTCGAACCAAATCCTACCACTGTTCAAGATCAAAAGAAATGGCTAAATACATTGTAATCATCTTACTGTCCTCCGTTTCCCTATTCGCCAAACCGAAAGAGACAGTTTTAGAAACAGATGTTTATGTCGGGGATACAATCCACTACCAAATCGAATTCACTGAATCCGACGAATCTAACTTGGATTTAGAAGAAGGTGAAATCTATGAAGATGACACAATACCCTCTTACAAAGTGTTTGATGTTGTAAAAGAAAAAACAAAACTTAAGGCTTCTATAGTTTTTTATAAACCTGGCACTTTTATTCTACCTATTAGCTGGGAGCAAAATGGAGAACGGATTAAATCCTCAGAGGCCATTAAAGTTAAATCGCAACTTCTGGGAAATGAAACCGATATCGAAGATATTGAACCTCCTATAAATTTTTCTGGGCCCTATTTGTTTCGACTCCTCTTCATCATAATCATCACCGCTATCAATATTTACTTATTGTATGCTCTTTATATCTACTGGAGATCCAAACCGAAAATAATGGATGCTATTTGGGAAAAGCGACCCGTCTTGGAAGAAACAACCAAAAGACTCCATTCCATAGAATTATATTTACAATCTGAAACAATTTCCGAAAAAGAATTGGCCTTCAAAATTAGCGAATACCTGAAAGAGGTTTATTCAAAAAGATTAGATAAAGATATATTAGGAAAAACCGATTCAGAATTTCTAGCAGAACTTTTTGATCGTACTCATATTGATGATTCTGTACTACGCAATACGCGAATTTATTTCAGAAATACAAAGTACGATGACAATCATACCGAATTAAAAAAAGAATCTGCGACCTCCTTATGGGAAAAATTCAAAAAGGATTTTGAGTTATAACTATGGACCAATTCCAAAGGCCCTACTTACTTTTCCTAATCATTCCATTGTTAATCCTTGGCGCATACCAATGGAGAAAAAAACCTTTCGGAGCAATTTTACTCATCCAATCTGATAGATTTCAAAGGCCAGAAAAAAATCTACCTACAAAGATAAGAAAGTTTTTTTTAAGTTTTACAGAGACATTGTTTTATCTTGCTGGAATATTTCTGATCCTTGCTTCTGCCGGCCCAGGAGAGAAATACAAACTAACCCCAGACATTACAAATGGAATCGATATCATGATTGCTTTAGATATTTCAGGTTCGATGATCAATTCCTACGATTTTTTGCCCAAAAATAGATTAACCGTTTCAAAGGAACTCCTAAGAGAATTCATTCAAAAACGATTATATGATCGAATTGGAATCGTTTTATTTGCTGGTGCTGCCTATCTCCAATCACCCCTATCCAACGATAGATACGCGTTAGACGAATTGATTGCAGATACCTCCGACGAAGATATAAACGAACAAGGAACTGCTGTTGGGGATGCGTTAGTGTTATCCACTTACCGACTCAAAGATTCCCAAGCTAAATCTAAAATCATCATCCTACTTACAGATGGCGTTTCCAATACAGGGAAATTGGATCCAGAAACTGCTTCGTATGCAGCGAAAGCCTTTGGAATCAAAGTCTACTGTATCGGAATTGGAAAAGAACAAGGCCAATACGAAGTTAATTATGAATCATTGCAGGCAATTTCACAAAGTACAAACGGAAGATTTTTTCGCGCCGAGTCTCCAGAAGTTTTACAAGAGGTGCTAAATGAAATTAATGGACTGGAGACTGTGGAACTTCCCTCCAAACCTTTGGAAATTCATGAAACCCATTTTCCTTTTGCCGTTTTGATTTTTTTTACATTACTAGGAATTGCCGGAATATTCATGATTTATCCACTAACAGAAAAACTATGATTGACTTAGACTTTTTAGCCACAATTGCCATTATATCGATAGTAATTTGGATCCTGATTTTTTCTGGGAAACTATTCATTAACATCAAAGCAAACCAGTTCAAAGAAGAACATAAGGGTTTAAAAAACAGAATTTATACAGCAAATACAAAAATCTATCTTACAAGGATTCTTTGTTTTCTTCTCTCACTTATCTTTGCATTTTATTCGTTATTTAAGATAAAATCTACAGAAATGGAATCCACCAAAGACTTCGAATCAGCAGACATTTTGTTCGTGGTCGATGTGAGTTTATCAATGAATGCAGTTGATGTGAGGCCAACTCGACTCAAAAGATTTCAAGACTTAGCTTTACGTATTCTTCCAAACCTAAAAGGGAATCGGCTGGGAATTGTTGTTTTTGCAGGCCAATCCTTTTCCTTCTGTCCCTTAACTTCGGATATCACTGCCGTCTCCGATTACATTCAGGCGCTAGGTGTTGAAATGGTTGGAGCCAAAGGAACAGACCTTGCCTTGGCCCTCGAAAGAGTAAACAAAATCAGAAAGAAAAACAACAACCTCACTTCGCAAATTACAGTTGTTGTCTCTGATGGCGAAGATCATGAAAACCAGAATCTACCACCTATCGAAGGCGAGGTGATCGTGTGGGGGATTGGAACCCAAGAAGGAGGCAATATCGAATATCGCGATTCTGGAACA
>CAZCXZ010000145.1:0-3218 GCA_964502705.1 Uncultured Candidatus Berkiella sp. | reverse complement strand
CAGGACAGGGAGGATACGTAACAATGGATGCAGGAATCGCTGTTTCTCCTACAGCACCAAATTTAGTTACTTCGAAATTAAATCCAGACAGGTTAAAAACCATTGCAGAACAAAATAATGGATCCTATTACGATGTGTCTTTCCAAGCAGAGGGAGCCTATGTTCTCTTAGATACCATCCAAACTGTTAAAAAAAAGAAAATCCAAACAATTGAACGTTTTAAAAACGAAGATGGTGCACACCCTTATTTAATCGCAGCTTTTATATTTCTGTTTTTAGAAAGAATCCTAAACTTAGTTTTACAGAAAACACCAAAAGGAATTTATTTACTCCTACTTTTATTTATCTCATTTGGATTTGGCAGACTAGAGGCCTGGGAATTAGATCCAGGTGGCAATTCTATTGAAAGGGGAGTCAAATCTTATAAAAATAAGAATTATAATGAAAGCCAAAAAGAATTTGAAAAAGCGAAAGAACACATTGCTGACGATCCAAGGTTACTTTACAATGAATCAGCAGCTGCTTACCAACTAGGACAATACAAAGACGCAATTGGAATTGCAGAAAAAATTTTATCACATCCTAAAGCTGACACTGACCTAAAAGCAAAAACAAATTTTAGTCTTGGAAACATTTACTCAAGATTAGGTGACAAAAAAAATGCTTTAAAATCTTATACAAAGACACTCCAAATAGATCCAAATCATTTATCTGCGAAAAAAAATATCGAACATCTAACTAAGAAAAAAGATTCCAACCAAAAGCAAAAAGAGAATGATTCCAGTCCAGAGACTCAGCCAAAAGAAAAGAAAACAAAGGGGAAGGAAGATAAATCTGATGCAGAGAGGATACTGGATCCATTTTCACAAGACTCCATTCTAAGAAACAAAAAAGGAGGTTCTTTCGATAATGAAAAATTTTGGTAACCTTTACCTTTTTCTTTTTTGTTGTATCATTCCTTTTCATACAGTGTTTGCCTCTGATGTGGAATTCCATTTTTTCCCAAATGAATTTTCCCTAGGAGAACATGCAAAATTAGAAGTGAGAGCCCATGGCGAAAAACCTTTTCGGGCTCTGCAAACCAACATAAAACAAAATGGAGTTCGCATCCGGTTTGTTGGCAGCGGAACTGAAACACAAATCATAAACTTCAAAGTTTCTAAATCACAGATATTAAACTTTTATGTCGACACAGAATCAGAAGGGACCTTCAAACTTCCGGAAATTTCCGTAGAATACGATAACAAAACTTATGTATCCCCGCCTACCCAGTTCAAAGTCAGCAAAAGAAGCAAACATTCCCAAAACCAATTTTTTAATCCATTCCCCATCGAAATCGATGAAATGCCTTCCGAAGAATCTCCTGAAGTATCCTTTCATACAAATAAATCTGTTTTTTACAAAGGAGAGCCGATTGTCGGATATTACGTACTTTACTATAATGGATACAGGCAACCTTTCCTAGAAAGAGATCCGAACCAATCCATATCGTTTCCCTATTTTTTATCGGAAACTTTAAGACAAGTATCCGTACAAATTGATCCTGAAGTTTTAAGGAATCATAGATTAAAAAAAACTTTAGTATATGATAAAGAAATCTATGGATTAACTGCGATCAAATCAGGGAGATTCCAAATCGGGAAAACAAAATTTATTTCCGGTGATAGTTTGCGGTTTAATTCTCTACAAGAAACCGTAAATACAACGCCAGCAACTGTAACAGTGCTTGACTTACCACCGAACCAACCCAAAGACTTTTCGGGAGCCATTGGAAATTTCAAATTAAACTTAACAAACTTTCCAAAGACCGTTCATCAAGCGGAAACAGCATATTATGAAATTACGATTGAAGGGGATGGCGGTTATGAAGGTATCCGCCCGTTTCTCCAGTCCAACCCGAAGGTACAACTCATTTCACAAACGAGAAACAAAACCTTTCGCAAATTAGATTCCGAAGATTATGGGTTTTATTCTGTAGTCAAATTTCTTTACGGTTATCAAATCCAATCAAAAGAAAATCTTCAACTCTCACCTTACCAGTTTAGCTTTTTCTCTTTAAAAGAAAATCGATACAAAACACTATCGATTCAATTTCCGGAGATCTCCATTCTTCCAGAGAAGAAAAAAGACCTGCAGGTCCTTCCAAAAAAATCGAACCTCCCAAATCCACCTTCCATTTTCCTTCTAGTTTTTCTTGCCGTTTTAGGTGTTTTTTCCTATTTAGGATATAAACGCTATACGTTCACCAAACAATCCCAGGAATTTCTCGAAATGGTTCAGAGCTTTGGAAAAAAAAGAAATGTATTCCTCGCAGACTATTTAGAAAAAAATGGAATCTCAAAACAAGACTCCCAACTTCTTGTAAACTTTCTAGGAAATTTTGACATTCAAACCATAGAAAAAACGTTTCATAATCTATCCAAACCGGAAAGAACCAAAGTCATATTAATAAAAAAACAACTAAAAATCAAGGAGTAACATATGTCAGCTGAAGAAACAGGAAAAATCAGTGTAGAAACGGAAAATATCTTTCCCATCATTAAAAAATGGCTGTATTCAGAAAAAGATATTTTCTTAAGGGAATTAGTATCCAATGCAAGTGATGCCATCACAAAATTAAAGAAGATTTCCTTATCGGAAGAATTTGAAGGTGGAAACGAATACAAAATCGACCTAAACTTTGATGTAGAGAAAAGGATCCTCTCCATCGAAGATAATGGTGTGGGTATGACCACAGAAGAAGTAAAAAAATACATCAACCAAATTGCTTTCTCTGGCGCAACAGACTTCGCAAAACAATACCAAAATGCAGAAAACAAAGCTGAAATCATAGGCCATTTTGGACTCGGCTTTTATTCATCTTTTATGGTTTCCAAAAAAGTTACAATAGAGACTAAATCTTACAAAAAAGGCCAAACGGCCGTTTTGTGGTCAAGTGAATCGGGAACTGACTTTACTATCTCACAAATAGAAAAAGAAACCAGAGGAACTAAAATCTCTTTATACCTGGACAGTGAGTCCGGCGAATACCTAGATAAATGGAAATTGAAAGAGTTAATCAAAAAGTACTGTGATTTTTTACCTGTCGGGATTTATGTACAAGATGAAAAAGTAAACCGCGAAAAGCCATTATGGTCCGAAGAACCGGCAAAGGTTTCTCAAGAGGACTACAAAGATTTTTATTCCTATTTGTTCCCATTTTCTGGTGAGTCGCTTTT
>CAZCXZ010000144.1:0-7517 GCA_964502705.1 Uncultured Candidatus Berkiella sp. | reverse complement strand
ATACGCCCATGGAAACGTGCTTATCGCCCTTTTTAGCAGGACCATCACCGGTGATTTTGCCTATTTTACGCGCTGGTGTTGGCATGGTGGATGCCTTGCTATCCTTAATGCCTGCTGCAAAAGTGGGGCATATCGGCTTATTTCGTAACGAAAAAACACTACAACCTGAAGGGTATTATTTTAAAGTACCTGAAGATAGCCATTTACGCCCTTTCTATGTTTGTGATCCCATGATGGCAACCGGTGGCTCAGCCATTCGTGCGATTAGTACGTTAAAAGAACATGGCGTAAAAAGCATCACCTTCATCTGTGTGCTTGCAGCACCGGAAGGATTGCGTGCATTCTATGAAGTGCATCCGGATGTCAAAATCTATTCTGCCAGCCTTGATCGTTGTTTAGATGAACATGGTTACATTCGCCCCGGATTAGGTGATGCCGGCGATAGAATGTTTGGAACGCTTTAAACCTTTGCTAAACCCGTTGAGGGCGAATTATCCTGTAGCGTGTTATCGGGAGGCACATTTAAGATATAAAGTGCCTTCCCGACGACGTTTTTATAAATAGGTGCCGCCACCAATCCACCGTAGTAATTCGCTTCATTCGGTTCTTCTACAATGATAACCGTTGCTAAGCGGGGGTGATCAACTGGTGTGACGCCGGCAAATAAACCAATATGTCGATTTTTATCATAACCATGGGGTCCCACAACACGGATCGTGCCGGTTTTGCCTGCCGTTTTGTACCCCGGAATATCCGCGCGTGAGCCTGTCCCTTTGCGTCCTAATACATCCATGAGAACTTCCATGGTTGAGTTAGCCACATCTTCTGGCAGCACTCTTTCTTGCACAATACGGCTGGGATCGCGAATTTTGGTGAGGGAAACCGGTATTTTAATGCCACCAGAAGCTAAGGTTGCATACGCATGTGCAATTTGTAAGGGGGTAACCGATAAACCATAACCAAACGCTAGAGTGGCGTGCATAAAAGCATTTTTAGGGGGAGGTGGTAATATGCCTTTGCGCTCACCTGGGAAGGGCGTGTTAATGCTGTCACCCAGTCCTAGCTTGCGAAAAGTCTCTAATAGCTGTTCTGGCGGGAGAGCGAGGGTTATTTTACTGATCCCAACGTTACTCGATTTGCTCAATACTTCTTTTAAACTGAGCACACCATAATTATGAATATCTTTGACGGTATGTTTGCCAATTTGGTAATAGCCGGGCGTTGTATCAATAATGGTGTCGGGCGTAAATTGACGACTTTCTAAAGCGCTAGCAATGGTAAAAGCTTTTATGGTTGAACCAGGTTCGTATAAATCGGTCAAGGCGCGATTACGCGTATGCGTGCCATGGCAATCTTGGCGATTATTCGGATTAAACGAGGGAGCACTGACCATCGCTAGAATTTCACCGGTTGGGATATCAATCATGACCAAGGTAGCCGATTTAGCTTGGTATTTTTGAATGGCACTTTCTAATTCACGATAAGCAAATCCTTGGATCCGCAAATCAATGCTGAGCGCAATATCTTCGCCTTGACGTGCTGGTTGGAAATAATCGAGATCTTTTACCCAGCGCCCTGTTCTATCTTCTAAGACGCGCTTTTTGCCAATGGTGGGTTTTAAATTTTGTTCAAAGGTGAGCTCTAACCCGGCTTGGCCATGATCATCAATATCCGTAAAACCAGTTAGTTGGGCAGTTTGCATTCCCGCCGGATAGTAACGACGAAATTCTCTTTTGATCCCTATCCCTGTCAAATTCATCGCTTTAATCTTTTTTGCTACGTCAGGGGTTAGGCCGCGTTTTAAATAGATGAACACACGATGCGGATGCTGCTGAATTTTTAGCTTCAACGCCAGTGGCGTGTAGCCTAAGAGGGCTGCTAATTTTTTAAGCTCTGCTCGCTTAGCTTGAAATTGGGAAGGGTTAACCCAAATAGCATGCACAGGGGTACTAATTGCAATCGGGGTGCCACGTCGGTCTGTAATCATGCCGCGATAAGAAGGAATATCAACGATGCGCAGGGTTCTTGCATTGCCTTGCGCTTGTAAAAAATCGGTATGTGCAATTTGCAAATGGATAAGCCTAGCCACCAGGCCTGCAGCTAATACGGCAAATAAGGCACAAATAAGGATGAGCCGCCAGGTTGAAGGATCCATTTCACGTGTTTTCGAATTTAGAAAACTTTCTTTGTAAGCGGCAGATTTTATCATGACTTTTTTTGTTATAGAGCCGGTTTGACATGAGTCGGATAACCTTAGACAGTATATAGGGATGCATATTAAAAAGGAAAAGTTCTATGAGTGATTCAGTTACTCCAATTGGCGAACTCGTCATTAAAACGATTGCGATGCCATGCGACACTAATCGTTATGGCGATATGTTTGGCGGATGGTTGGTATCACAAATGGATTTAGGCGGTGCAATTTTAGCGCATGAATGTTCACATTCTCGTATGACTACCGTTGCGATTGACAAAATGGTGTTTCTCAAGCCAGTCAATGTCGGAGATGTTGTTTCCTGTTATGCGACGATTGCAAGACGAGGTAAAACATCCGTTGGGATCAATGTGCAGGTTTGGGTTGAGCGCATGAATGATTATCATAAGGTGCAAGTGACCGAGGGTCTATTTACCTATGTTGCGATTAATAAAGAAGGACGACCTGTCGAGATTGCGTGGCGTCAGGCCTGATTACCATTTTACAATATTGGAGTGGCCAGCCCATATAATAAAAGCGAGTACTAACATGAATTTTAGGGTAAAAGTAATATATTTCGATTGTAACCGCATCATAAGGTACGCGATGCGATGTTGTGCAATAAATTTCTTCAAGATAAGTCGCGTTACTTGTGTCGGCGTCCCTTCAGGTGAGAGTTCATGCAGGGTAATATCGGGTGCGTAATTTGCTTCAATAATAAAGCCACGTGTGATGCCAATCGGTTTGCTTATGTCTTCACAGAGAAAATCAAAACCAACCAGATCCAGATCAAGCGCTTTAGCTGCTTTAAGCGCGATTAATTTATTTTCATCGCAGATATTTTTAATTGGCAAATTAATGGTGGTGCCACCTGCCGCGGAATTACAAATATAGCGCAATGGGATTTTTTCATCTCGTTGAGGAACATAGCTTTTATCAATGCCACGTTTCTTGAAAATAAATTCTGATTCGATATTCATTTTTAATTGCCCATAAGGTAATTTTTTTCGTAAAAGCTTTCTTTTTTCGTTTTCAATATCGATTAATTGCTCAATAGTATGCTTGCCATCACCTATAACATGAGCAGGAATTCTTTCGACTAAGCCAATCACGTTGCCCGCATGCACGAGCACTCGATACGAGCTCAGATTTCCTTCAAACTCTTCAATGCTTATTGAGTAATGCCTTTTTAAAAGTTTTGGCAATAATTCAAGTAAAATATCAAGTGATTCAATATTGCAGATGACATCGTTCCCAGAGCAACTTCCCCAGTTTGGTTTAACTACCAATGGAAAACGCATATCGCTTAAATCAAGTAATCCCTTTTTAAATTCTTTATACGTTATCGCAAATGCTTTGGGTACGGGGATCTGATGATTATGTAAAACCAAATTTGTGCTGTATTTATTGCTGGCAATAGAGCAGGCTGAGGCATTATTAAAGGGGGTTTGGCCACTTCGAAAGTAATAAATTTTTTTGCCTAAGGTAAATTGGAAACCATCAATTTCAGGCTTTTTCACTGGCTTTAAATGCAGCTCCTTGCAGCTTTTGAAATATAAGCGTGAAATTTTATCCATTTTTTCTCTTTCTACCTCGATAGCTTATCGGCAATTCAATTTACAGATTAAACTTAGATTATGGAAATGCCAACCCAAAATCTATTTCAAGTGCTTTGTAACCAGGCGGGTGATTACAGCTTGTGTGCAGCTGGTGAGCCATTCCCTGCGCAGATGACGTGTGTCTTTGGCCCAGATACCAAAGCTGCTTGTCAGCATTATGTTGATAATGCCAGTGATGGGATTTTAAAATATTTTTATGAAGGCTTAGAGCTATCACATCAGTTACTTCATCACACATCAGGAAAAATTACCCACCCTGATATGGATATACAAGTATTAAAAGAAAAATTTACGCATTCAGAGATCCCACATTATCCACAATCTTGGCATGATTATCGTGATTATCTTGAAAAAAACGTATTACCTTTTACTGTAAACACAGGCGAGCCTAAATATATTGGCCATATGACAGCGCAGTTGCCTTCATTTGAAGTTGAGTTGTCAAGGATCGTGACCATTCTTAATCAAAATGTTGTAAAACTGGCCACGTCGAAAGTGCTCACTTTTCTCGAAAGAGAAGCTATCGCTATGTTGCATCGGCGATTTTATCAATTCGGCGATGACTTTTATAACGAGCACATTCAAAACAATAAGAGCGACTTGGGCTTGGTGGTTTCAGGCGGTACCCAGTCGAATGTCGCTGCTTTATGGGTTGCCCGTAATAGAGCGCTCCCAAAGATAGCTGAGCAAGGGTTTGTCAAAGCACTTAGCTTAAGTGGTTATCAAAATGTGAAAATTTTAGTATCACCTTTATTGCATTATTCCATTCAAAAAGCATGTTCACTGCTGGGTATGGGAACGGAAAACATTGAATATCTGACATTGTCGCGCGAAGGTCGGGTAGACGTTGAAAAATTGCAACAACGTATCGAACAATTGCACAAAGAAAAAATTAAGGTAATTGCTTTAATTGGTATCGCTGGCGCAACTGAAACCGGTTCAATAGATCCACTGCAGCAGATGAGCGCCATTGCAGCTCGTTACAATATCCATTTTCATGTTGATGCTTCATTCGGTGGCCCCATTTTATTTTCTACGCGATACCGATATTTATTAAATGCTATTGATAAAGCAGATTCGATTACGGTTTGTGGCCACAAGCAACTGTACTTACCAATTGGTATCAGCTTATGTTTATTTCGAGATCCTACAGCAATGCAGGCTATTTCAGTCTTGGCCGACTATCAAGCATCCGTCAATAGTTTTGATTTTGGAAAAAATAGCCCTGAAGGAACACGCCCTGCAATGGCATTATATTTACATGCGAGCTTGCATTTATTGGCAGGTTCGGGATATGAAAAGCTTATCGATAGAGGTATGCAGCTTGCAGATTACATCAAGAATCTACTTAAAAAAACAGAAACCTTCGAGATATTATGGGAACCTGAGATCAACGTTGTCAATTATCGATTTATCCCCAAAAAGTATCGCCAGCAATGTCGTGAAGGTAAGTTGACGTCTTTGGAGAATGATAAGATCAATCAAATAAACAGCTACATTCAGCAAAAGCAATTCGAACGAGGTCAATCGTTTACTTCAATGACATGGATCCCTTATTTAAAAGGCAATGAAGAGGTTGTCTCTCTACGCGTGGTGTTGTTAAATCCTTTAATACAGCAAACCGACATAACGGACGTATTTGCAGAGCAAATAGCAATTGCTGAACAGTGGGTTGAAACGTAGACTTGCTTAAAGATCATTACTGCTTTCGAATGGGCAGTTTAATGGTAAAAGTAGTTCCGACATTTTCTTTAGATGTCACACCGATAGTACCACCATGATCTTGAATAATACCGTATGATATTGATAACCCAAGTCCACAGCCAATACCCACGGGTTTAGTGGTATAAAACGGATCGAAGATTTTATGTAAATTCTCTTTTTTGATGCCCTTGCCGGTATCGCTTACGGTCACAACAATATTATTTTTTTCAACCTGTGTCTTAATGGTAATAATGCCCTTTTGCTCGATGGCATGACTGGCATTGACTAACAAATTAACCAATACTTGGGTTAATTGATTGGTATTGCCATATACAGGCGGTATTGTTGCAAGGTCTTTAATTAATTCGCATTTGTATTTTAATTCATTACGAGCCATTTTAAGACTATTTTCAATACAAAGATTAAGGTCGCAGTTTGAATATTCAGTATCGGTTATGCGAGAGAAAGATTTTAAACCTGCGACAATACTTAATACTTGCTGGATCCCCTCCGACGTTTCATTGAAGAGATTATCGATATCCGAGAGAATAAATGCCATTTTATCATGCAGAACGGATGGTTTGTTTCCTTCAGTTGACAATGCTTCAATCAACACGGCAACATATTTTTTCAAAGACGATAAATTATTTTGTACGTAACCCATAGGGTTGTTAATTTCATGCGCCATGCCAGCTGTTAATTGACCGATAGAGATCATCTTTGAATGTTGCACAAGTTGTATTTGTGTTTCTTTTAATTTCTTTAAGGTTGCCTCTAGTTTCAAGTTGTTGTATTTAATGTTTTTTTCAGAAGTTTCTCTTTCAATAATCATATTGATATGCCTGGTTGCATGGGCAACAAACTCTAGTTGCTCAATTTTGCTTTTATGATTTCTTTTTGAGAAAAACTGCGCAACACCAATCACCTTGTCATAATAACGAAGCGGAAGCGCATAAGACCATGTGATCGATGAAATAATTGAACCTTTATTTTCGATAAAAATATCCTCAGAGAGAGGGGTTTCTGCTTGTGCAACCCTTGTTGCGAGATCTTCGCCCTTTTTAAAAAGATATTTGATAGTGGGCGTGAATTTCTTTTCATGTTTAATAAAGTGTATGTCAGACGTAACAAGGCTAAAGGGGCCTTTATCTGGGATCGTATAAATAACACCGATTGGCCATTTCGAAAATTTGCAGACTTTTTTAAGATAAAATCTTAAAATGTCATTCAAATCAATGTGCCTTCGTTGAGCATAATCGATCAGTGTAACCAGCAATTCCAACCCTTTTTGTTGTTTTTCAAAATCGATAGAGGTTGGTAACACCAACGGTGCTTGGGGTTGGTTCGGTTCCTGATTGCTTAACATCAGGATTACCCTATAGGCTTGTCAAGATGAATATAAATAATCACATTCTGCAGTTTAATTAAGTTATTAATCGCCTTTTGATCAAGCTGAGTGCCTTTGGGTAACAGCAGCATTCCGCCAGAGGACATGAGATCACGTGATAAAATCATGCCTGGGATCAATGATTCTGAGGTCATGATTTTCTCATGAATCGGTTTCAACGTGTCTTTAGGCAGTGATGCAATGACTTCGCAAAAAGCCTCTACCACTTTGGGATCATAAGCCGCTTCTTTAGAGGCTTTAATCAGTTCTACCGCTTGATGATTGGATAATTTCTCAGGCAATAACGTGCCATTCTGTAGCTGTTCATAATCGATTGCCACAGCTAAAATACGCGCACCCAAAGGAATATTTTCACCGGACAGCTTATGAGGATATCCTTTGCCATTATAATTTTCACGATGCGCTAAAATAATTTCAGCAATATGTCTTAGATTACTTTGTTGATTCCCCATCAGCGCTGTCGCGCCAATAATCGGATATTGTTCAAACAGGGATTTGGTGTCTACTTTAAGCAGACGATAGGGGGTATCTAGCATATTTTTGGGCAAAGCGATTTTGCCTAACGCATAAAGATAAGCCAAATAATGAATAT
>CAZCXZ010000143.1:0-7537 GCA_964502705.1 Uncultured Candidatus Berkiella sp. | reverse complement strand
TTCAAAAATTAGTTCGAGCCGCAATGCTGGTTACTGATACTGGCGCCGCATCAAGAAGCGCACTTGAATTCGTGAATGTTGCTGCGGAAGAGTTCTACAAGGCGATCTCTTTAAAAGCTGAACTTGAAGGACATGGCGATACTGCCAGCGCTAAAAGTATTGCGTCTAAAGCTGAAGATATCCGTATTTCTTTAGAAAAAGCCACAAAGCATGAAGACAAAAGTATTGCAGCAAAAGCAAAACGTGCTTTAGAAACTGTAAATACCATGATCAGTATTCCCTTATTAAGCGAACAGTACAAAGCACTCGTTGCAGAACGCTCAGCGATAAAGCATGGCAAAGATAGCTTAGCTAAAATTGCCGCTATTCAAGACAAACTAGATGCCATTGAGGAAAAACTGCGCAATGCAACAAAGTCTGCTGATCCTCGCATTAAAATTCCTGCCGCGCTGGCTTTGGCGGATAACCAGATTGCTCCAACTAAAACAGCATTTCAAGTGATGCGAGAAGCACCCACACAAGCTAGTGATGGTAAAAAACCTGCCATGTTAATGAGTCAACATAGGAAATCACTCTCGGTTGTAGAACCAGCCGCACCAGAGGTTGCAACCCCTAAGCCTATCGAACCCATCAAGCCTGCCGTTCCGGTGAAAGCTTCTGAACGGGTTGCTTTAGCCCATTTTATTGCTGATATTGAGAAAGCAAAAGGTATTCTTAATACTTTTTACGACAAGCCAAAATATCTCAATAATAATCGCAGCAGTTTAGTGAATGTCATCAAGCAAATTGAAGAAGGGAATGCTAAAAAAGTTGGGCCATTCCATAATGCAAATTTTAATATTTCCTATACAGATTATAGTAAGTACAGCGCCATCTCAACACTTGAATATGTTAAGAATACACTAAATAACAATCCAAACTTAGATAATATTGAACGCCTAATTAATGAAACAGCAAAGCAATGGCCTGAAGGAAATAAACTGTTGGCTCAACTTAAAGATGATCTGATTGCGGAAGGTACACTTAAAGTCAAAGTGAACCCAAGAGCGAGCTAGGGTTAGAACTTGCTCGATTGAGGACGGTCTTTTTTAGGTTTTACATTTTCTTTATTAGGCTTATCCTTTGTTGATGACGCATCTAACCCCATTGACGAAGTATGTAAAGCACCTGGAGTATAGGAATTCGACCTTACTAGAGCGTGCTCATGTTCATTTAAAACCTTCTCAACAGGAGTATTCATCTTAGGCACCTCTACCTCAGGAGGTCTAGAATTTGCTAACCTGTCAATACGCTCTTGGGCAACCCTAATCGACCTAGGTAACGTATCAATACCTACAAGATTTTTGAAAAACTGCTTAACCTTTTCACCTAACGTTAAACCAATACTGGTAGCGGTTTTACTAATATTGGCCATTTTCTTATCGGTATAATAGCTAACTGTTGGCATCTCAAAGTCAGGATCAGACACCTTCAAACCTGGGCTATCATCATTGTAACTATTGGTTTCACGATTCGGAGCGCCATTATGAACCAATGGCATCAATTCATGAAATTTTTCATGGTCCTCTTTATTATCCCAATTCGGTGCGTAACCATATTTCTCAATAAATACACAAAACGCTTCAATGTGTTCATTCAACAATCCTGTTCTATCTTCGCCACTCTTACAAAACCATTCAACAAATTGTCCCGAATAATTTGCCAACATAGCGAAGCGTGCTTGAAAACGGTAGTTACTTTTATTCAGAAAATCAATTTCAGACTGTAAAGATTCCACTTGTTCGCGGAGTGCTTCTCGTTTAACCCACGTATTTTCTTTGGACATCTTTTTAATCAGTTTATTTCTTTCACTCGTTTTGGCACGCACATCTAAAAATCTTTTAATCCCCGGTTGCGGCTGGTTATAATATATATCCATTGCATCAATAAACATTTGCAATTTTTGAAAATCTTTATTTCTTGCGTAATTACCATTCAGCTTTGTATCTACTAATATGTTTTTTAAATCATTCACTCTGTCCTTGTAGGCGCGTTCTCTGGCTATATTTACCTTTTCATAAAGCTTGTCTAACTTAGCCTCTTCCTTTTCAATGACCTTGAGCGCTGTGCTACGCTCTTTTTTTACCTTTTTAACATCTACCATGGCTTTATGGTCAGGGTCAGACAAAGCTCTGTTGCATAGTTCTAGCTTTTCGTAGGCAGAATGTAAATTCTCACGGTTAAAGTCCTGGATCAGCTTTTTATTGTCCTGAATTTCTTTAACCGACTCTAACTCCGCAATTCTATTGCATATTCTATGTAATTGCGGGTCAACAATGCCGCCAAATTGCTTGCTAAAATTATCCACAAAACTATCTAGACCCCGATTATTAACTCGCTGTACTAAATCACGTGCCCCTGGAGTCCCCACACCACGTACCGCATTCACGCCTACACTCATGAATGATGAATTCAACTGGACATTAATCGTTCGTGCAACACCATCCTTGTCTTTAACTTCTAGCGGAATTGCTCGTCCATGTAGTGACCAATAGGCGAGTCTTGAATCATCAACCTGACGAAACTGCTTCATGGGGTCAAGCAGATCTCCTTGCATCAGTGGCGATAACAAGCTCATCGAGGCAATATCGACTACCAATGGATCAGGGGGATTTTCATTATCTGCCAACTTTTCCATTAGCTCATTCGCTGCCAATGTCAGTGTTTGTTTGACATTTTGTAACGTACGAAATTGACGTTCTGCATCATTATTCATTTTCAATACCGAGGGCGAACCATGACGATGACCAACGAAAGCTTGTTTCCCATCAACCGTGATTTCAGTTCGTACTGCATTCGCTTGCCCAACCTGACGCTTATCTCGAATCGTGCTGGGAGACGTATGAGGTCTATTATCAGGCGCTTCTTCACCATGAACCTCTTTGAAAAGCTTCTTTTGTTCGTTGGTGAGCCATCCTTCTGGTACATGAGTGCTCGTTACAATGAGATCCTTGGCTTGGTAAGTATTATGCAAGATAGGGCGTACTTCCTTTGCACGCAACTCATCAGCTCTTCTTGTGATTTTTTTAATTGTCGCACCCGGGTCATTCTTTGGATCAACCGCATGCGCCAGTAAACGATTAAATTGCTTTGCTTTGATAATATTTTTATTATAAACGTTATCAAAGGCTGCTTTATAAATCCTTTCTACTTCTATGCAATTTGAATGGTAGGTTGATTTATCGATAACACCGTCGTTATACCAATACTTAATTTTTTTCAGCATGGCTTCACGTTCAGTTTTTGCTTGTTGAAATTCCGCAAAATCTGCTGTTTGAAACAGGCTATCGAGCTTCAATGCAAGACTGTTTAACTGTTCTTGATTGCCATTTAAGGTACTCGCAGCGACAAGGCGAGCAAATAGATACCTTTTAAACATATCTGCGTTGATAATGGGATGGCCATTTTCATCAATAAAGCTTTCGATGAGTGGTATGTGGCCATTCGGCGCATTCTGCGGAGTTACCCCTTTACCTTGCATAGTTTTTCACCTTATACACGAAAATGATGTATTTTCACGCTTTCTTCGAACTATATTTATATATAAGGACAGTCTAGGGTGTTATTTAGTTCCTAAACAAATAGCAAGGGTCGGCTGGCAGATTAGGAAGTCAGATCAATTTTGAGTATATTATCCTTAAGGAAATCTCCGACTATACATAGTTAGTAAATATGCTGGTAACAAGGAACCCATTCATGAAAAAGATCGGTGCGGCACTCTTAATGCTTTTCTGCTTTAGCGCGTTTGCAGACGATGATGAAGATTTTATGCCCCAGGAAGCTTATTCAGAATATCAAGAGAGCGATGAGATCAGTTCATTAGAACCTGCAGTGCAACCCATGACGACAGCCACTGCTACTGTACAAGCGCCAGCACCCGCACAAGCTGAGAATGCTTTATCGAGTGCGTGCATTAAATCAGCAAGCCAATTATATCGATTTTATTTTCATGAAATATACCCTAACCCGAAAAATGAAGCCTGCAAAAATCAATCCGCTACCTTAGGAGAAAAGGAAGCAGCTGAAATGCAAGCCGTCATTGCAGGGTTGAAAAAAGAATGCCCAACCTCTTTTGTTACCCAAGTGATTGCTTCTTTTCGTGATCTAAAAACTGAGAAAGAGGCATAATACCTAAGTACAGAAGCTACGATAGTATTATCGTAGCTTCTCACTCCCCCCCTTTTGATTTATCGTGATTAACCTACCATATATCCTTTAGCCCACCTTCCTCTTTACATCCTAAAAATTATCAGCTACATTCATTAATCAATGTTATTAACTAGGTAAATAAACATGTCAAACCTTTATTATTTTATTCGATTCGTTTCCTATCGATTTACAAGCGTTAAATCGTTACTGGGCTATTTTCAATTATCGAATCGGAGTCAACTATGGAACATCATCACACTAAGAGCACTCAACATGTAAAGCCAGTCCTGCTTGTTTTAACTATTCTGCTTCTTCTCTTCTCTACTTCTTACGCGAATCAACCTCTCCCACACAAAACAATTGCCATCACTGAAATTGTCGCTCATCCTTCTTTAATTGCAGCTAAACAAGGTGTTTTAGACGTATTAAAAGAACATGGTTATGAAGTCGGCATCAATTTAACCGTTTTAGAGGCTAACGCTCAAAATAATTTGGCAACAGCAGCCATGATTGCGAAAAAATGGGCACATGTAAAACCCGATGTCATTGTTCCCATATCAACTCCTTCTGCACAAACTGTTATCAAAGCAACAAAAGGCTCTGACATTCCCGTGGTCTTTTCTTCGGTTACCGATCCCATTGCTGCAGGACTTGTCCCTCAATTAACCGGTAATTTGCATATCACGGGTGCAATCGATTTACCGCCTTTAGATAAAACCGTCCCCTTGATAAAAGCACTGGTAACAAAGCTAAAAACCTTAGGCGTGCTCTATAACCCAAGTGAAGCCAATTCCGTTAAAACCCTTGCGTTGTTAAAGGAAATGGCAGAACCATCAATCACGATTTTGGCAGTGAGTGTCAATAGCACAAATGATCTTAAAAGTGCCTTACATTCTCTGGTAGGCAAAGTCGATGCGATTTATGTGCCATCCGATAACACCGTGTTCTCTTGTTTACCAACGCTCGTAAAACTCACCAGACAGCACAAAATCGCACTTTTCTCTAGCGATCCTGATTCTGTCAAAATGGGTGTGTTAGCTTGTGTTGGTTATACCCAATACGATGTTGGTCGCACAGCCGGAAAACAGATTGTTAGCGTATTAGCGGGTAAAACGAAAATTCCAATTACAACGCCGGCTAAAATAACGTTGGTGTTCAATAAATCAACAGCATTAATACTTAACATTGTTGTTCCTGAACAACTGATTGGTTTAAACGTTGTCAGTGAACAATAAGGAAAGTATTAGCATGAACTGGATAGAAATCTCCGGCGCACTTGAATTGGGCCTCATTTACGCGCTGGTTGGAATGGGCGTTTATATTACGTTTCGATTAATTGACTTTCCGGACTTAACGGTGGATGGCAGCTTTACCTTAGGAGGCGCACTCGCTGCCGTTTTACTCGTAAATGGACAATCTCCGATACTGTCCACGGTGGTTGCTGGTAGTGGTGGTGTAATAGCCGGTATGTTGACCGGTTATTTACATACTCGCTGGAAAATACTGGGCATATTGGCAAGTATTTTGGTCATGACAGGATTGTATTCCGTTAATTTACGGCTTATGGGACAACCGAATATCGCACTATTAAACGAAACAACCTTGTTTACTTATGGACCCACATTAGCCATCATCAGCATGATTGTATTACTAATGCTTGGTTTGATCGTGTGGTTTTTTTATACCCATTATGGTTTATCAATGCGCGCCACCAGCATGAATACAGCAATTTGTCATGCCTATGGCATACCTACTCAGCGCTTAAAAACCGTGGCGCTGGGTTTAAGTAATGGTATCGTCGCACTCAGCGGTGCTGTCTTTGCACAAGTTCAAGGATTTGCAGATATCTCAATGGGAACAGGTACCATTATTTTCGGTTTAGCCGCTGTGATCCTTGGTGAATCTTTGCTTTCACCACGCATGATTGCATCTGCTTTAATGGCCTGTCTTATTGGCTCTATCCTTTACCGACTAGCGATTGTTTTTGCACTGAATACCCAAGGTCTGGGATTATTACCCTCTGATCTTAATCTAGTGACGACTTTACTGGTTGTTGGCACGCTTATTTTACCGAGGTCAAGATGATTTTACTCAACAATATACATGTCGAATATCAATCGAAAACCGCTGTATCTAAAAAGGTATTAAGCAACATTCATCTTGAGGTAAAACCTGGGGAATTCGTTACCATTGTCGGCGGCAATGGCGCTGGAAAATCCACTTTAATGAAACTGCTTTCAGGCGAGATATTTCCAACTCAAGGTGATATCGTGCTTAATCAACAAAATATTACCAAATGGTCGGCCTGCAAGCGATCTGCACATATCGCTAGACTATTTCAAGATCCTCTACTTGGCACCTTTTCTCAACTGACTATTTTAGAAAATTTGAGCCTTGCAGCGAAACGTGGCCAAAAGCGCAACCTGGGCCTTTATCTTAAACGTGGTATACGTTCACGATGCAAGGAACTGTTAAAACCTTTAGATCTCGGGCTTGAAAATAAACTTGATCTAAAAGTTGAATGTCTTTCAGGCGGACAACGCCAAGTGCTGAGCCTTATCATGGCAACACTGCAACAGGCAAAGTTGTTATTACTCGATGAACATACTGCAGCATTGGATCCTAAAACTGCAAAAGAGATTATGGACCTCACCTGCGTCATTGTGGCAAAGAACAAGATAACAACTTTAATGATAACACACAGCTTAGCGCAAGCGCTCAGTGTTGGTAATCGCACTATTGTGTTGAATGAAGGAACAGTTATCGATGATTTACATGGCACACGAAGATCTAACATGCAAACTGAAGATCTGCTACGTTATTTTCTGTAATCATGAGAGACAATAGAAAGATTGATTGCGATGGCTTCGTGACTTTGTTAAAGTGATCAAAGTTAGCACATTTAAATAATTAACTTCAGATGCTGCAATTTACCAGGCCATTGCTTTTTTCAAGAATGAGACGAGTACCTCGTTCTTATGAACATGATCTTAGTGCTCAAATGGAAAGCCTCTCTCTTCAGGCCAAACCCAATCGCTCTTTATTTTTGATTCATATCCAGGCTTTTCATACAACACGTTCACTGCTAAAAGATAAAGCACATTTAACGCCTGAAGGATATATAAAAGAAACGCTCTTAAGGGATCGTAGAGCGTTTCTTCAAGAGCACAACTTACTCAACGATAGAATCGTTTTTCAAGATCATACTGTATATGAAAATGTCCACTTATATGATATCGGTGAAATTGATCAAAACGGCGTTTCCAATTTAGAACGAATACTAAAAGGTTTGGCACCGTTAACGATTGGCGGAACCGATTATTTAACCATTCATCATTTCGATCAAACG
>CAZCXZ010000142.1:0-7620 GCA_964502705.1 Uncultured Candidatus Berkiella sp. | reverse complement strand
ATAGGTTGTGGCCTTTTTATCGAAAGTTAAACCTAGCGTATCTTTACCCATTAATCGTCGGACAAGGCCGATAGGGGTGATAAGCACAAAAAAGATCACGCCTAATATAATTCGTGTGTTGATCCAGCCTAATACATGGCCAAGTTTCATCCAGGGAATGTAAATGGCTTTTAACCAATCAGGTTTGGTCACACTAGGAAGCAAAATGGCAGTCCCAACAATCCAGGGCCAATTTGGAATGGGTTTAGATAAAACCAAAGGAATCAATAGCCCAAACGCGCCAATAAAAACGGCAGTCAGCGTTAGGCCAAATTTACGAAGTTCCTGCGTGTTAACGCTTTCGATTTTCATTTGTTTCCTTAATCTAAAGCAAATTCTTCTTGCCAACGGCTAGTCTCTTGCCACGTTGGTTGTTCTTTTTTCACTAAAATCAGATTTTCTAAAATGAGATAATCCATCTCGGTACGCATAAAACAACGGTAAGCATCAGCCATGGAGTGAACAATCGGCTCTCCGCGAACGTTGAATGAAGTATTAATCAAGACTGGGCAACCGGTGATTTTTTCGAATTCCGTCAACAATTGATAAAAACGCGGGTTGGTTTCTGGATGTACGGTTTGTAAGCGAGCAGAATAATCGACATGTGTAACCGCAGGGAGCGTTGAGCGAGGAACATTTAATTTTTCAATGCCAAACAGTTGTTGCTCGGCTTCACTCATATTTAGGCGGTGCTGGTCTTTAATCGGGGCAACCATGAGCATGTAAGGACTCACGCCTTCAAATTCAAACCAATCTGAAACACTATCGCATTTAATCACGGGTGCAAAAGGCCGAAATGATTCGCGATATTTGATTTTCAAATTCATAATCGATTGCATTTTTGGGCTTCTAGCATCGCCAATAATCGATCGGCCGCCTAACGCTCTTGGACCAAATTCCATGCGTCCTTGGAACCAGCCAATCACATTTTCTTTCGCCAGTAACTCTGCTACATGAGGCAGCAACGTTTCGTCAGTATAAAAATGGTATTTTGCGTTGATGCTATCGAGGTAATCGATAATTTCCGCATTGGAAAAGCGGGGGCCAAGATAACTGCCTTTCATGCTGTCAGTTTTTTCGGGTGTACGTTTATTTTGTAAATACTCATACCAAACGCTAAGCGCTGCACCTAATGCGCCACCGGCATCACCGGCTGCCGGTTGCACAAAAATATCTTTAAAAAGGTTGGCACGGTGAATTTTGCCATTGGCCACACAATTAAGCGCTACACCACCGGCTAAACATAAATAATCGACGTCTAATTCTTTTTTAACGGTATTGGCCAGTTTTAGCACAATTTTTTCGGTGACGGCTTGAATGGAGCTTGCGATATCCATTTCACGTTGAGAAATCGTCGACTCACCTTTGCGAGGTGCTCCACCAAACAGCTCGTCAAAATGGCTGTTGGTCATCGTGAGACCGGTAGGATAATTAAAATATTTCATGTCTAGGCGAAAAGTGCCATCGTCTTTTAAATCAATTAACTTATCGAGAATGATATCGACATATTTAGGCTCGCCATAAGGCGCAAGGCCCATTAACTTGTATTCACCCGAATTGACTTTGAACCCGGTGTAGTACGTGAAAGCAGAATATAAAAGACCTAGTGAATGCGGGAAGTCGAGTTCCCAGGCCAATTCAAGTTTATTTTGATTACCTAACCAAACTGAGCTAGTCGCCCATTCGCCTACACCATCAAGACACATGACTGCAGCTCGTTCAAAAGGACTTGGAAAGAAGGCAGAAGCCGCATGGGCTTGGTGATGTTCTGTGAATAATAAAGGAGGCAAAGCCTTGGTTGACATTCCCCCCAGTTTCGCGAGTGACTTTTTGAGCAGATCTTTTAGGAATAATTTTTCTTTCATCCAGATCGGCATGGCCTGTAAGAAGGAGCGAAATCCTCTTGGAGCAAAAGCTAGATAGGTTTCTAAAAGACGTTCAAATTTAACTAAAGGTTTGTCATAAACACCCACATAATCGACTTGATTCAGAGAGACGCCGGCTTCTTCTAGGCAATATTCAATGGCCAACGCAGGGAACGCAGGATCGTGTTTTTTGCGTGTAAAACGCTCTTCTTGAGCGCAACTAATAATTTTCCCATCTTGCACAACGGCAGCGGCACTGTCGTGGTAAAACGCAGAGATGCCTAATATAATCGTACTCAAAATCATTCCTTAATAATGCAATTCATCAAAGCAAATCGTCTATGGGGCCAGTAAGGTGAAAAAGTGTAACGAAATTGAATTACTAGAGCTAGTCTTTCCTCTGTAGGATGATTACGGCAGAATACGCCCATTCATCAGCTTCACAGATAGATGGCCGGAATGACACAGCATAAAGAGTTGGAAAGTATACTTAGGTGCCCATTAACTCAGGCCAATTTGAGTTGGCAGGCTAATGATCAGCAACAAGGCTTGAGTTTGCGTATTGCCAAGGGTGAAATCCAATCTCAGCATCCAGAGTTTAATCAAAGCACCTACCAGGGTGTGCTCAAAGCCGCGGGACACGACATTTTTTACTTGATGGTAGACGACATCCTCTATTTGTTGCCCGAGTTTGCTTTGCAAAGCCAACAACAATTAAATAGTGGTAAGCATCAGGCAGAAATCACCAAAAGTGCCGTGAAACAATTTTACGATAGTTTTGGTTGGCAGCAAGATAATGGTATTTTCCAGGACGCATTGGATTCTGAAGATCTGCGTGAAGTGTCAAATGAATATATAACGAACTGCCATGCGCGTCTTAAAGAGCATTTACCCAAGCAAGGGCGATACATACTCGATGTCGCATCCGGCCCCATCCAATATGATGCTTACTTAGCCTATAGTGAAAATTATGATTTTCGTATTTGTGCTGATATTTCATTGCGTGCACTCCTTGCTGCAAAACGAAAATTAGGAGACAAAGGCATTTATTTATTGTGCGATATTACTTGTCTGCCACTGCAAACGGCAAAGATTGATGCTGTGATCTCACTGCACACGTTGTATCACGTTCCTAAAGAGCAGCAGTTGCAAGGGTATCAAGAGATCCAACGCGTCCTAAAACCCAAAGGGGTTTCCGTGGTGATTTATAGCTGGGGACGCCGCGCACTCTTAATGAATGTGCTTATGTTCCCTATAAAAGCATGGTCGTTGTTAAAGCGTTTGATGCCCGCTAAAAGTGGTACGCAAACACTTTATTTTTATGCACACTCTTATGAATGGTATCGTCAGCATCTACAGCAGCAATATGGCTGTCAGCTTTATGCGTGGCGCAGTGTCAATGTGCCATTTTTGAAATTTTTTATACATGAGAAACTCGGTGGGCGGATGTTATTGAAAGGCTTTTTCTGGTTAGAGAGCCGATTTCCGCGACTGATGGGGCGTATCGGCGCTTATCCTTTATTTGTTAGTACGAAACCCTCGCAGTGAGCAAAGTATACGATACGGTATTTGTTACCCATTTGCCTGCTTTCTATAAGGTCAATTTATACAACGAGCTTGCAAAGCAGGCTCGAGTGTTCGTCATTTTTATTGCCTCTGCTTCGGTCATTCGAGCAAAGGATTTTACGCCGCACAACTTTGCGTTCGACTATTGCATTCTTAATGAGGGCGCATTTGAAACTCGCTCACAAGCGTCGAGTTTATGGCGTTTATATCAATTGTTTAAAACGCTAACCTATCGACAAATCATAGTCGGTGGCTGGGACTTATGGGAATTTTGGTTAATTGCTTTATTATCTCCCAAAAAGCGCAATGCACTAGCCTGTGAGTCATCGGTTTATGAGAGCAGAATAACCGGTTTGGCAGGATGGCTAAAGCGCACTTTTTTAAAACGGATGCATTTAGCCTATTGCTCAGGCAAACCACAAAAAGCTTTATTAAAGGCATTATCTTTTGATGGTGTGACCAAAGAAACACTGGGCGTTGGGATCTTTAACTACGCAGCAACACCAACGAGAGAGCCTAAGGCTTTCTCAGGAAAGTTCCTGTATGTCGGGCGTTTATCACCTGAAAAAAACCTCATCTCGCTGGTCAATTTATTTGCACACTATCCGCAGTATCAATTAACGCTGATTGGCCAAGGGCCATTACACGCCACCTTGCAAGCAAATGCCCCTCATAATGTTACGTTGGTAGGGCATGTCCCTAACGAGACATTGTCAACCTGGTATCAGAGTCATGATATTTTCATTTTACCCTCCCTCAAAGAACCTTGGGGCTTGGTAGTAGAAGAGGCGCTCTTTTACGGTTTGCCCGTTATTGCTTCTGAAAACGTGGGTTGTGCACAAGATTTTATCAATCATTATCACGTAGGTAAGCTATTTTCTCCCCATAACGAACAATCGTTTAGCGAAGCGCTCAAGTGGTGCGCTACCAATTACCAACAGTTGCTAGACAATGTGCAAAAAATCGATTTTCAAGCGCGCGATGTTTGGCAGGTTAAGCAATATTTATGAAAATATTAATTGTGCACAATGCTTATCAATCACATGTTTTAGGTGGCGAAGATATTGTTGTCAAATTGGAATTGTCAGCGCTAAAAAAATCACTGGGCGAGAATAATGTATTTGTATACCTAGTTAGTAATGATGATGTTCGTTTCTCAAAGCTGGCTAAAAATATTTGGGGTGATGGTGCGCATTTTGAGGCAATCAAAAGTTTAGTGACCCAACATCAGATTGATCTGGTGCATGTTCATAACTTTTTCCCCTTATTAACACCGAGCGTTTTTGCGGGCGCAAAAGCAGCTGGTGCAAAAGTTGTTCATACTTTGCATAATTTTCGATGGTGGTGTTTAGCCGGCACATTTTATCGTGAAGGTAAAGGCAACTGTGAACAATGTGTCGGGAAACCATTAGCCATTCCTGGCATTATGCATCGCTGTTATCGTGACTCTTTCATTCAAAGCACGGCGAGCGCTTTGGCTTTTGCGGTTTATCAATTAAAAGATTATCAGCAATATATTGATGCCTATTTTGCGCTGAGTCATTTTCAGCAACAGAAATTACAGACGATGCTGGCGACAAGTAAGCTATTTTATAAACCCAACCCAATTACGCCTGCGAACACACATTTTTCTTTTTCAGAAAAAAAAGGATATTTGTTTGTTGGTAGACTTGAATCTGCCAAAGGCATTGAATTATTGCTAGAAGCCTGGAAATCATTACCCTCGCACTTCGAATTAACCCTGATAGGCAAAGGGAATGACGAAGAAAATCTCAAATTACGTTACGCTGCTTCAAACATCACTTTTTTAGGGCAGTTGCCACACGAGCAAACCTTAGCATACATTGCCAAAGCGAAATACTTGGTGCATACCTCCCTAGCCTATGAAACCTTTGGTCTTACCATGGTTGAAGCGATGGCACGCCAAACGCCGGTGATAGGCTTGAACTGTGGAACGCGCAAAGAAATGATTAAGCATGGTGAAAATGGCTTCTTGTGTGAGAAGGAAGAATTAGTGCAAACCATTTTGTTCTCTGAGCATTATGTCAATTATGAAGCAATGGCGAGTAATGCAAAGCAAACGGCAGAACCCTTTTATGTAGATTCCGTCATTGCTGAACAAGTTAAACTCTATCAAACTTTATTACAAGAAAGTGCACATGGTTAATCCTCCGAAAATCTCTATTATTACGGTTTGCTATAATAGCGCCAAAACCATTCAAGAAACCTTACAGTCGGTAACAGGTCAAGAATATCCGCATGTCGAGTATATTATTATCGATGGCGCCTCCAAAGATGGCACCCTTGATATTATTCGCTCGTTTGGCAATAAAATTCAAAAGCTGATTTCTGAGCCAGATAAAGGCATTTATGATGCCATGAATAAAGGGATTGCACATGCAACCGGTGATATCATTGGCTTGTTAAATGCCGATGATTTGTATGCTCATTCACGCGTGCTAACAGAAGTTGCAGCGGTTTTTCAAGATGCCACACTCGATGCTTGTTATAGCGATCTGATTTATTTCTCGCCACAAGCCGAGAATAAAGTGTTGCGCTATTGGCGCGGCAGTGCCTATCAACCGGGTTTATTTGCCAAAGGCTGGTGTCCTGCGCATCCAACCTTCTTTGTGCGTCGTTCTGTCTATGAAAGATTTGGTGTGTTTGATATTGGGTTTTCTGGCGGGAATGATGTGGAATTAATGATGCGATTCTTAGAAAAACATCACATTACTACGCACTATGTGCCACAAGTATGGGTGAGAATGCGTGCTGGCGGTGTGTCAAACAACAGCATTAAAGGCATTATTCGTCAAAACCAACAAATATTGCAGGCAGCAAAAAAATTAGATATTGCGATTTCTCCCTTTGGCTTTATTTTTCATAAAATATTGTCACGGTTAACCCAATGGATTGTTAAACCGAAGAGAGACTATAACCATGCCAGATAGTCCATCAATCATTTTAGTGACAGGTGCCGCCGGATTTTTAGGGTTGCATTTATGCCAACACTTATTAGCGCAAGGTCATGTTGTCAAAGCAGTCGGGCGACAAGCCTCGTTTCCTATCACTGATAGCAATTTAACCTATCATCAAATTGAAAACATTGATGGTAAAACTTCTTGGGAAGGGTTACTGAATGATGTTTCTGTTGTGGTTCATTTAGCAGCCCGCGTTCATCATATGAATGATCATAAAATGAAAGCGTTAAGTGCTTACCAAGAAGTGAATGTCAGAGGCACTCAACAATTGGTGCGCGAAGCTGTCAAAGGCAAAGTATCACGATTTATTTATATCAGCACCATTAAAGTCAATGGCGAAAAAACATTTGAAATGCCTTTTCGTGCTGATGATCAACCTCAGCCGCAAGATGCTTACAGTTTATCCAAATTGCAAGGCGAGCAAATTCTGCAAGAAGAAGCAAAACGCCAAGGAATGGAATGGGTTATCATTCGCCCACCGTTAATTTACGGTCCTAAGGTCAAAGGGAATTTTCAGCAATTAATTTCATTAGCGAAAACATCCCTTCCATTGCCATTGCGGTCGATCAAAAATCGTCGCAGCATGGTTAGTGTTTATAATTTAGTGAGTTTTATTGAATGTTGCTTATACCATCCTAATGCGCATCGTGAAATATTTTTGGTTTCTGATAATGAAGATTTATCAACGCCTCAATTGCTGCGCAGTTTACGCAAAGTGATGGGCAAAAGAAGCGGGTTGTTTCCATTTCCGATTTTTATGTTGAAATTAATGGGTTTGCTTGCCGGTAAGCGCCGTCAAGTTGAACGCATTACCGAATCCTTGCAAGTGAATATTGAAAAATCGACGCGTCTTTTACATTGGCAGCCCCGTTTTACGGTGGAAGAATCGCTAAAAGCCACTATCGATGGGAATTAACTGACTGCCTGTCATTCTATTACGTTTACCTTATAATGCCGGTTTTGTTGTTGCGTAGATTGAAGTTGAGTTGCTCGTTTGACTTATGTTCTTGATTTAAAACGGTTATGGGATGACCAAACACCTCTCACGGCTAGCCAGTGTAAAGCTGCTGCGAGTGTGCATCTTGATCCTAGGCAGCGCGTAGTTTCCGTCATTGTAGCGATCCAACATAACGATCTCCGTTTTGTGCAAACACTACATACCGTGCTGG
>CAZCXZ010000141.1:0-7666 GCA_964502705.1 Uncultured Candidatus Berkiella sp. | reverse complement strand
AATGGCCAACGAAAACTCTAGTTTAGAACTGTGTGCTTAACGGGGAAGTCTACGAGATCATCAATTTTCTTAAAGTGGGCACATATGCAGAATGGAAAGAAAATGGTCAATTTATCATTAAGTTAAACGAATTGTAGGGGCTGACCTCTGTTTCGCCTATGTTGTTTTCAGGGACGGCACGGAGGCCGTCCCCTACAAAGAAATACTCACTAAATTAAATGACTGTAGGGGCCGACCTCTGTGTCGGCCCTCTGATATTAGGGACGGCATAGAAGCCGTCCTCTACAAACTTAGCTAAAACCGAATATCGGTATTTAAAAACGTTAATTTTCTGGCAATATTTCGCTGATAGCATAAACTCCGCAATTCATTATAAGATGTCACTGCTACTTTTTCCATGACTGAGGTTAGCGCCTCAACATGATGTTCTTCGGTAACGCCTATAACATCCAATGCATGCTTAAAATGGTGACCGTCCAAAAAAAACCTCAATGATCTGGCTTCGTTTAAGGTTAATCCCACATCTGCAAATTCATCATCTAGATAAAACTCTGTCAAAGGCATGTCTTCCAGCACTAATTTGGTTGTTAGATTATTAATCCCCAACAGCCAATTACACTTTTGTTCCTGTACTACAGGATTAACTGAAAACTTAGCAAGCTCTGCTTGATTTAAAATTTCACGACCTCTGGATTTAAAATACAAAAAGAAATGACGAAATACTTTTTGATTGTTGAAAAAGGTATCGTTTGTTTGGTGAGAGTCACCCTGAATACCAAAATCATACATTTCAAAGTAATGTTTGAATTTAATAAAAAAGGCAATTTTGCAGTTATAATTACCTATCTTGCCATGTTCGTTCCAAAATTTACATGCCGGATAATCTTTATTGCATTGATTGTGAATATGTACCCCTTTTGAACCTTCAGGGTGCCTGGAAAAATCAGCCAATTCGTAATCGTGGTATTTTTTTTGGAAATAAGCTTCCAACCAAGCCGGATTGTTACTCAGAATATATTTTTCACTATTGGGATAAGACTTCACATAACGGAAAAATGAAATACCCAAATAATTCTTTAAAGCAAAAAGAAGATTGTCCACTTCCGGGCAGAGCGAAAGTAGTTTATTTTGTTTTTCTTGGAATCCGGCATCATCCATTTTCTTTGCCTTAGCACCATATTACTGTGTAATTACATAGACAATCGTATTATACTGTTCCGATTAGGTTATCGTATTAGAGACCAAACCCTTTAGCTTCATAAGTATCCGCTTTATTATTCTCGGGATAGTTCCTACAAAGCCAGATGTGTTATTATTACGTCATCTTGTTAGGTGATAAATCATGATTGATCAAACATTCCTTTCATTCTTAAAACAGCACGAATTCGAGTTTCAAATTCATGAACATGAGCCCATCTTTACAGTTGAAGAGGGGCTACATTTACATGAGATTATAAAAGGGCCGCATTGCAAGTCACTATTTCTTAAAGATGAAAATAAGCATTTTATGCTTTTAAGTCTACAAGAAAATAAACGCGTAGATTTGAAGGCTTTAGCATCGCTTGTCGGAAAAAAACGTTTTTCATTTGGTAAGCCTGAAGAACTTTTGACCATGCTAAAGTTAACACCAGGTTCAGTGACTCCCTATGGCTTAATGTTTGACACCAATCAAGAGGTGCGATTTTTTCTCGATGAGGATTTATTGCAAGCAGAAGTCACCAACTTTCACCCAATGCGCAACGACATGACCTTGAGCATGTCGGTGACATCGTTCTTACATTTCTTTACCCTGATCAATCATCCACCCGTGATAGTAAAAGTGCCTACAGTGACTCAATAAGACTCAAGTAAAAGGCGTTTCTTTTCGATGGTATAAGCAATGAACCCTCAGCTTGTGACCGATTAGTAATGTCTTTACTCAGTATTCGCGACAAACTGGTACTTTATTCAAGCGCCATTATTTTTTTGGTTGCTTTCACTATCACCATTGCATCTTATTTAAATGAAAGAAAAGAATCACTTGAGGCTTACAAGCACGAAGCCAATCGTGTCGCCAGGATGATTGAAGCGCCGCTTATTGAAGAAATTAACAATAATAATACGCAAGAAATTATCAAACAATTGCAAAATCTTAAAGTGAATCCTGATATACAAGACACCGTGATATTAAGCACGGACGGAAAAATTATTGCAGAGCTTTCACCAACCTATAACAAACAGAATGAACAATTTTTCAAACCATTTATGCAACAGTTATTAAGCTCTGAAGAGCTGAAAACCTTCGTTGGTGAAAGGCTCATGGTTGCAGGTGGACCGCTTAAAGCTGCCAATGGAAAAACGGTTGCTTACTTATATATCCAATTTTCACTCGACAAGCATTATCAGCGTTTGCGTGCAACACTATTTATTAACTTATTAATTCTAGGCATTTGCTTATCGTTAGGTCTTGTTTTAGCGCGAATCTTATCTAACCATTTCACAAATCCCATCATTGATTTGATCCGCTTAACCAATAGCATCAGTGCGGGCAGTAAAGAAATTGAGTTTCCCAAGCAAACCAATAAAGAATTCGGTGTTTTAAGCCAAGCACTTAAAATCATGTTTCGTAATCTACATCAAATCCATACACGACTGGAAGATGCAACCATTGAGTTAGATCAAAAAGTTAAAGATCGTACTAAAGAGCTAGAAAAAGCGATGTCGATAGCCGAAGAGGCCAATCACGCCAAATCACGCTTTTTAGCCAACGTATCGCATGAAATTCGTACCCCCATGAATGGCCTCATTGGTACTGCCAGCTTATTAAAAAATACACAGTTAAATCACGAGCAAAAGCAGTATGTTGAAATCATGCAACTCTCTGCTGAATCTCTCCTTAACTTGATCAATGATATTTTGGATTTATCCAAAATTGAATCTGGGAAATTGGAAGTTGAAGAAATACCGCTGAATGTTCGGCAAGTCGCTGAAGAAGTAATGGATTTGTTGATTTATCGCGTTAAAGATAAAAATCTGGGTATTGGCTGTGTCGTTGATCCCAGCATACCCGACCAATTACTGGGTGATCCTAGCCGTATTCGTCAGATACTTTTAAATTTGGTTGGTAATGCGATTAAATTTACCCAGCAGGGTCATATCAAAATCTCTATTTCTTCGCTTTTAGAAACGGATGATAATATCGATATTAAAATCCAAGTTGAAGACACCGGCATGGGGATCCCACCAAATAAACTCGATCGCTTATTTAAAGCATTTAGCCAAGTTGATGCATCAACGACTCGACAATTTGGTGGAACAGGTTTAGGCCTTGCGATTTCAAAAAAACTTGCCGAACTTATGGGTGGGGAGATTGGTGTTACCAGCGAAATCGGCTCCGGTTCCACCTTTTGGTTTTCAGTTAAATGTAAGAAAAATGCTGAAATACCTAAAACAGTTTACTCAGCCGGTTTGCGACAAAAAAATCTGCTGTTGCTTGAAGATGATGCAATCAATGTGGCCGTCCTTCAAAATTTGCTACAAAAATATGAATGTAATTTGAAAATTACGCGCAAACAAGAATTAACTTTCTCAGCGCTCAAGCAAGCACACGAAAATCATGCTGACATTGACCTTTTGATTGTCAATCAAAAGTGTCTTTCAACGGATTTCTTCGATCTTGCTAAAAGTCATGGATTGCAACCGAATACACCCGTGATATTTATTACTTACGAAGCAAATCGTGATTACATCAAAGAACATTATGGCTTAACCCAATGTGATATTTTTCAACTGCCTTTGAAAGAATTTGAAGTTTACCATGCCTTGCTACGTGCGATTGGTGAAGAAACAGCAGACAGCGCTGGTAAATTACCTGCCCCAACTGAAATTCTACCCATAGAAAATGCAGAAAATGTTCAAATCTTAGTGGTCGATGATAACTTAATCAGCCAACAGGTTTCGATTAAAATATTGCAACAAATGGGCTATAACGTTCACGGCGCAAATAATGGCAAAGAAGCATTGGAAGCAATTGAAATATTGCAATTTGATGTGATTTTTATGGACTGTCAAATGCCTGAAATGGACGGCTACGAGGCCACGCGGATTTTACGACAAGATAGCAGTAAAGCCAACATTCCGATTATTGCTCTGACAGCCAATGCCATGAAAGGCGATAAAGAAGCTTGTCTGAGTGCCGGCATGACCGACTATATTACGAAACCCATTAAGGCGGCCTCACTTGCCGCTATTTTGCATCGCTATGCTGCCGTCATTAAAGCAAATAAGCTAAAAGCCCAAAACCAGGCTGCGCAAAATTAACCTTCATCTACCCAAAAAGTCGCCGCGAAAACTTAATCTAGATGTGATATGGCTTCTTTTAATGTTTCTACCGCAAACACTTCCATGCCCTCTGGGTTTTGGCGTGGCGCATTGCCTTTAGGAACGATGGCACGCTTAAAACCATGTTTTGCTGCTTCGATAATGCGTTCTTGACCACCTGGCACAGGCCGCAACTCGCCGCCTAAACCAATTTCACCAAACACCACGGTTCCTTTATCGAGAATCTTATCCCGGAAACTGGTTAATACTGCCACAACGATGGCAAGATCAGCACCTGTTTCCATGATTTTTACACCACCGACCACATTCAGGAATACATCCATCTGATGCATGGTGATCCCGCTATGGCGATGGAGCACTGCTAATAACAGTGCCAAGCGATTATGATCGTAGCCTACGGTAACCCTTCTGGGGGTACCATGACTATCATCGACTAAAGCTTGAATTTCTAACAATAAAGGACGCGTCCCTTCCCAAGAAACCAGCACTATGGTGCCAGAAGAAGGCTTGGCTGAGCGTGATAAAAAGATTGCCGATGGATTGTTCACTTCGCGCAGACCTTTATCAGTCATTGCGAAGATACCTAATTCGTTGATTGCGCCAAAACGGTTTTTAATAGCACGAACAATACGAAAACGACTTTCTTTTTCACCTTCAAAATACAATACCGTATCAACCATGTGCTCTAATACACGCGGCCCCGCAATCGCACCATCTTTGTTAACATGACCTACTAAGTAAAGTGAGATTCCTGATTGTTTGGCAAAACGCACTAACAACGCCGCGCTTTCTCGCACCTGACTCACAGACCCTGGAGCGGATTGAATAATTTGCGTGAAAATCGTTTGTATAGAATCGATCACCATCACATGGGGTTTATGTTTTGTAGCTAAAGCAATGATGGTTTCAACTTGTGTTTCAGCTAATAGGTTTAAAGGCATATCGCCTACGCCTAGGCGTTTGGCACGTAATGAAACCTGCTGCAGAGATTCTTCACCGGTGACATACAACGCTTTGCTGGGGTCCGGTAAATGTGCCAGTGCTTGTAATAGCAGGGTGGATTTACCAATCCCCGGATCACCACCAATTAAAATAACCGACCCCATCACAAGCCCACCACCTAGCACTCTATCCAGTTCTTCAAGCCCGGTAGAAATCCGTGCTGCTTGGGTGGTGTTAATTTGAGGTAAAGGTACGATATTCGCTTCACTTGCACCGGCATAACCTTCCCACCGCCCTGTGGGAGCTGGTTTGCTGGAGATTGCCATTTCCGTCATGCTGTTCCAAGCACCGCAATCTGTACATTGTCCCAGCCATTTAGGACTGACACTGCCACATCCTGCGCAAGAATACTGTGTTTTGACCTTAGCCATATTTTGTCAACTTTCTAAAGATTGCCTAGCAAAAACCGATATAACGGCTATGAGCACGTATATCGCCAACGAAATATTAATTAATGCCTCACGGGTAAAACCGGATCACAGGCCAGATATCCATGAGTTCGTTTTGAACGAAAGCTTGCATGTCATCGAATGTGTCCACGTTGAATCCTTAGCAGAGGGCATAATTTATCCCATACACGACTTCCGTGTTACTTTACATGGGGTATTGTTTGAACTCAATCACGTTCGCGTGAATCCCCGCTTAGATAACGCATTTATGATTGGCCAATTAACTAAGGCTTTGGCTGACATTGGTGTGAATGTGTATAACACGCCTTCTGCAGATACCATGGCAGTTTGCTATCGTCCCCTCGGTGAAATTACCGAAAATGTACGCTTTTATTTTAATGAACTAGGAAGCTGTGTTTTCCTATGCCCTAATGCAAAATTAAAAGCCGTTCCTCCATCAAATTATCTGAACTTCGGCTAACGTAGTCCCACTTTCCTTTTAAAGTTGTAAACTTACTCATATTCATTTATTATCCGGCGGCCTAAGGAAACACCGCAAGGATGCCTGTTAATGTTTTATGTTACAACAGGTGAAATATGTCTATTAATGGTTCAGCACCATTCCAAATTAAACAAATCATTGGCAGTCCTCTTAAACACAAAGTTATGACTTCGCTACCCTTACCTGAAAAGATTCTTGGGTTAAAACCGCTTGAAGAGCAGCATCCCGCCTTATTTAAAAATATCATGCAATGTTTGAAGCAGATTTATTCTTATGTCACCGATCGCGCTTATATCGAAAATACCGTGACTTTTTTTCATCATGCCGGCAGCTCTGCTCTCTATGAAAAGCACTATCGACGCAAAATTAATGAAAAGGATCATGGTAAAAAGCTAGGTGTCGTTTTCAGTTTAATCAAAAAGACATTATCTGAAGTTGAAACTGCTTTAAAAATTCCTGCACTCAACTTACATCACGATCTCTTGCAAGACTTTCAAGCTGAATTAATTTGGCATAATAATATTTGTATCAATATCATTCCAACACTTAATGACGATATCAAAGCACATCTTAAAAAACATTGTCATATTGATTCTGATACACTCACGCCAATTCTTACCTCCCCAAGTAAAAGATTACGCGTGCAAATGATGCATCCTGGCACCCCCCCTTCAGAAAAAAATGTGCCGTTTATTCAACGTAAATCACCCAAAAAAATGAGCCGTCAAGATATAATCAGTGAGAATGTTCTCCGTAATAATGGCGTCATTAAGCAACCGCTGCGTGACACTGTGCCAACACCAGCTGAACCTCAGCCAAATGTCAAAGCGATGTTAGTCATGCTTCCTCGCAGTATTCGAATAAATAAGCAACCCGCCGCAACACCGAAAGGCATTGAGAATTCAGAAATCAACCGTCCAAAGATCTAAAAGAGAGGTCTAGCCTGCTTGCTAGAATTCAAGCATTTGCATAAGCTAACAATAGGCCTCTTACTTTTGTAAGCCATACTGATGATTCTTTCACTGCTTTCGCTGCTGCGCACTCTGATTGGCTGGATAGATCTTGCTGTTCTTACCTTATTTCTCTATTTACTGAGTTTTTTGCCAAAAAAAATGCTGGGTAGTTGGTATCGTGCTTGCTATCGGTATTGGAGCATGGTGTTTGTGCGAGCGTTGCGTGTCGATCTCTTTTTACATCAGAAGAACCATAAACCTTTACCTTCACAATATATTTTGATCGGCAATCATCCTTCTGCTTTTGAAGATGTTGGCATGCCCGCTTTATTTGATGTGTATTATTTAGCCAAAATTGAAGTGAAAGATTGGTGGATTGTGGGGCGCATTAGTGTTGCGGCAGGCACCTTTTATGTCGATAGAGAATGCAAAGATTCAAGACAAGGCGCGTCTACCGAATTAAAAGACACATTACTATCCCGCCACATCAACATTGGCTT
>CAZCXZ010000140.1:0-7688 GCA_964502705.1 Uncultured Candidatus Berkiella sp. | reverse complement strand
GACAGCAGCGTACGCCTTGGTGACGTTTACCGTGTTTATCAAGACAAGGTTGTTGATAGCAGGCAAAAAAGGGCGCCAGTTGTTTAATAGGTACAAGGTGCATCCAGGCCACGGTTTCATCGACCATGGCTTGCTGTTTTAAGTGGTGTTTATTGAGAACGCCGGACTTTGAAAAGGTCTGTTCGCAAAAAAACGTGTGAGGGTGGTCTTGATACAATTGTAATAAAATCGGTTTCGCAGGCGCCGCGAGGGCGCCATGACAGAAAACTATTATCAGCCCGAAAAAAAACTTATTTTTTGAGTAATCCATGTTTTGCTAATGCAGCATGCAAATCATTTTTGTCGAATCCATCTAATCGGGTGTCGCCAACAAATATTAATGGGACGCCTTGTCCATTGGCGGCTTGAAATTTACGTTTGCCTTCCTCGGAGTTTTCAATGTCATAATCGGTATATTGAACACCTTCTGATTTCAAATACTCGCGCACTTGCTTACAGTAAGTGCACCAAGTGGTGCCATAAAGAACCACGGTTGCTTCTTTAGCCTGTAAAGAAGGGCTCACAAAAGCCATCAGGATACTAAGCACAATGGCTAGCCTAATAAATACTTGTTTTGCAGTTGTTATCACGTTGATTGTTCCCTTGGCCTGGATATGAGAGGATTATCTTAGATAGCACTTTATGATGCGTACAGTCAAATTATAGGTGATCCGTGCTAAAGGCCAAGGCAATATTACTTCTAATAGTTGGTTTTCTTTCTTTTAATGTCTTTGCTGCCGCGCCAGCTATGCATGTTACATTAGGCGAAAAATGGTTAGCGGTGTATGCGCCAAATTATACCGATGAAGAAAAAAAGCTTTTTCTATTAGGTACTGTATTCCCGGATATTCGGTATTTAGGGGTGATCAAACGCGAACAAACCCACTATAAAGGTATGACCCTCGAAAAAGTGCAGGAAGCAAAATCCCCTTTTATGCGGGGCATGTTGTTTCATAGCTACGTCGATGAGTTTCGTGAACGTTGTGTGAGACGAAGTGGCATTGAAAAGAAACTGTCGGAAATCCCTAGACGCCAGCAAGGCACTTTTCTTAAATTACTCGAAGATCAAATATTACACAGCCAGTATCGTTGGTCTGACTTTAAGAAATATCTCATGTCGATTCCAGATGATGAGAAGAAGTTTGGTTTAGATTTGAGTTCATTGACGCAATGGCACACCGCATTGACACTGTACTTTGCAACCACACCTAGCAATATTCTGCAGCAAGTCGCTATGTTTGATCAGAGTATTTTAACGTTGGATGCTGCTACGATTAAATCATGGGGAGCGTTGTTGCCAAAATATGCTAACGATCCTGCAATGAAAGGGCATGTAGAAGAACTTCTACATGCCTTTGATTCAGCGTTTACCTAGATTATTTTACCACATGCAACTCAGCGGTAATGGATTCTAAGTGCTGTTGTAAAGCTTGCATATCATGACCAGGAACGGTACCGACATTTTCAAGAACCAAGGTGGTCTTGTTTTGCAAGGTAATTTCAAGGTTGGCATTTGGACCATCTTGATGGAAGCTTTCTACAGCATCCATAAAGCTTACTTTACCATCATGATTTGCGTCTTCGACATTAACAAACGAGAGCACGTTTTGTTTATTGATGCCTAAATCTTTGATAAAGATGGTTTCAGGTGCATTGGTGTCACCTACATCAATAATGAAATCGTTGATCCCTTTACCACCTTCCATCATGATAGCTTCAGCATTATGGTTAGCAGAGCTCATAATATCGTTTGCGTCGCTGCCCATGAGGCTTATTAAAGAACCTGGGTGATCTAGCACGCTTACATCGAGATCCATATTATGTAAATTGCCAGTTCTTGAATCAAGTAAAGTGCAAGAAAAGTGTTCAGCTTGGTTTTGCGCATTTGAATGAACACTGTATGCGTATTCGCCGAGATTATTCAACGCTAAGCTACCACCCATTGGCGTAGCAAATTCAATTTCACTACCATCTTGGGGTACAGGAATATGGACGGTTTTACCATCTTCATCCGCTTGTGCATGAAGTTTGTCTAATCCATTTTCTTTAATATATTCTTCAGCGTTATTAGTATGCAGAGAGACCTGAGCTACTTTTTCGTCACTCACCTGAATGTTGTCGTATGCGGTTACAGAATAACCTTCGTCTTGATGAGCGGCAGGTTGAGTTTGCTGTGAAGCTGCTAACACATCATGAGAAGCTTGATTGAGTGCTTGAGAGCTGATTTCACCATTGTAATAGCTACTAATGAGATCAGTTACTTGACCTTGAGTGAGAGTTTGAACGGCACTGATAGCCTCTACTGGATCACTTGTGACCTGTAAACTTGCTTGTAATGCAGCTTGACTCATTTGTAAAACTTCTGCAATCGGATCAAGCTCATGGTGCGTTAGATTAAATGATTGATTTAATTCAGTGATAACATTATCGATTAATGCAACATTTTTAAAATCAGCTGTTGCTTGATCGGGTAGATTCAAAATGCTGTTTCCAATAGCAAGATAAACATCATCAGCAACTTCAGTTGCAGGGACTTTTAAAATATGAGTCAACGCATCTGAGAGTTGTACAGTCAATGTCATTATGGCTGCAGCTTGCATTAAAGCAATGGTGCTGCCACTGTCTGCCTGCACAAGCGGATTAACATGGGTCAGATCAGTTTGTGGAGCAATTCCCAAAGCTTGATTGAGCTTCGCCATGATGTCTTCTGAGGCTGTTTTCTTTTCTAATTGCATTTGTAGAATGCTGGTTAATGGTGATATGACGCTGCTACCAACTGGAGCAAACAATGGAATATCATAGGACAAACCAGTTTCACTATCGGTTCCACCGATAGAGACTAATCGACCATCCAAGGAATTATATGAACCATCAAGATTAGTATCAACTGCCATCAAATGATAAGAACCATCATCGCCAGATATTGCAGTGGCTTCATTTCCATCTGCAAAGGCATTCACATTAGAATCTTGGAATATGGTAGCACTAACTATTGGGCCATCTACGGCGTATCCTGGTAAACTAACAGGTGCGTCACCATCTAGATGTAAACTAAAGTTTTGAATTGCTGAATCACCATCTTTATCAACAATTTTGAGAGAAAAATTGTAATCAAGATCAGGTGGTGGTTCGGAAGATTGTGCCACGATTTTCACGCCATTTAAGCGGAAGCCAACACTCCCACCAGGTGAATTATCATTATTAAAGACCTCTACGGCATTGATAAGTGAACCAGCATTAAATCCTGAGAGATCTTTAACAGAGACCACTTGACCACTAGTCACATTCAGCGTGAAAGTCTCGGTTGTCGAATTACTGTAAGTCACTTTGACTTTGATATCGAAGCTTGATTGTCCGCCAGTAAAACCATTAGCGTAGAAGCTAAAATTATAGATAGAGATTGGTGCTAATGTGTTTTCATTAAGCGACTCAAATTTAAGTGATTCGTTCACTTCGATGATATTATTCGAAACTGCCCAGCCTTGGGTACTTGGGTTAACCTGATCGTCACCCGTAGGTTCTGCTTTGCCATCGTTATCATTACCTGTAACGCGTACGGTTAATACCGGGTTAATCGAACTTTCAACGAAGTAGACACCGGGTCCCCCCGCTTTGGCTTCGCTGGTGAGTAAGGTATCTTCTTGAAGCAAGGGTGGTCTGTTTGCGAGCTCTAGCGAATCAGTGCCATTTGCGTTCAATGTCAAAGTTGCTACTAAGGAAGAACCTTCATAGAATTTATACTGAACCTGAGTTGAGGACACAGCATTAAATACCACATTGCCTGAACCTGAAGACGAGCCCATGGTAGGAAGTGAACCAGCATTGTCAGCACCATAAGACCAATCTGCTAATTGTACCGAGTGGGTAGTGCCACTAGCAGGATTGAAAGCGCTAACTTCAACAATCGAATCATTATCTGGGTCATTAATGTTTAAATAACTTGGACCATCATCTTTAAATGAGAGCGCTTGACCAATGTTGATCACGGCAGAGCTTACAGCTGAATCACCATCTGCATCAATGATAGTGTCAGTTCGGGTTATTTTAATCAGATCGGTACCGCTGAGTGTTACAGAATCATCAGGGTTTGAGGTATTAGGATGTTTAACCGCCCGTATCTGATCGAGTGTTACAATACCGGCCGCAGTAACAGTAACAGTAAACACGACGGTTCCACCACTGATACGACCTTCAACAACATTCCCGTTCATGAACAATGAAACCGTGCCGCCAGTTGCCACATCAACTAGGCCGCTATTCGCGCCACTTGAAGAAATAGAAAGGCTGTATGCACTGCTTTGGCTGCCTGCGCCATCGGCTCCATAAACTGCACTGCTGACGTTAAAGTTATTTGCGTAATTTGCACTTGCATTAATGGCTAAATTGGTTTCATCAACAACTAAAGCAGCAGGTGAACCGACTGGCAATATGGTGATGCTAGGTACATCGTCGATAATTCTCGCTGATAAGATACCATTCGCAGTATCACCATCGATATCACTGACTACCACGTTAAAATCTTCAAAAATGCTGTTTTCGCCATTGCCACTTGGGTGCATTTCATTATCATTAAGTGTATAGGTGTAAGATATCAAGCCTGTTGCTGCATCATAGCCAGTAATCGCAAGCGTGTTACCTAACGGCGTTGTGAAACTTGAAGCAGCAAAGATGCCATTGGTAATAATAGCGTGGCCTCCGATAGTCACATCATCAACGCCGTTAGGGGCACTGATATTGAAGCTACCTGCTTGAGTGGTTGATTCTTTAGAAGTGTCTGAACCAGCTGATTCCCCAACCCCACGACTTGCCAATAAATCATCTTCATCAACTGAGACATCACCACCTTGCGCTTTTGGTGTCAAGTTAGTAATAGTCACACCTAAATCGATATCAAAGCAGAATTCAGCGCTAGATTGGTCGCCATCATTATCCTTCATCGTGTAGAAAATAATATCTTCATTACCGTTAACGCCATTGCTGACATTGCTGGTGTATTTAAAGTCGCCATCTGCTTCTATATGAAGAATATTGCCTAATGGGGTAGTAATATCAGCATTGGGAACAGGAATTGTGACCACTGCGCCATTCACACTAGCGCCAACGAGTTCAGGGTGAGCAGCAAGATAAGCATTAGCCGCTTGCGCACTCGCTAAGCTGAAGTAAATGTTAACAACAGAAGCATTGTCGTCTGCACCGAGAACATCATTGGCGAGCACATTACCTAACACTTCAGTTTGGTTAATGGTGTCAACCAGAATTTGTTGCAAGTTGCTTAAGTCAGGAGCAACGGTGATCACAACACCCGGTTGATCATCATCTAAATCAGCCAAGTTTTCGACTATGTTAGCATTTGTGCCGCCGATATTGAGCATGAAGGCTTCAACATTACCTTGGATCAGATTATTACGCCAAGCGAGTTCTTGTGCGTCGGTTAAGGCAGTGCTGTCAGGAACCGGCTCACCATCAGATAACCAGTAAAGTCTATCAATAAAGCCATTTAATGCAGCATTCGCGTCATCAGCATTTACGTCGGCAGTCGCTGCATTCGCTGCTGCTAAATAGTTGGTGGTGCTATTAGCATCTAAGGCGTTGATAAATGTTTTGGCTGCAGCGATATCGCTGAATTCCATTGAGGTTTGGGCACTCGAGTTAAAAGTCACGATAGTGATTTTTAACTCGGAACTTGCAGCTTGGTAACTGTCGAGTAAAGCACCACTATTAGTGAGCGCTTCTTTTAAGATGTCGAGCCGAGTTTTGCTTCCACTGATAGCAGTATCCATACTACCTGAAATGTCTAACACAAAGGTGAGGTTGTATTTAGGCTGCACAGGAATTGGTATGTTAAAGCAATCTTCAACCGCAGTGGGAACGTCATCAATGATGTTGATAGATAACGTATCATTAGCGGTGTCACCATCTATATCTTTTAGTGAAACAGCAAAATCTTCAAACAAGCTGTTAGTGCCATTTGCGTTAGGATGGTTTTCGTTATCATTTAAGGTGTATGAGTAAGAAACGACACCGGTCGCTGCATTGTATCCGATAATCGACAGCGTATTACCTAATGGGGTACTAAAGCTAGTCGCTGTGAATACGTTATTCACGATCACATCATGACCACCGATACTGAGGTTGCCGATACCATCGGGGGCGCTGATTTTGAAATTGCCAGTCGTTGTAGTGGATTCTTTAGTAGGGTCAGAACCTGCTGATTCACCTGGGCCACGACTTGCAAGCAGATCATTTTCGTTGACTGATGCATCGCCACCTTGCGCTTTCGGTGTGAGATCGGTAATGGTAACGCCATCATCATCATTGCGAATGTTAAGGGTTAATTTAGCGGTGTCTGAATCACCATCAGCATCAGTTAATGTATAGTTGAAGTTTTCGGAACCTGCTGGTTTACCTGCTAATGCAATAAAATCTGCATCATTTGGATTAATGGTGTAGGTATAACTACCATCTGCCTTGATATCTATGGTGCCATAGGTTCCATTGATAATCACAGGTGTAACCGATGCACCATCTGCTCCCTGAATATCATTGGCTCTGACATTGCCTGTGAGTATTAAGTTGCTTTCAGTACCGATATTGGGGTTAGTGTCATCAATCGCATCTGGAACGTCATCAGTAATGCCAGCAGTTAAAACGGCATTCGCTGAATCACCGTCGATATCGGTTACGACAATATTAAAGTCTTCAAAAAGAGAATTTTGACCATTCGCATTAGGATGAACTTCATTGTCATTTAAGGTGTAGAGATAGGTTATCAATCCATTTGCAGGATTATAACCTGTGATATTTAAAGTATTACCTAATGGTGTGGTAAAACTGATTGCGTTAAAGACACCATTTGTGACGACAGGTTGTCCACCGATAGTGATAGTAGCAACCCCATTAGGCGCGCTAATATTAAAGTTACCAGCTTGGGTAGTTGATTCTTTGCTTGGATCAGAACCTGCAGATTCGCTCACGCCACGATTTGCCAATAAATCATCTTCATCGACAACCACATCACCACCTTGCGCTTTTGGTGTTAAGTTAGTAATCGTTACACCAAAATCGATATCAAAGCAGAATTCAGCACTGGATTGATCACCGTCATTATCTTTCATGGTGTAGAAAACAACATCTTCATCACCGTTAACGCCATTGCTGACATTGCTGGTGTATTTAAAGTCGCCATCGGCTTCGATATGAAGAATATTACCTAATGGGGTTGTAATATCCGCATTCGGCACAGGAATGGTGACAACAGCGCCATTGGCGGTTGCGCCGACGAGTTCAGGGTGTGCAGCAAGATATGCATTTGCAGCTTGTGCACTCGCCAAGTTGAAGTAAATATTGACAACAGAAGCATTATCGTCCGCACCGAGGACATCGTTAGCGAGCACATTACCCAACACTTCAGTTTGGTTAATGGTGTCAACCAGAATTTGTTGCAAGTTACTTAAGTCAGGTGCAACTGTAATGACGGTACCTGGTTGGTCATCATCTAAATCGGCAAGGTTTTCAACAATATTGGCATTGTTTCCGCCGATGTTGAGCATATACGCTTCAACATTACCTTGAATAAGATTGTTACGCCAAGCGAGCTCTTGTGCATCGGTTAAAGCGGTACTGGTGGGGTTAGGTTCACCATCAGATAG
>CAZCXZ010000139.1:0-8063 GCA_964502705.1 Uncultured Candidatus Berkiella sp. | reverse complement strand
GACTAATGCATTTCGAGTATTAACATTAGTTACATCTGCCACATCAAATGTGACAATGATGTTTTCATTCGCATGCTTTTTCAAAAGAACATCAAGAGTACTCATGACTTCATTATCTGCTAAATCCTCAGGCCCCAGTAAAATCACTCTGTCAATTGGCGCATTTTTATCTATACTACCTAAGGTTTGGAAGTTTCGTAGTGTGGCGTGATTCACCATCATCTGAGACAACATTCTAGCAATCTTAGGTTGAAGTGGTGCTTTCTTATCTTTAGGAAGGATCCCTCGTAATAGTTGGTTGATTTCAAGGACCGCCATTTGATTTTCTTTCGTGGGGGAAATGTGTTCTATAAGCGGTGCAATGTTGTTAAGTAGCTTTTTAATATCTTCCTCATATATCGAGACATTTTGCTTTACATGAATCGCATTTAAACCCTTGATGATTTCAAGATAAAATATTGTAAGCTCTGCAGCATGAGAAGACGCCAATTTTTTAGCCGCTGACAAATTCTCAACTTGATTTACAGTCAGCTGCTTATCACTGTTTTCAATAAAGAAGTTATCTACCTTCGCCGTAAATAGTTTCTTTGCTTTGAGCTTGTCATAGGCTTGCTTTAAAAGCGTGTTCTGTTTTGTTACTTCTTCATCATTTGGGTTAAATCTCGGTTCGTATGCTAATGTGGTTGTATAAACAAACCCTTTCTTTTTGATTTCTCTTTCATAATCACTAATGAAACCAGCTTCTCCAATAACCATATTGATAGTTTCTTGACTGCAACCGAGATGTTTTCCAAGTTGCTCTAACATACTGTCCATCATTCCCGTCTTAGGATTCTGCAGATCAAGTTCTTTAAATTCACCCGCTTTCAGCGCTTTAGCGATGGTATCAATAATTTTTCGTGATTGTTCATCATCGATGTCAATCGACTTCAGCCAGGGCGTACTTGGATTACCTAATTTTGAAAAATTAAGGATGACTACTGCCCAATCAATTAGAATGCAATATTTACGCGACTCCAGCGCTGTTAGCTGGGCTGGTTCTTGATCCATTGCTTTTGCAATATCTTCTATGAGTACTTTTGCCATAATCTAGTTGCTCTAAGTGAAATCTTATTAATTTGACTTAAAGGTAGCCGATTAGTTCACTCAAAGGCTAATTTGTGAAGGTACACCTAATGAAAACTTCGGTAAATAATTAAACGGTGTTTCGATAAGTGTCTCTTAATTCAGTAGTATTGTCTGTTTGCCTGGATTTACGACCAAAGCAGCCTTGAAAACAAGGAACAAAAAGACGCTGGATAAAGATTACAGCGGGATGATGAGAAGTCGAGTTAGCTGGTTTTTCTAAAAATGATCGATTAAGTAATAGCGGTGTTGTTTCATTATTAATGCTCTGCTGGAGTTCAGGCTGTGACTTAAAAGCTTCACTATCCAGTATCATTTCAGTGTCATCAATCAATACCACTTTAACATCACAATCTGTATCCTCTTGTACAACGACCGCTTCAGTAGTCACATTTGTATCATCAATGTCATCGTCATTATCTACTGAGGTCTCATTTTTTGCGCTCTCTAATTCCTTGAGCAGTGTCGAAGGCGTCTTTTGTGGCGGCGCGTTTAAATCTAATGTGAGAATAAATAACCAGCATTGATGGTCTCGCCGAAGAAGACTATTAAATCTTGGTTCTGCATAAACTAATTTGATGATAGAAACGAGACGTCGATAAGGTACATTGATTTTATTGATAGAAGGATCTGTCGTAAAACCACACTGATCGATTTCAGCACGGATATGCTGCATGATAGTATCCGTATATTGTTTAGGAAATAGTTTCAGCATCTGGAAAAGTAAATGAGGCCCTAGTATGTTAAACTCAAAAGGCAGCGGATTCTGAAAAAGAGATTGCCTTAATAACAGCGGCAATCCTTTAGGGGTATCCTGAAATGCAAGCATGAAACTCAACCATTTAACAACCTGGATATTATCGTCAAGGTTGCCGGATTGTGCATGAGTGTGGATCTTTTGTGTTGCTATCTCAAATAGCTCTTCTATCTGCTTTGTTCGCTTCCCTAAAAGAACAGCATAATCAATTGGATGTGCTTTGACCGTATAAACTGCTAATAAAGTCAACCAAGGCTTGTGCAAGGGCGTCGATATTTGAATTAAATGCTGCAATTGAAGAAGTAATGTAACGTAACGTTCTTTTGTTAATAACGACATTGATTCAGCATTTTCAATAAAGGCTTCCCATAGTAAAGGATCGGTAGAAGCCAATACATCCTGATACAAAGATTCAAATGGGTCTATTCCACCTTCATCATTTTCGCTTATTATCGTAATGGCTTCATGAAATGTGCTATTTTCATGATATCTCAACGTCAATATTTCTAAATCAGAAAGCTCGGTTGAAGACGAAGAAGATCCCATTAATGACATAAAACACCTATCGATGGTAAATTTTTCGACAATATATCATAGCTATTAATGGAATAGCCAAGTCAAGCTATTTTCAAAGCAGTGAGTCAAATAATTAAATTAATTCTTGATTTATTGATCAGTTGCTCATCCTTAAACACCCTTTTATGCTGGAGTTATTCAAACTTTATATCATAGCGTTGAATAGTATGAATGCCACAAAAGCAAAACCGTTTTTCAGTGCCCTACTTGATCCACGTGTACAATACATTGCAGAACCTAACTCTTGGAAAAACACCTTTTTTTCTGCGATTAATCGTTTGTTTTCTTATGTTGGCATGCACCATGTATACCCAGAAAGCCTGCAACGCAAAAAATTGTTTTTAAGTCAAGCTGAAGGTTTACAGCCACCGAACGTACCGCATCCTATGTTAAAAGTCAGAACAACAATGACTTTTAATCATGTTTTTAGTTTTATCAAACATCAAGGCCATATTTGGTATGCACTGCGAAAAAGTGAACAGCAAGCACCTCTATGGAAAATTTTTTATATCGACAAACTAGACATTACACCTGAACAATTTGCACAAGCAGAGATGATAGCAGATGGTGAAAACTTTATGCTGCGCGTTCCGGGTGTTGATTCCGACACGGTATATTATAAAAAAGTCGTAGATGAAACGAGAAATGGTAATACCCATATCATCACAAATTTATGTGAAGAACCAGATGCCATCGATAGTTGGTTTACTTTACCCTTTTTTAATTGGTTTAAACCCTCCCAGTGGGGTAAAAGACTTAGTTTACCGAAAAATGCTAAATGGGCCATGTCAAACGCTGCAGAGTACAAATACGAAATTGTAGATGAACGAGGCATAAAACACGCTCATCTTCCTATTACCATCGTATATGAATACCACAACGAACTTGTTACTTTATTTGATCCGTATGTTGAGAAAGAATCCTCTTATAAAGTCTCATTGCCTTATAAAGCGGAGAAAGATCAAAATATAGAAGCAAGTGCGTCTACCCTTTTTGTTACGTCATATTATGATAATCATGGTATGCAACGTCCGTTTTTATATAGCCACTATTTAGATTATGATAGTGAAGGTTTACATCCTTTAATATCCGTGACTTTCAATCATCAAGATCACAAAAGACGATTATTGCCTATCAATCAAACTAAAACACACCGACTGCCCATTGCACTCAAAGAGATCGATAATTTAACTGTTCTACAGTGCAATCATAACCCGCATTCGTTGGAAATCCGTGTTGCAAGCAAGGTAAATCTAAATGGATTTTATTTTAAGCAAATAGATGATAAGCACTGGCAATATTACGATCTAAAAACCTGTCAGATCCGCGGCAATATTAGGCATAGTAACTTTCAACCCACTCATAGAGCAAAGGTCTACCAAGGTAGATCTCGCTACCCTATTCATGGTCATGCTGTATCCTGTGTTACACTTCATGATTTTGACCCGCATGCAACTTTCTGCCATATGGAATTCAACATTAATGGGGAAAAAAAGTATTTAATCTTGCGAAGGCACAAAAATTTAATAAAATCATTTGTTGGTCATGAAGGAATATCATGGAGTCTTAATCCTGCACCTAGACATCCTGACTCTTCCTTTTTATCAGGAGAGCAATCAATTGCAGTCGAAGTCAATTTAATTGATGATATCGTTCACATTCAATCTAAGCAACAAAACAACCCTTTTACCTTGCAATTACGCAAAATTGACAATCATCAAAATGCTCTTTTATTCTCTAATAGCTTAGCAAGACAAACCTTTAGAACGTCGAGTGTTAATCAAAAAGCGTTGTCTAACCAAAACCCAGCTTTTTCCCAACCCATTCTACGGTGTCAGCAATAGGGTGTTTTGATGCTATCTTCCAATTCAGGCACGGAGGAACGTTTACTTGCTGTAAACGACCTATGCAATAGGCTCCATGTCTTTCATACTCGGGAATATCGACACCGCTACATTTAGAGAAAACCTCTTTGTCTGCTAAGCGCTTTCCCGTTGGACTATCGCCTGTTGCATCTCGTAATTTAACGGCAAACCATTCAAGATCTGATAAGAAGGAATCATTTTCATTAGCCGTAATCCTAGCCATATTTTTACTGATCCTTGTGATTTTCTCATGGATATTTCCGGGCATATCTGTTGCCTTCTCTTTTCCGATACTAAGGATAAGCAGCTTTACTTCATTGGGATCTATTCCATCGATTGGATTAAATTTAATATATCGCTCAAACTCATGTGCTGAATCGATATAGAAGGATTTTTCGATTACCTCTTTACAGTTGTTAATTGCACCATCTGTTCCTCTTGCGACTTCAGAGAATAGCAATGCTAATTGCATACATCTAATTTCATTCAGTGTTAAATCCATTTCGGGATACAACGCTTTAGCAACAAAGGGTACTAAATAGGCACTTCTTAAAACGTGCACTAAACCAAATTTCTCACGATCCAAGGTTTCATGTTTAATATGACTGGTAGCGTTAAACACCGTGTTATAAGGCTTTAAATAGTAATTTTTATTAAGGTGATCTATCACATCATTCAATTCACCTAAGGGATTCAAGGGTGAAACACTGTCTGCGATTAAACGCTTTATTCTTTTAGGCGCCGATTCTTTCTTAACGAAACCAGGGACAGCATTGCCTTTTAAAGGTGGCACATAACAATCTTGCTCTGGTATACCTTCTGGCGTTTCCACAACTTGAGCAACAAAATATTTCTTGTCACGATGTGTCAACCATCTTAACTGTGTCGGCGGCATAAGCAATTCATTTTCACAAGGAAAAACTGATAACCCTGTAATATATTTTCCGCGTGGATTAAGGTACACACCTTGACAACTGCTTAATCCAGAAGTCGCAATCGATGTACTTATAAATTTTCTCGTATAATCCAAGTCATGATCTTCAATCAGTTTCATGCGCTTCTCTTTGGCAGCATCAGAAAATGTGTTCTCTATACGAAACACATGGTGTGGTAAATCAGGATGATCATTCGCTAGGTTAAGACCCGCCATTGCCATGCCCACATCCACAATACAATCAATTATTTGTTTATCATTATGATTAAGAAAGGCATAATCTGCTCTTAAAAATTGGTTGATAATCTTATAGTAATTACCGGTATATATATGCAACGCTAATTGATAGGCTTCCGGGATCTCTTTAAGATATTCTTGATATGGCACTTGGAATCTTGATCTATCGCGAAGCAAATCCTGTACCCATGCATTGCTGTGTTTACGAAATTTGAGATACTGTTTTTGCACACGAGCACTAAATTCCACATGGGGTAAATAGGCATTTTTCATGATCTCATTCAAATGATAGGTGTGAGTCTTTTTGCCGATCTTGATATGAAGATAAATTTGATCATTTTCATACTCAACGTTCACCTTTCGACCATTTAGAATATGTTTTACTAATGCTTCAAACATTCTGGTACTTTTTGTTTTATTTAATGGCCCGTTTACTAAAGGCGCAACATCATCTGCATGCTGAATTAAAGCTGGTGCATGATAGATGAATTTTTCTTGGTCATTAAGTTCTGTTTTTACAGGTATAGAGGTTAGATGGTTTAACATGACACGCAAGGCCGTTTCGCCTTGTTTTAATTTATCGATCACCGATAGACCGTCGTCAATCTGCTCATTATTTCCGCCCATGGCTACCCATCCGCCCCGTTCTAATAAATTTTCTTATTTTAGGGCATATTATGGTTTGAAACGATGCTATCCATCGACTTAGAGGTTCTTTTGGGCAGATTAATGATATAGCTTAATTACAACCCGGCGGTTTTTCGCTCGACCGTCTTGGGTTTTATTTGACGCGACGGGCGTGCTATCGGAAAAGCCTTTTAAAGTAAATATATCTGCTTTGACGCCGCCAAAGACCAGGAAGTCTTTCACGGCCCACATGCGCTGATTCGCCATTTTCATATTGGAAATATACCCGCCTTTACTATCGGAATGGCCGGTAACATCGACGCGGCGTATTTTGCCATCAGCGAGAATGTATTCTCGTAATTCATTTAATTTATCTTCTGCTTCTCGTGATAAAAGGGTACTGCCACTCTCGAAATGAATCACGGTTTCTTTCAATTCGGCAAACGATTCAGGCACCATATCATCAATGCACTTTAAATAGTTTTTATAGGCTTTTTGGAACCCTACGGTACTGAGAACGATTTTATCGCATTCAGGGCAATGCTTTTTAAATGGAGCGTCGATTGGCTGCATCACAAACGCAGCCGATTCACCATTACGTAGAGCCGCGAGCAATTGATAAACCGTATTTTTGTTAAGGGTAATGGGATCTTCGCCCACTTTAAGGGGCACCTTTGCCAGCATGACGGGGTCACTGTCACACTTCCACTCTTGAGGATAGACAACCAAATGGGCAGCACCTTGCTGCTGGCGTCCTAAGATAGATTTTAAGGCAAAATGTTGCTTACCGCCGGATGACTGGTTAAAAATAGCTTTGCCGTATCCTGGAATGGTATGCGTGAGGGTACATTCAATCTTATTGGTCGTGCTTTGCCAGCGGGAATTAGCAATAGTCGCCTCAAAGTCCTCTGCCTTTAGTCCTGGCACTAGGCTAAAGAGAAGAGAAACCGCTACAATACCCTGCATGAGCTTGGAGGACGACATGAAGAGCGCTATCCTTATCACCAAAAATTCCAAGTACTGCAATTAACATCGGACCAAAGGCTGTAACACTTTATGAAGACCATAGAGATTATTTATCCAGATGACTGGCACTGCCACCTGCGAGATGGTGATTTATTGCGTTCAACCGTACCCGATATGGCAAAACAGTTTCGTCGTGCCGTTGTGATGCCAAACCTGGTACCCGCCATTACCCATGTCAACATGGCCGCGCAATATCGCGAACGCATTTTGGCAGAAGTTCCTAAAGGAAACCCGTTTACACCTTTAATGACACTCTATTTAACGGACAACACGACGCCGAAAACCATTCAAGAAGCCAAACAATCCGGCTTTATTATAGGCTCTAAGTTATATCCTTCAGGCGCTACCACCAACTCTTCACAAGGCGTCACCTCACTTGATAAATGCTTTGCCGTTTTTGAAGCGATGGAAGAAACTGGCCTGCCCTTATTGATTCATGGCGAAGTTACTGATGCTGCGATTGATATTTTTGACAGAGAACACGTTTTTATTGAAAAGCAGTTAATTCCCCTAACGCAACGCTTCCCTAAATTAAAAGTCGTGTTGGAACATATTACAACAAAACAAGCCGTCCAATTTATTGAGGATAGCGCTCCCCATATAGGCGCTACCATTACCCCTCATCATTTATTACTCAATCGTAACGATATGCTGGTGGGCGGCATTAAACCACATCATTATTGTTTGCCCATTTTAAAGCGCAAAACCCATCAAGAGGCACTACTTAAAGCCGCAACCAGCGGCAATCCTAAATTCTTCTTGGGCACTGATAGTGCTCCCCATGCACAGTCTAAAAAGGAGGCCACTTGTGGATGTGCTGGGGTTTATAATGCTTTTTCAGCCATAGAGCTTTATGCAATGGCTTTTGAACAAGCAAATGCCTTAGATAAATTAGAAGGGTTTGCTAGCCGCTTTG
>CAZCXZ010000138.1:5611-8065 GCA_964502705.1 Uncultured Candidatus Berkiella sp. | reverse complement strand
CACTTTTAGTTTTGCATTTGAAGTATTGAGCGATATCTTCTAATTTAGCTTTACCAATGACTCGGCATGCATACATCGCCACTTTTCGAGGCTGATTAGCATTCCCTAAATGGTAATGCAAAAGTGCTTCTTCAGGTATATTAAAATGACTTGAACAAACTTTAACGATGGTTTGCAGTGTGGGTGGTTCGTATGTTTTGTTGTAATCAGGTTTTGAGTTTTTCAATTTTTGTTGCGGAACTTTATTTAACGACTGATTTTTGAATGATTTGTCACCAAAGATAACTGGCTGTCTTTGTTTGCTGTAGAAGCTCTTGGTCATTGCATCAACCCCATCATTTACAAAATTTTGATAGCTGATTTCTTTGTTTGTAGTGCTTATGACTTCTTTAATGAAATGTATGCGAAGCCAAGGTGTTTGTGGTGATTTTGAAATGTAGTCTTTATAGCTTGACCAAGGGTAATTTTCAGGATGAACAACTAAACCCACATCAACCGGATTTAAATGGATATATCGACTTACTTGCAATAAATAGGTGTCATCTTCGACTAGAATGGCGCGGTATCTTCCTCGAAACAGCGGGCCATCAATGTTTTCAGTCAGATTGAATTTTTGCGTATAAATGCCGTTAATGTGTCTCATTCCTTGAGATAGGTTACCTTGTGGTGTATTGATTAGAAGATGATAATGATTGTCCATTAAGCAGTAAGCGTGGACTTCTAAGTTGTAATATAGACTGGCTTCTCTAAGTAAATTCAAAAATAGTAGACGTTGTTGATCGGTGTTAAAGATATTCTTGTGAGCAGCCCCTCTATTCATGACGTGATACCAAGCGTCTTTAAACTCTATTCGTAGTGGTCTAGGCATATTACTTCTTTACAGCTAATGGAAGATAAACCTGAATATAAAATTTGTTGATAACTGTCAAGCATTATAAAAGGGGTCAGGTATACCGGCGACCGGGTCGCCGGTATACCTGACCCCTTACGCTTAAAAATCACATGACGCCGTTAAGAACTCCCGACCATCAATCGAGCCAGAATCGTAATCTTCGTTATCAAATTGCGTAAGATCAATATCATCATCTATTAATGCTTGCAATTGTAATGATGGTTCGGATTGTTTATAAGTTAAACAAGGAAATTCTATTTCGTTGGTATTTCTATCACGCAGAAGTGGGACAATCCCTCTAAAAAAGAGGGATTGTTGCTTAGGTGTAGTTCTGTTGAGCCTTCGCTGCTCATGGTATTTGAGAGCTACATCCTTTTCAACAAATTCGCCTTGAACGACATAAAGCTCTTTATGCACTTTGTCTTTTAGTTCAGCAGGAGATTTCGGTTTGTTCGCATTTAACAAGGGTAAAATATGAGTGTTGATAAATGTATCAATTTTATTGGCATCTAAAACTCCTTTCGTGCTGCACATTTCTTCACAAACAGAAACGCCGATTACTTCCCAACCGAGTTCCGTTAGTAGTTCTCTTTTAAATAGTGTTTCGTTGTTTTCCATCTTTCCATCTTGAAAATAATGAGAAGGGCCATTGATTTCAATCGCAATTTTTAAAGAAGGGATAGCAATATCAAGATGTGTGCCTACGATATCTAATGGGTATTCATCTTTCACTTCAATGTTTATTTTTAAATCTCTTAATCTTTGTTTGAGATGATTTGAAAAATCCATATGTGGCTTTGAGGAATCAGGTGGCATTTTGGCTAATAGCAGCTGAACCCTAGCGTTGACAATTTCTCTAAGCTTGGGGTGAATGACGAAATCAGGATAGCAAACATCCATCATGTGAATAATTTTAATCATTCTAGGAAGTAAAGTATTCTTTAAATTGTCATTATTCAAATTTTTCATTAAATAATTCATCAGCTGAAAAAGTGAATTCTTGATATCACCAGTGTGTGGCCTTGGGGCAACAGTAATAAAGTAACAAGTACTGATAATTTCTTCGATTGGTGAGTTAGGAATTGTAATAAGTGGGGTTAGATCTTCAAGAGCTAAGTCGAAGCAGGATAATAAATTTACTGTATTTACTTTAGTTGCCGAGAGTAATTTAAGTAAAAGATATAATTCGTTCTTTGTATTTAAACGAAAAACTTTGCCACGAATGTTTGATGTGACACTATTTATAGCTTCTATGTAAATATTGCTTAATTTCTTCTCGGAACGATAAATACTATGAATGTCTTTTAGGAATTCAATTAATTTAGCTTTCCCCATGACAGTTGGTATATCAATTTTTGCTTCTAAATCTATTGATAAATAACCTTCATTTAGTAGAAAGGAGGTTAGATTTGCAGAGCATTTTTTGATTGCATTTTGTTCGATTTGAGCTTGTACTTTAGGTTGAACCGCAGCCTTTGGTTGAGCTTTTGCCTGAGCCTTTGCCTGAGCCTTTGCCTGAGCCTTTGCCTGAGCCTTTGCCTGAGCCTTTGATTGAGCTTTAG
>CAZCXZ010000138.1:0-5511 GCA_964502705.1 Uncultured Candidatus Berkiella sp. | reverse complement strand
GTTGAGCTTTAGGTTGAGCTTTAGGTTGAGCTTTAGGTTGAGCTTTAGGTTGAGCTTTAGGTTGAGCCTTAGGTTGTGCTTTTGTTTGAGCCTTTGGTTGAGCTTTAGGCTGTGCCTTTGGTTGAGCTTTAGGCTGTGCCTTTGGCTGTGCTTTTGGTTGAGCTTTAGGTTGAGCTTTAGGTTGAGCTTTAGACTGTGCTTTAGGCTGTGCCTTTGGCTGAGGTTTAACTTGTTGAACTGGAAGCGTATTCCCATTAATCGTTTTGGTGGTTGCTAGGTTGGATTTAGGGGAATTCAACATGTCGTAGCCTTCAATTTTCAAAATCATTAGATTAACTGAAAATAGTTCGATATTTTACAATTAAGCGACGTTGAGAAGATGCCATATGATGAAAGGAAATTGTTATATTTTAATATCAAAAAAGTATAGAAGAGAAGGTGTCAGGTACACCTGTGTAGACCGGGATCACAGGTAACACTATAAATCTGTCGTAAAATAGGTGGCAACTAATATGGAATAGTTGTCACCTTTATTTTGCTTCACACGGAGTTCGCTACTTACCCTGCAACTTCTCTTCCCACTCAAACGCACTCTTCACCATCACTTGAATATCATCATACTGCGGTTGCCAATTGAGCGTTTGTTTAATGAGGGTATTATCTGCCACCACGCTGGCGATATCGCCTTGGCGCCGTGGTTCAATTGAAGTGGGTATTTGACGTTCGCAGAGCGTTTCTAATGCGTTAATCACATCTTTCACACTAAAGCCTTTGCCATAACCGCAATTGAGTGTAATGGATTTGCCGTTATGTTCTAAATAGTTGAGAGCTTGGATATGCGCGCTGGCCAGATCATCCACATGAATAAAATCACGAATACACGTGCCATCCTTAGTTGCATAATCATTACCATAAATCGGAATGTGGGTTCTTTTTCCGGTGGCGGCTTCAACGGCCACTTTTAATAGGTGGGTGGCATTCATCGTGCGTTGGCCAATCTCGCCCGCCATATCGGCACCAGCAACATTAAAATAGCGCAAAATCACTGCACTTAATGCCCCTGTTTTAACCAGATCATTGACGATTTGTTCACTCATGATTTTTGAATAACCATAAGGGTTAGTGGGCACAAGCGGTGAGTTTTCCGTAATGTTTTGGTTTGATGGGCCATAGACAGCCGCCGTCGATGAAAAAATAAAGTGTTTTATCTTTTCACTTAAACACACTTGCAGCACATTCAATGTGCCAACGGTATTGTTTTGATAATAATCCAAAGGGTGCGCAATTGATTCACTGATAATGGTAGATGCCGCAAAATGCATCACCGCTGTTACGTTCTCCGTTTGGATAATATTCGCGAGGGTTTCTTTGTCTTGAACGTTGGCGTTAACAAACGGAATGCCGCGGATATTCTCTAAGTGGCCGGTGCTCAGATTATCAACCACCACCACACGACGATGTTGGGCAGTCAATGCTTTTACAACATGACTGCCCACGTAACCTGCACCACCTGTGACTAAAATACTGCCTGTCATAGAAGGTTAACGGCGCTTGTCTTTAGTTGGGTAATCTCGCATTGCAGGGCCGGTATACAACTGACGGGGCCGGTTAATGCTTTGATCGGGCGATGTAATCATTTCGTTCCATTGCGCAATCCAGCCTACGGTACGTGCTAACGCAAAAATCACCGTAAACATGTTGGTTGGAATGCCAATCGCACGCAAAATAATGCCTGAGTAAAAATCGACATTAGGGTACAATTTTTTCTCAACAAAATAGCTGTCTTGTAAGGCAATTTTTTCTAACTCTAAAGCAATCGCAAACAGCGGATCGTTGTGCGCACCAAGTTCTGTTAACACTTCATGGCAGGTTTTGCGCATCACAGTGGCACGGGGATCAAAGTTCTTATAAACACGATGACCAAAGCCCATTAAACGGAAAGGGTCGTTTTTATCTTTGGCTTTTTCGATAAATTTAGGAATATTAGAAACATCGCCAATTTCATTCAACATCACCAGGACCGCTTCGTTAGCACCACCATGCGCAGGCCCCCATAAAGCAGCGATACCGGCTGCAATACAAGCAAAAGGATTAGCGCCTGATGAACCTGCTAAGCGCACGGTTGAGGTGGAAGCATTTTGTTCATGATCCGCATGTAGAATAAAAATGCGGTCCATGGCTTTGCTGTAAATAGGATTTGATAATTTGTTTTCAGACCAATCTTCGCTAGGTACTGAGAACATCATATAAAGGAAGTTTTCGGCGTAATCCATTTTGTTTAAGGGGTGAACAAAGGGTTGGCCAATCGAATATTTATAAGACATTGCCGCGAGTGATGGCATTTTTGCAATTAAGCGAAGGGCTGCCAATTCACGATGTTGCTCATTTTTAATATCAAGGTGTTCATGATAAAACGCCGATAATGCACCCACTACACCGCACATAATCGCCATCGGGTGTGCGTCACGTCGGAAGCCACTGTAAAACTTGGTGAGCTGCTCATGGATCAGCGTATGGTTCTTAACGCTCGCAACAAATTTTTCTTTTTGCGCGTGCGTAGGAAGTTCACCGAATAACAAAAGATAACATACTTCTAAGAAGTCTGAATGATCGGCTAACTGTTCAATAGGGTAACCACGATGTAGCAGTATGCCCTTGTTACCATCGATAAAGGTAATTTTGGATTCGCAAGAAGCAGTGGAACGAAAGCCAGGATCATAAGTAAAAAGATCCAGCTTACCGAGTGCGCTGATATCTAACACATCTGGTCCAATGGTTCCCTTTAATATGGGGAAATCCAGCTCTTCTTTGCTTGGCAAGGACAATTTGGCAGATAAATCAGCCATAGCGGCTCCTTAGTTGGGATTCTAATAAAATGATTTAGTTAATAGGGTTATAGGGAGTATATAGTAACGGACAAGAAATAGTAGAAGTCTGACATTCTGATCTTCTTTATACTGATCGCCTTTTTGAAGGTGCACGGTCCGCGCAGCATATAAACAAAGATATACCGGTCGCCTTTCTAAACGTCAACAGTATATACTGTGTGCATTCATGCTTTGGTGTACTCATTTCACTTCAGATTTAGTGCCTGTTTACATAGTTTATTAGGATGATTCAGCGTGCAAACAAAACGACCTCGTAATATCAATCCCTTGAGTATATCTCTGCCAGTGGGTGCATTGGTTTCCATTACGCATCGCTTATCGGGGATATTAGTTTTCTTACTAATTCCATTTTTTCTTTGGGCCTTACAACTCTCCTTGGTTTCACCCGAAGGCTTTAACGTATTAAGAGACCATCTGCATGCGCCTTTATACAAAGCAGTGGCTATCTTAGCGGCAGCCGGTTTAATTTTTCATTTACTCGCCGGTATCCGTCATTTACTGATGGATTTGCATATTGGCGAATCAAAAACCGCAGGGCGTATTAGCGCCAAATTAGTGGTAGTGCTTTCTTTGTTATTGGTTATCTTAAGTGCTTACTGGTTAGGGGGAGTGACCCTATGAGCTTGGGTGGAACAGGTATGCGAGATTGGCTAGTACAGCGCTACACCGCCGTATTTTTAGGTGGCTACTCGCTGTTTTTAGTTGGGTTTGTGTTCATGCATCAGACACTGACTTATGGCGATTGGATCAATTTATTTTCTTCTCCCTATATGCAAGTCAGTACGATATTCGCACTCGTTTGCGTTGCTTTTCACGCCTGGATTGGCCTTTGGACGGTATTAACGGATTACGTTAAGCCACCGCTTTTGCGCTACCTGTTAGAAGGCGTCATTCTGTTTACATTATTTGGCTATGTCGTTTGGGGCATTTTTGTTCTGTGGGGGTAATTGAGGAATGATAATTCCTGGAGAGCGTTCTTTTGACGCGATTATAATTGGAGCAGGCGGCGCAGGTATGCGAGCCTCCCTTGAGCTGGCTAAAGCAGGCAAAAAAGTTGCTTTGGTTTCAAAAGTATTTCCCACGCGTTCCCATACGGTTTCAGCACAGGGCGGTATTACGGTTTCTTTAGGTAATAAACACGATGATGATTGGCGCTGGCATATGTTTGATACCGTTAAAGGATCAGACTACTTAGGCGATCAAGATTGCATCGAGTATATGTGCCGTGTAGGACCTGAAGTGGTCTATGAACTTGAACACATGGGATTACCTTTTTCTCGAATGGATAACGGTAAAATTTACCAACGCCCATTTGGTGGTCAATCCAAAAATTTTGGTGGCGAACAAGCAACCCGAACCGCAGCTGCAGCCGATCGTACCGGCCATGCATTGTTGCACACGTTATTTCAAAAGAACGTTGAAGCAAAAGTCGCCGTGTTTAGCGAATGGTATGCTATCGATTTAGTGAAAACACAGCATGGTGCCATTGCTGGCGTGATTGTCATGAATATTGAAAATGGCGAAACGCTTTTCATGCGCAGTAAGGCTGTTATTTTAGCAACCGGTGGCGCAGGTCAAATCTTTAACTCTACCACCAATGCGTTAATCAATACCGGTGATGGCATTGGCATGGTGTTACGTGCAGGCTTTGCTGTACAAGATATGGAAATGTGGCAATTTCACCCAACCGGTATCGCCGGCGCAGGTGTGCTTGTAACAGAAGGTAGCCGTGGTGAAGGTGGCTATTTATTGAATAAAAATGGCGAGCGCTTTATGGAGCGTTATGCACCGCATGCGAAAGATTTGGCATCGCGCGATGTGGTGTCACGCTCGATGGCAATCGAAATTCGCGAAGGTCGAGGCTGTGGTCCAAAAGGCGATCATGTCCTATTAAAACTCGATCATCTTGGCGCAGATGTGATCAATAGCCGTTTACCCGGTATTCGTGATCTAGCGATTACTTTTGCCAATGCTGATCCGATTAAAGAACCTATTCCCGTTGTGCCCACTTGCCATTACATGATGGGCGGTATTCCGACCAATGTTCATGGTCAAGTGATGATCACAGATAAAAATGGTAATGCCTCTGCGGTAAATGGTTTATATGCCGTGGGCGAATGCGCATGTGTCTCCGTACACGGCGCAAATCGCTTAGGGGGGAATTCATTACTCGATCTCGTGGTGTTTGGCAGAGCAGCGGGTTTACATGTTGATGATGCGCTCAATCAAGGCATGGATGAACCGCTGGTTGCCGTAGATGATATTGAAAAAGCCATGACACGTTTAAGACGTTGGAATGAATCGACAGGTGGCGAAAGCGTTTCTGCCATTCGCAACGAAATGAAGAAAGTCATGCAAAACGATTTTAGTGTCTTTAGAACAGAAAAGGTTATGGATGAAGGCGTAGAAAAACTGAAAAAACTTCGTGAACGCTTAAGCCATGCAACCCTTGCTGATAAAAGTAAGATCTTTAATACTGCGCGAATTGAAGCTTTAGAGTTAGATAATCTGATGGCCGTTGCGATAGCGACAGCCGTTTCCGCAAGTGCGCGTCAAGAGAGCCGAGGCGCTCACTCTCGTGAAGATTTTCCTGCCAGGGATGATAAAAACTGGTTGAAGCACA
>CAZCXZ010000137.1:0-8188 GCA_964502705.1 Uncultured Candidatus Berkiella sp. | reverse complement strand
TTAGTTTTTGCATTGCTTCTTCAGCTTTGCGTTGCTCATCTTCACTGATCGATTTATCTTTCAGAAGATCTTTAATTTCCTGATTAGCATCGCGGCGAATATTACGAATAGCTACTTTGGAATTTTCAACTTCTGCCTTTACTTTCTTGATGAGTTCTTTACGTCTTTCTTCACTTAAGGGCGGGAAAGGTACGCGGATAACATCACCGGAATTCGCAGGGTTTAATCCAAGGTCAGCAGAACGTATCGCTTTTTCAATTTCAGGGACTAAGCGCTTTTCGAACGGCTTAACGGCAAGCATGAGAGCACCTTCAACCACAATTTGCGCTACCTGAGTCAGCGGGGTATCGTTTCCATAGTAAGAAACGACCACACCTTCAAGAATGCTGGGGTTTGCACGGCCCGCTCTGAGTCTGCCTAACTCCTCTTCCAAAGAATGAACCGTTTTGGTCATTCTGGTTTTAGCATTTTTTTGAATATCGTTAATCATTTGCATTCCCTCGTTCAACAATAGTTCCTTCGGGCTGCCCTTGCACAATACGCAATAATGCACCCGCATTATTGATATTAAAAACACGAATCGTCATATCATGGTCCCGACATTGGCAAAATGCAGATAAATCCATAATACCTAACTCTTTTTCAAGTGCCTTGTTATAGGTCACTCTTTGATAGAGCGTTGCGTTAGGATTAATTGCAGGATCTGCCGAGTAAATGCCATCAACGTTGGTTGCTTTTAGCAACACATCTGCTTGGGTTTCAATCGCTCGTAAGCTCGCTGCGGAATCGGTGGTTACCAAGGGGTTACCCGTACCTGCAGCAAATATGACTATGCGCCCATGCTGTAAATGATGGATGGCTTTACGGCGATCGTAATGATCGACTAAACCACTCATCGGAATAGCAGACATAATACGCGTACCAAAACCAGCTCGTTCAAGCGCATCTCGCATCGCAATCGCATTCATGACTGTCGCCAGCATGCCCATTTGATCGCCAGAAACGCGTCCAAGGCCCGCCTTAGAAAGTGATTTACCGCGACAGAGGTTGCCTCCCCCTATCACGATACCCACCTGTACGCCCAACTTGATGAGCTCACCAACCTCGTCAGCAATCCTGTCGAGAACTTTAGGGTCAATACCAAAAGGCTCTTCACCCATTAGCGCTTCACCACTGAGTTTTAATAGGATCCGTCGATAGATAGGAGCTTGACTCATTGTTTACTCCCACGGGCTTGTTCCATGACTTCTTCTTCGAAGCTCTTCTTGATCACTTCAATGCCTTCGCCCACTTCAAAACGTATCATGCCTAAAATACTTGCATTGAGTGACTTAACGAGTGCTTCAATGGTTTTATCCGGATCTTTAAAGAATGGCTGTCCCAACAAGCAAATTTCATTGGCTTGCTTTTGTAACTGACCTTGTACAATTTTTTCTAAAATATTCTCAGGTTTTCCACTTTGTTTCGCACGCTCCATGAATATTTCATGTTCTTTTTGCACAATAGCTTGTGGAATTTCGCTGGGAGAAATAAATTGTGGCTTCATTGCGGCAACATGCATTGCTAAGTCTTTTGCCAATTCTTCATTACCACCTTCTAACAAGATCAAGGTGCCAATGCGTGCATTATGAATGTAACTGCCAATGCGCTGTTTAGCTTGTGCTTTCATAACATGTAGGCGTCGGATTTGGATATTTTCGCCAATACGAACGATAATCGCTTTTCGAGCTTCTTCAACATTACCTGTGCTATCGAAAGGCAACGCCATTAAGGCCTCAACGTTTTGGCAATCTTTGGCTAAAGCCAGATCGGCAACCGCTTGGCAAAACTGAGCAAAACCTTCATCACGAGCAACGAAATCAGTTTCGCAGTTAATTTCAATCATCACAGCACTGGTTGGGGAGCTTGCAATCGCGATGCGGCCTTGAGCTGCAGTTCTTGAAGCCGATTTATCTGCTTTGCGGCTTCCTGATTTAGCAATAATATCTTCAGCGGCTGTCATATCGCCTTTTGCTTCAACTAAGGCCTTTTTGCATTCCATCATGCCAGCGCCGGTGCGCTCGCGTAATGCTTTTACCATTTCAGCTGTAATTTGTTCTGCCATCGTGCGTCTCCATCTTCTTTATCTTTAACTTAATCTTCAAAATAAAGGGGGCTCTTGCCCCCTTTATTACAATCAATATCATCCAATCGTATTATTCGCCGCAAACTTAGCGGTGGTCGCCTTCAAGCTCCACATACTCACTAGATTCTGCAGAGGAATTTTGCATATTACTTTTGCATTCTAAAATGATATCGGCAACGCTAGATACATAAAGCTCAATTGAGCGTAACGCATCATCATTTCCAGGAATAATATAATCAATACCTGCTGGATTATTGTTGGTATCTACAACGCCTGCAACAGGAATGCGCAAGTTATTCGCTTCTTTAATTGCAATTTTCTCGTGACCAACATCAATCACAAACAACGCATCGGGTAAGCTATCCATATTTTTGATACCACCCAAGCTACGTTCTAGCTTGATCATTTCGCGTTCGCGCATCAGGGCTTCTTTTTTAACGAGCTTTTCGAAGGTACCATCATCACGCATCGCTTCTAATTCATGTAAGCGCTTAATCGATTGCTTAACGGTTTTAAAGTTGGTTAACATACCACCTAACCAACGATAGTTAACGTACGGCATACCGCAACGCTCTGCTTGTTCTTTGATAATGTTGCTAGCACTGGTTTTGGTACCGACAAACAAAATTTTACCATTGCGCGCAGCTACACGTCGAATGAAGCTGAGTGCTTCGTTGAATAAGGGTAATGTTTTGTCGAGGTTTATAATGTGAATTTTGTTACGCGCACCGTAGATATACGGCTTCATTTTTGGGTCCCAAAATCTTGTTTGATGACCAAAATGAACACCAGCTTCTAGCATACCACGCATTGTAATTGTTACCATGAGATCTCCTTGTATGGGGTTAGGCCTCCATGTGTCCCATTTTCCGACTTTAAGTGAGCTTTGCCACTTAAAGCACCCCGGATCATGTGTCGACACATGTGTGATTTATAACTAAAATATGCAACCAATTTGCACACCTTCGGCGCGGTTTATACCATATATAGAGGGAGATAGGAAACTTAAAATGACAGTAACGATAAAAACAACCCAAGATATTGAAAAAATGCGTATTGCAGGCCGCTTGGCAGGCCAGGTGCTGGATATGATCGGCCCCTATGTCAAAGCAGGCGTTACAACGGATGAGTTAAATACGCTTTGCCATGATTATATTGTCAATGTGCAACAAGCTATCCCTGCGCCGTTAAATTATAAAGGTTTTCCCAAATCAATTTGTACGTCTATTAATCACGTTGTCTGTCATGGTATTCCCTCTGACAAAAAGCTTAAAGACGGCGATATTATTAATATTGACATTACCGTTATCAAAGATGGATATCATGGTGATACCAGTAAAATGTTTACTATTGGTGAACCCTCGGTGATGGCATCTCGCCTTATCAGAGTCACACGTGAATCGATGATTTTAGGTATCAAACAAGTGAAACCCGGTAATTTTCTGGGTGATATTGGTGCCGCCATCCAAGAATATGCCCATGCACACCATTTTTCTATTGTGCGCGAATATTGTGGCCATGGCATTGGTCAAATTTTCCATGAAGAACCCCAAGTTCTACATTATGGTAAGGCAAAAACAGGTTTAGAGTTAAAAGAAGGCATGATATTTACCATTGAACCGATGTTAAATGCCGGCAAAAGAGATACTAAGCTAATGCCTGATCAATGGACTGTCATCACCAAAGATCGAAGCCTTTCAGCACAATGGGAACATACCGTTCTCGTTACTAAAGACGGTTATGAAGTGTTAACAAAACGTGAAGAAGAGACAGATCTTTGATTGTAGGGGCCGACCTCCGTGTCGGCCCTGATAAGAAATCCTAATTAAACTGGGCCGACACGGAGGTCGGCCCCTACGAGTTAAATACCATGGAACAGGTTGTTTATTCAATTACAAATGCTTACAAAGCGCATGCCAATTCATTGCAAAAAACGCAAGATTTGGTGCGTTTTCTCAAAACAACGCATGAACAATGTCAAACAACGCTTGATACCCATTTCAATCTAGAAGCAGACATTAAAGCGCTATTACGCCAGCGTGCTATCTGGCTCGATGAAATACTGACTATCATCTGGCAACACACTCATTTAGACGTTGAAGACGTGACGTTAATCGCGCTCGGAGGATATGGACTAAGGCGTATTCATCCTGGATCAGATGCGGATATTTTACTGCTATCCCTTGCTACTTTTACAGCCAATACAGAACAGAAAATAACGGAATTTATCAGTGCGGTGTGGGATTGCGGTATTAAGCTAGGTTCTAGTGTAAGAACCATCAAAGAATGCGAATTTGATGCTCAAAATGATTTGAATTTTTATACCAATTTACTTAGCCTGCGCCTATTAACGGGTGATCCTCTGCCTTTTTTGCGGCTGAAAGCGACGCTCCCAACGCTGATGTCATTTGAGTCATTTTTATCGGCCAAAATTGCAGAACGTCATGCTCGTTACACGCGATTTAACAATACCGAATATGGCTTAGAGCCTAATATTAAAGAAAGTCCTGGGGGACTACGCGATCTCGATTTAATCATTTGGTTATGCCTTAAGAAATACCAGCAGGCTGATTACCAATGGTTATTTAATCATGGCGACATTGACAAACTTGAATACAACAGTATTACATCGGCAAGCCTTTTATTGTGGCGGATCCGCTATCAACTACATTTACTTTCCCAAAGCAAATCCGAACGGCTTTACTTTGAATACCAAGATAAAATTGCTGACATCTTCGGATTTGTTGCTAAAAATGTTAATGATAAAATCAATCATTTCATGCAGCAATATTATCAAGCTGTCGCTGAGTTACGTGAAATTACCGATATTTTATGCCAGTATTTTTCTGAACATTCGATTCATTCTCAACAGCGTGTGCCGCTGACACCTTATTGTGATCGCATTACCGATAGATTAGAAATCACAGATTACGATTTAGTACGCCAACAGCCCGATACGTTACTCCAGATCTTTGAGCTACTTGCCACCCATAATGAACTCATTGCTTTAAGTGCAAAATCACTGCGTTTCATTCGGCTGTTGGCCAAACAAATACCCAAGGAACAGCTATACACAGCGAAGGGGCGTCAGTCTTTTATCGCCATCGTTGACAACTATCAAGGTGCATTTAAAGCTTGTGCCTTAATGCACCGTCTAGGAATTTTATCACTTTACATACCTCAAATGGCTAATTTGTCAGGTCAGATGCAGTATGATCTCTTTCATCTTTACACAGTCGACGCCCACACCTTGCTGGTGCTGCGCAATTGTGAATGGCTATTTAAAGACAATGCTTTACTAAACTTTACACTCCCTTTTAACGCCAAGCAGTCCATACTTTCACCTAAATTGCTGATGCTTGCTGGATTACTCCACGATATCGGCAAAGGCTTAGGTGGCAATCACAGTGCAAAAGGCGCATTGATCGCGAAGCAGTTTTGCGAAGATCATGGGCTCTTGGCTAATGAAGTAAATACAGTCGCTTGGTTGGTTGAAAACCATTTGCTCATGTCAGAAGTCGCTCAACATCAAGATATAGGTGATGAAAGTGTCATTGAGCGCTTTTCTTCAATGATTAAGACACCAACCCAACTTTGTTTGCTCTATTTGCTGACGATTGCTGATATTTATGCCACCAACCCTACGCTCTGGAACCACTGGCGTAGCGCTTTGCTGCGAGATCTCTATCTCAACACGATAGAAGCACTCAACTCAAAGCCTACCATCAATAAAATGGATGTCGCCACAAAAAAACAACAAGCACTGACTATTTTAATGCAGAACTCTGCCTTCTCTTCTGCTGAGATTGATATCCTCTGGTCCGAATGGGGGGAGCATTATTTTCACCTTGAAAACGCGCATCAAATTGCATGGCACACTGAAGCGGTTTTAAATGCAAAAGGATCTGCCTTTTGCGTTGCAATCAAACCTCACCGCAACGAGGCTGGTACTGATATTTTTATTTATACTGCTGATAACCCCTATTTATTTGCGAATGTATGTGCCATCTTAGAAAAGTGTTTTCTGACGATTGTGCAAGCCCGTATTAGTACAACAAAGCATCAGATGGGTTTACAAAGTTATGTTGTTTTAGCAGAGCAAGGAACACCGATTATCGATCCGCAACAACTTCAGGACATCCATAAAGCGTTAACAAAATTATTAACCACGCCTTCTTTAAGGTTAGTTGCTCCAGTCATTTCACGTCACGTTGGCCGCACCTTAAAATTCTTCGCCAATCAAGTAAAGATTCAAATTGACAATAAACCCAACTCGCGACAAAGTTTATTGATACTGCACGCTCCTGATTTCCCTGGATTATTAGCACGTGTCGCCGAAAGCTTTGTGCAGTGCAATGTAACCTTAAACAGTGCAATCATTAACACCTTAGATGCGAAGGTAGAAGACCTGTTTTTTGTGAGTGACACGGCTACAAAACAGCCATTATCTAATAAAGTGCAAATACAATCTCTGAAACGGGCTATTACCCAAGCAATTACTAAGAACTACATGTAAATTGCTATGGCTAATCAGCAATGATATTCCTATACTAGGTCTTATACCCCTTCGCTTTTTAGGTTAATCACCTATTAATGCGGGGATGTGCATTATGTCAAAAATATGAGAGACGACTATTGTGCCAGAAAACAAAGATACATCACATGTAGTTTACTTGATTGCGCCAATGCGGACTCAGGGTACCATGCTTTTTTCGCAAGGGGGCATTTCTCCTCAGGAAAAACGCATTAACGAATTCAAACAACAGCACCCCAATGCTACCATCATCAAAACCTTTACCGAATCAAATGAACAATCAAGACCTCGTCACCGCTGGCCAGCACTTGAAGATGCCATCTCTTTCTGTTTAGCAAATCAAGCAACTCTCATTATTGCTGAACTTCGAAATTTAACCAGCAATGATACATTTACAAAGCACATCCAACAGCTTCTCGAATCTCACGGAAATATTTACTGCTGCGATCAACCACTGGTAACAAAAGAATCTTTTGCAGCCGTGGCAGAACATGCTAAACAACAAAAGATTTTGCATGGTCAATTAATCAAAGCCGGATTAAGTCGTACCACAGCAAAATCCGGAAACCCACATGCAAGCGATGTGATTACCAAAGTTAATAAACCTAAAATTGATAATGCGATTGTCTTCGCCTTAATGCTTCAGCCAATTATTTCGGACTATGAATCAAGAGGACTCTCACAAAGAAGAATGGTTACAACCTTGAATGATGAGGGCTTTACGGCTCCCGAGGGCGGCCATTGGGTGCTTAGTCAACTCCAAAAGGTCATTGAACGTATCCGTATGAATGAAGCTGCACTTTCTGTTGAGCAACGGTTCTTAGAATATCGTGCTCGTCATTATGATAATGCAACAATAGCTGATATGCTCAATAATCTTCCGATTGCTCCCCCTAAGGGCAAAGCTTGGGATGAACAACTGGTTGAGAAAGTGGATGAACGCATAAAACAAATACATGATATTGTTCGCTTCAATGAATTTGTTATTGAGCTAATGCCCATTTTAGAAAAATACCATGTTGATGAGTTAACACCTGAAATTCTGATGAATGAAATACAAACCTTGGGTATTACACCACCCCCTTCGTCAAGTGCGAGGATATAAAAAATGACAATCGCAAATAATAAAGAAGATTACGCGGAAATATTGAGCAGACTAACTTCAACCTTAAAACATGTTGAAGCTTGTCTTGATACTTTCCCAAATAATCCCAAATATCCGCAAAATCAAAGCGGTGTTGGTGCTACCTTGTTAAACCAGCATAAAGCACTCGGCGAAGCAGCAAAATCCTTTTTAACACAAAGTCACGAGGTTGAAAGACGGAATACCAACCGTCCTGGCCGTTAAAACCTGCTTCTAAGTTGACCACATAGAGGTAATACGATTAAATGGCTGCCAAAAGCAGGCTAAAGTAAATTCACACAATAGCCTTTCACGGAAGAGTGTTTCTAGAATCGATGGAGTAGGCAGGTAGTCCCTCATGTCAGACTGGCTAAAACGAATTACGTCAATCATTTCAGCTCAATCT
>CAZCXZ010000136.1:7044-8344 GCA_964502705.1 Uncultured Candidatus Berkiella sp. | reverse complement strand
CATTGGAAACATCAAAGAACCCGAAATTTATCTCTATTTTTAATATAACCATAACGACTGCTATTTGCCTAATCTCTCTCTATTGTACACCTGCATACGAAGATATTGAGGTCGTTTACCAAGCGGAAAATGGCCAAAAAATTACGGCAGTTTACCATAATCCAACAAATGATGAAGGTATATATTCAGTGACCGTAAAAATTCCCAATCACCAACCGATCACTTTAAATCAAGGTATAGCTGCCTCAGGGATTCGTTATACAGATGACAAAACTTTAGTTTGGTGGGCAAAAAGTGGAGAGGCTTTTATGATGAAACCAGACGGTAAAGGTGATTGGGATATAACTGATAAATATAAAGAAATTTTATTCAATCAGAATCATTGATAAAGTAATTTCTTCTTTTAATGGTTTTACCAAATAAAAGAAGCAATTTTAATCTTAGGCCAAACACCGAACCAAGTATGATAATAAAATATATAGATTCCAAATGATATCCCACATAAGATAAGAAAGACGGCAGTTTTACGAAAGACCAAAAGATTACCCATTTCTATGGTCATTTTCAAAACAATCTTAGTTAGCCTATCAATTATGGAGAACAAAAAGAAAAAAAGCAATAGGATCACACCCATGCCAATCAATGTTACGACGGGTTTTTCATACATACTCGTTAGACCCAATACCTGTCCGTTGATGTTTGTTACAATCAAATCAACAGCAAGTATACAAAGTAAGCGAAAATATAAACCTAAAAAACGATGAAAGAGGGTTTGTTTCGTTGAAGAAGACATGGAATAATATCTATGTATCTGAACCAAATTTGCAAGCATGATTTGTCAAAAACTGTTAGTAAATTTGAACTTTTATCATCTTCGCAAAAATAATATATGGATATTTTACCAACTTACTCGTATTCAGAGTTCTGGAAGAAACTTAGATGAAAAAATAGATAATACGGGCAAATATTCTTTAATCAATAATGGTAATATTGATGGCGACCCCTACCGTGCTTATTTATTATCTAATTTATCCTTTGGCAATAACTTAGAATCGCTTGGAGCGTATACGTTAATCCAAGGTGATATAAATCCAAAATCCATCAATCCGTTGTTAGCTCTCTACTATGCACAGAATGTTGGAAACAATTTAAGCCCTCTTGAATTATATGCCCTGTTAACCTTAGGAATCGGAAGGGTCAATTCCTCAACTAATCATGCTAAAAGTTTTTATTTGTTTTGGGAAATTCCTTTTCTACAGTTGAAATGTCATTTTACACTCCAATCGAATTTTAACTGAAT
>CAZCXZ010000136.1:0-6944 GCA_964502705.1 Uncultured Candidatus Berkiella sp. | reverse complement strand
TTCCTTTTCTACAGTTGAAATGTCATTTTACACTCCAATCGAATTTTAACTGAATTTCACAGTCTCAATTATGATAAAAAAGTCGATAAAAGAATTACGATACGAGTTCCTTTAGTTTTTTAACATCCTTTGCAGGAGAGGCTCCAAAAAATCTGGAATATTCTCTATTGAATTGAGATACACTTTCATAACCTACATCTAACGCCGCATCGGTGACAGAGTAACGACTGAATGTCAAAAGTTTTCTTGCTTCCAAAAGTCTTAACTGTTTTTGAAATTGAATAGGACTCAGACCAGTGATCGATTTGAATTGTCTATGAAATGTAGTAACACCCATACAAGCTTTGTTTGCTAATTGTTCGATCTCAAATGAATCTATAAAATTATGACGCACCCATTGAATTGCCTGGTGTATGTTCGATTCTTTATCACGTGTTTGAAAGAGCTGTCGGAGCCTCCATCCATCGGGACCAATCAATACATGGTATAATATTTCCCTTTCATACACAGGTGCTAGAGCCGGAATGTGTTCTGGAGTTTTGAGAAGCCGAAGCATTCGAAGGCAGGCTTCCAAAAAATCGGAGGTTGCTGGACAGGCAGAAAATTCATTAGAACCCATTTTCAGATTTTGACTGTTAGGCGGAATATCCCGAAGTAAGTCTAATAATATGTTTTGATCCAACTGAATTCCAACAGACATATAGGGACGCCCATTTGTCCCTTGTTTTACGAAACCCGTAGCCGGCATTTCCGTTGGGATCACAAAGTAAGAAGGTGCTTTAAGTTGAATCACTTGTGTGCCGATCGATATGGTTTTACTTCCTTGCAGAACAAGTCCAATCATCGGTTCGTATATAGCCGCAAGTTGGTGGACCGGCACTTCCCCTTTGATGATGAGTACTCGTGGCAATCCTGTCTTTGTTGGCTCTGTTGTTGCCTCTCCCAAAAGTCCAATGAGTTCATTCAGTATTTCTTTCACCATTCCATCCTACCACATATGAGTCTTTTAGGCATTTATTGATTTCAAATAATCACCTTTTTTTGACAAAATTTTACCTAAAAAGGAAGTGGCGGTAGTTTTAGGCAATAGAAAGGTATGATCCGATCTTGTGAAAGTTGCCAAGATCCGCTATGGTAAGACCCAGGAAAACAAAGAATCAAAGGAGATTTTATGAAAATAGCAATCATCACTGGTGGAAGTAATGGTATCGGCAAAGCAACTGCATTGGAGCTCGGCAAACGAGGTATAGGTGTGATCCTCACTTACAATTCTTACAAAGATCGAGCAGAAGTTGTCGTGAGTGAAATTGAAAAAAACCCAGGAGTGCGTGCTGTTGCTCTGAAATTGGATCTCACAAAAAAAGAAACCTTTGCAAAGTTTGCCGAAGAGATAAAAAGTAAACTCTCTGAGATTTGGAACCGAAACAGTTTTGACTACTTAGTGAATAACGGTGGTATCGGTGGACCAATGACATTCACAGATTTAACAGATGAGTACTTTGAACAAATTCTCAATACCAATTACAAAGGCCCAATATTCTTATCACAGAAACTTGTAAGTTTTATGGAAGATAACGGTGCGATTGTCAATACTTCAAGTTCATCCAGCACCAAAGCATTTGTAGGATATTCAATCTATGGATCTCTTAAAGCCGCATTATCAACATGGAGTCGTTATCTAGCAAATGAGTTGGCTCCTCGCAGAATCCGTGTTAATACGGTATCTCCCGGACCTACACATAGTAATTTTGGAGATGGAGTATTTGACAAATATCCAGAATACATCAAACCTTTGGCCGATCAAACTGCCTTTGGTCGTATCGGATTACCAGAAGACATTGGAAAAGTAATTGTGAATTTACTCTCTGATGATTTCGGATGGGTGACAGCGCAAGATATCGAAGTATCAGGTGGACATTTACTTTAATACTTTGTTCGGCCTGTCAAATAGACAATTCAAAGTAAATCCCCAAAAATAAAATGCTGCTACAAAATGTATTTTCGCCCGGTTCCGAATGCCGGGTTTGACAATGATAAACTTAACATTACATAAAACACAAAAGAATCTCTTACATTCTCTATTTACAAAAAAATCTATCTAGATCCATTTAAGTATATTTTTTATCTGGGCGTTCCCAATCCCACCAGTAAGAAAGATTGATCCTAACAATGGTCAGGCTCCTCCGGGGTGCGCTAACGCTCCCGTCACCCACCATCTAACGATGGAAGGTGACCAAGCCCTACGGATCCTTAACGCAATGCCATTGGTATATAAACCAACTCTTCGGAGTTAGGATCATCAATTTTGTATTTGTCCCCCATTATTTCAAAATGGGGACGCCTGTCCAATTGATATCCCGACTTAGGCAACCAATCCTGAAAGATAGATTGATAAAACGGACCAGCGGAACTTGGCAAACCTTTGTATAAAAAACAACCATATAGACCGGCAGGAATCTCCATCTCTTCCAAACCATCAGGTAGAGTTGTTCTTCCAACAACTTCTACTCCCGCCCATTTGGTAAAATGACGGCTTGGAGTAAAATTTTGAAAGTAGCTGGATGGATACGTAGCCATCGAAATTAAATCAGAATCGATTCGATTTTGTATTAGGTTTATTTTTGGAGTAAAATTTTTCCATAACCTTTTAGTTTTGTTTTCGGATAAAGACATTTCTATTTTCATTCCAACAATCAATTTCTTTTCTACTTGAATGATTTCTGCTTCCATGCGCAAATTAAAAAAATACCAACTTTGATTTCAATGTTATTATTTATAAGGTTTACTATATGTCAAAAAGCAAATTCGAACAGTCATTAGAGAATGGACCTCACAACCAATTACAAAACTTAATCGGCATTTGGAGCGGGAAAACAAAAACCTGGTTTGAAAAGGATGTCCTTGCAGATGAATCCGATGTTGGAGCAACTATCACTAGCTTGTTGGAAGGTAGATTTATATCTATCGATTATCACAGTAGTTTAGATGGGAAACCCTTCGTAGGAAAAATGATTCTTGGTTTTGACATTCCCTATCAAAAATTCACAAGTTCCTGGATTGATAGTTTCCACATGGGAACACAAATTATGTTATCCAGTGGCGATACCACGATGAACGGTTTTTCTGTAACAGGTTCGTACGGAAACCCAGAGTATGGTGACAAACTTTGGGGGTGGCGGACTGAAATTTTATTCATTAGTGATCAAGAATTTTCTTTGACCGCGTTCAATATTTCGCCTGAAGGTGAAGAGGCTAAAGCAACGGAGACATTTTATAAACGAGTTGGGTGAGGGGGAATGGGATTAGTCAGATTCAGCAGATTCTTGGATAATTATTTCTTTTGTATCATTTCGTCTTTGTTTATTGCTCATCTGTTTTGCTTCTGTACGACGTCCCCAGAATCCACCACCGTTTTTAGCACCATTATGTTCTGACTTTTTCACTTTGTTTGCCATACATCCATTGATTTTACAAAACAATTTTTAATGAAATCAAAAATACAAATAAAAGGTTCTATTTAAATCATTTACAAACGTACATTCCATTTCTAAAATAATCTGTAAATGTTAAGTGAAGATTTAGCCAAAATCTCAGAACTAAAATCGCAAGTGGATGCACTCCGTCCTATCTCTAACGAAACTATAGCGAAAATCAAACAAAAATTTCGGTTGGATTGGAACTATCATTCCAATGCCATCGAAGGCAATTCACTCACTTTCGGGGAAACCAAAACATTTTTATTACATGGAAATACAGCATCCGGAAAACCATTAAAAGACCACCTTGAAATCCAAGGTCACAATGAAGCCATCTTAGAATTGGAAGAAATTGTAAAAGGCAATGTTCAACTCACAGAACATAAAATCCGTAGTTTCCATCAATTGATCTTAAGAGAACCATACACCATAAAAGCTATAACTTTAGATGGACTGGAAACAACGAAACAAATCATTCCAGGCAAATACAAAACCCAACCCAATCATGTTTTGACTGCAACTGGGGAAAGGTTTTACTTTACAGAACCTAACCTTGTCCCGATAGAGATGGAAAATTTGCTCGATTGGTTTGAAAAAAATCAAAACAACGATGATATCCATCCATTAATATTATCTGCAACTTTCCATGATACCTTCATCCGTATTCATCCATTTGATGATGGAAATGGCAGAATGGCGCGTATCCTTATGAATTTAATTTTGATGATGAAAGGTTACCCTCCCGTAATTATCAAAACAGAAGATAAGGAAAATTACTACCGAGCACTTAGACAAGCCGATGGTGGTGATTTGAATTCATTTATCGAATACATCGGTAAACAATTAATACACTCTTTAGAATTGATGATACGAGGTGCCAAGGGAGAATCAATTGAAGATGAGGATGATATCGACAAACGATTGAAATTATTACTCGGAAAAATTAGTGAAGAAAAGAGAAATTCTGTAAAAGTAAAAAGAAATTCTAATCTCGTATATCTGGCCATGAAAGAAACATTCATTCCATTCATTGACTCTTTGATTAATAAATATTTATTCAAAATGAAAGACTTCTTTTTAGACATTTCATGTGAAATTTCATCTAATGTAAACAATTCTCAAACCTATACTTTTAAGAATATTGATCTCTACAAAAAAGAAATTGAAGAATTTTATAAAGAAAATAAAGATAAACATCCAACTAACATCACAATTAACATCAACTTAAAAGGATTTAAACATGACGCGAAGGGAGTCAATTTAACTCTAAAAAGTTATGTTTACTTTAATTTTCAAGAATACAATTTTACGATTAGCACAAGCCATCCAGAAATTTCTGAGTTAACCTTGTTGTATGACAATCAAGTATCTACCAAGATAATTGAAGGATTTGCGAAAAGCCTAGCCAACCACTGGACTTCAAGGCTTGAAGAATACGTAACTGGTATAATCTCAATTTAATCTCGACCTACTCTAGATTTTTCAACTTCCAAAAATTGTTTCCAAAATCTCTTCATACTCTTTGAAAATCTTTGTCTGTTTGTTTTTTAATGTATAGGGCGAAGGTCCATTTTGATCCATATGTAAAAACAAAGATGTTGCGATTTCATGATGGTGTCTAATTTCGATAACTTCATCAAAAAGATGCGCATACCATTTGTCTTTGGTTAACTTGCGAATTTCATCTTTCCGAACATTGTCAAAATGTTTTTTACTTGTAGGGTCTGTGTATGCATTGTTAAATAAAATTGGTAAAACTTCAGGCCCACTACCCTTTCTCTCTAACCAAACTTCCGGAATAAACTTATCTAAAACTTGCACAGCATTATGAATGGCCTGGGCTGCCTGATAATTCACTGGGATTAAAACAGCATCCGAAACAGAAACTCCAATTTTACTAAAGAAACTCCAGTTAGTTGGACAATCGATTAGTATATAGTCAAAATTTCCTTTTGTGCCAAACATATCTAAAAGTTTTCGGAATTTTTTAATCAAAGTTTGTGTGATCACTTTTGTTGCATGGGCGGAACTATCAAAACGTTCATCCCCTTTAATGATATGAAGATTTTTTCTAATACGAATCGTATTGATTCCGCCCTTAATTTCTTTCCCTAGCAGAATATCAAAAATACTAGTAGGAGTATCGGTCTTTTTAACATCTAATTTGAATGAATCTGTAAGATCCCGTTGCTGAGGATCTAAATCGATAAGGAGTACATTTTTTCCTTTTTCAGAAAGAACACCGGCAAAATTCCCAGTAGTTACCGTTTTACCCACTCCCCCTTTATTATTATAAATTGATACAATGAGCGGTTTTTTCTGATTCTGATAACTCGATGGTTTTTTTAGAATTTTTTTAAGAAGTAAGATTGTTTTATCTGTGCCATTTTCTAAGCTTAGAATTTCGGTGAGTGGAAAAATAACTTTGTTTTTCCTTTGGAACACCTGGACATTTTTTCCATTGATAAGAAGTCCATACGGAACATTAGACAAACCATCTGACTTCATATAGGCGAAGAGTTGAAACTTTGCATCTAGATAGGACTTTGCGTTTGGATCGGATAAATTGACTGCGTTTGATTTTGCCTCTATCGTTAGATACGGAATCTGATCCACATAACAAACAAAATCTGCTTCGCCAACTCCTTTCAAAGTCACTTTGTCTTTAAAATTCTCACCAGTATAACCAAGGTGATGGATCAAGGGAACTACAAGGCGAGTTTCGACTTCAGATTCACGTCCACCTTGACTTAAGGAACGGATGATGGAACTGAACTCACTCTCTTTTTTTCGTGCCATTGTATCTCCAAAAAGATTTTTCGTTTTTCATTGAAGTTAGTGAGCTTCAACTATGAAAATGAAAAATTAAAAACTCAAGCAAATATTGATTCTTCTTTAGTGCGTTCCCAATCTCTACTAACAGGAGTCATTCTTCGAAATCAGGGTCAGGCTCCTCCGGGGTGCGCTAAACGCTCCCGTCCCCCACCATCTAACGATGGTAGGGGACCGAGCCCTACGGATCCTTAACGCTTAGCCTAGGGGTGTAAATTTACTCCAACTCCAAATACTAATTTTGTCTACCTTCGATGATTTGTAACAGAATAACAATCGCAATGCCCATTCTTCGATCGAGTGAATTTGCACTATCAGACGAAAAATCAATATTGAATTGAGGGACAAATGGATTGAAAGTCTGTTGCAAAACTCCCACCTGATTCTTGTTTAGTGTAATGAAAAATTTCTGAGGAATTAAATTGGTTAAAAACCGGCGAAGAATTGCCTTAAACATACTATCTTCATCAATAGACCCAACCACTTGATCCTTTGTGTCGAGTATTTCCCAAGAATCTTTGAGTATAGATTTAAAACCTTTTCTACGCAATGATCCAATTGCCTCATTCGAAGTAACATCTACCACATCGTAAATCGCTGAAAAATCGATCACACTACGTGCTTTTATTTTTAAGA
>CAZCXZ010000135.1:7078-8400 GCA_964502705.1 Uncultured Candidatus Berkiella sp. | reverse complement strand
CTGGTTACTGGCGTGGGTAATGAACGACTTTCGCATGACGTACATCCCTAGGACCTGACGACCTGGCGGGGCGGTGTTGTCATAAAGCCCTTCAGCCTTGAGGAAGTCAGTGAAGACCCCACCAGCCACCTCGTAGGGGTTGCCTTTCTTCACCCGGAAGGTGGGAAACATACGGTCAGCGCCCTCCTCTTTCATCCGCGAGAGATACCCAAGGAAGCCTAGGCGGACCAACTCAGGGTGGAGTGGGATGCGGCGGGCCTCCCCATTCTTGACGGTCTTCACTACGCCCTTCCCCGCTGCACTCGTCTTGTCGAAGTCCAAGTATGGAATGCCGTCCTCGGTGCCGAAGTCGCATTGCGGGTTTAGCTGGCAAAGCTCACGCGGACGGGCTCCCGTATACAACCCCACGATGGACAGCCAGTAAAGCGCCTCCCGCCCAGGATCAGCCGCTACGGCAGCGAAGCCAGGGCCTTCAAACAGTTTCTGAAGCTCGGGCATGGTCAGCGCCCGCTGTTCGTCCTCTCCGGCCTCACGGTCCCCGGTGTACTCGATGCCGTCAACGATCAGCGCGGGAAAACCCTCATCCCCATAGTCCCGTCTGGCATCCCTCAGGAACGCCTTCAGGGGTGCCCGGTAGTTGTCCTTGTAGGTTGTCGGGGACATGACCTCATCTGCGTTCCTGGCGAGCATCTGAGGCACCGTAGCAAGGCCCCTGTCGAATTGAGTAGCCCAATCGCTAGGCAAGCGGCAGATAGTCCGCAGGAAATCCGTAACGTGAAGCTGACGGATGGCCGTTACCGGTGTTGTAGGGCCAACCACCTCCTGAAGCAGCATGAGGCACCGCTTGACCTTGCGGGTGTAGTCGGTCTGCTTCAGGGTCTTCAGATGTCTCGCAATCACATCCCCCAAGATCAGGCCCAGAGGCACCGGCTGGACGGCTTCAGGCGCCGACGGCGGGGCGACGGCTTCCCGACCATGCAAGCGGCGGTTACTGGTTTTGATGAAATCAGTATCGAGCGCCGTGGCGAACTCAAAGACAAGGGTTTTGAAGTTGGCGTCGGATGGGCTGTATGGGATGCCCGCAGACCGCAAGAACACCCCCAAAAGGCCAGCAAGGCCCTCCATTCCGGACGCTGACAGAACATCGCCTGCCAGTTCAGAGAGGAGTTCATGGACATTCAGGAGATGCTCACGCGGAGTAAAGGCACGGATGTCCGCGTGTTGCTCACGGTTTAGGCCCTGTGCGGTCTCTACGGCGAAGGCTTGAACCTCCCCCTCGGTGTACTCGCTTAGAGCCCGTTTACGGGGTTTACGGGCTTCCT
>CAZCXZ010000135.1:0-7068 GCA_964502705.1 Uncultured Candidatus Berkiella sp. | reverse complement strand
CGACGCTTATCCTCCAGGACCCCCTCAAAGGCGATGTAGTGCATCAGAGCGAGGCGCTCCGCCTGCCTGGAATCCTTCATTCCCAGGTTGACCATTGGGTAGACGCCCAAAATGGCCTTGAGGTCGTTTGGGATGTAGGGGCGGAAGTACGCCCTTCCATCGGATTTCACATGGTAGCCAGACCACTTTGGCATCGCTTTTCCCGCCTCGAAAATGCGGAGTAGCTGAGGCCCTGACGCACTCAAACTGTCCGGTTTTGTGTCCGGGCGGGCGTCTGTAAGTGGTTGATTTTGCAGACGGGCCTTATGAATCAATGACTTAAAGGCCGTCTACGAGATGATGGGGTGGCTGATGGGGCTCGAACCCACGACAACAGGAATCACAATCTAGTGGTCAAAACCAGCATTGGCGCGGCCTGCAGCGTGATTGCCTGGAACATTTTAGCCTGTTTATGCCCCGTTTTTGGCGGGTTTCCAGACCTTCGTTCCAGACTTTAATCGCTCGCCAGCTCCCTGCGCACAGACGCCCGTTAAAGCAGCAACCCCATCGACTGCATATGGCTGATCGGGTCCCTTGCGCCTTTTCTGAGATTGCAGTCCTGGCACAGCAACTGAAGGTTTTCCGGCCCATTGGACCCACCGCGAACCAGCGGTTCGATGTGATCGACGTGGTAGTCATTGGGCAGCGGATCGCGGCATATCGCACACATCCCTCGTTGAAGATCAAAAATCCTTTTGATGTCTCCAGCGGTATGTGAACCGGTGCAACTTCTTTTTAACGACCTTCGCCTCGCTGCCTTTGCCCTGGCGAGCTCTGGCGTGCGTTTACTGTATGCAGCCTCTCGGGCCTTGAACGCATCCAAATTATTCATTCGAGCCAAGCGGCTTGACTGGGCAATTTTTCCCTTGTTATGGAGCTTGTAGGCACGCTTTCTGTGTAAAACCTTTTCTCGGTTTTTTTGCTCCCACAACTGGTTGGTTTTTGTGCGTCGCGCCCTATTGCGCTTCGCCGATGCACTGCTTTGTGCTTTGATTTTCTCGCTATTTTTTTCATAGCGCGCCCGCGCGTAAACCCTGGCGGGCTCCGGATCTAGAGCCCGCCTTGCTGCCTGGTAGTGCTTCGTGCAAAGGCCCTTTGCATGGGCCTTGTTGCAACATTGGGTACAGATCGCCATGCGCAATTATCTATTGTCTGCGAGCTCTTTCCTGACCGAAGCACGAATCTCAGATGGGGCAGTTTTTGCGATCCGCGTCGCCTTGTCCTCGCGCATGGCCTTGACCCGCTTGATGATCTGCGGCATCTGGATCCTGATGGGCGCCGCCGGGTTGTTCTCGTTCCAGCGCTTGAGCGCATCGCGTGCGCGCTGCACCTTCGCCTGGTCACCCTCGTCCGTCTAAACTCCAGACATGAGCCGCACACTTCTTGCCGCGCTTTTGCTGACCCTACCCCTGGTGACCATGGCGCGCATTGAGCGCAGCGCCGCAGAAGTGTTGGCATTCAAGCGGCACAACCCCTGCCCTTCGACTGGCTTAAATTACGGCCGTTGCGCCGGGTTTGAAGTCGATCACACGATTCCGCTTTGCATGGGCGGCCCTGACACCCGGGAGAACATGGCGTGGCTGTCTGTCGAGGATCACCGTTTCAAGACTAGGATTGACGTGCGCGAATGCCGCAAGTTCCGCAAGATGGCGAACACGCCGGCGCGCGAAGCGCTATCGAATTAGGAGCTATTTACTCCCGTGGGATAAGGGCTAGAGGCCTTTTTTGCCCTTGTTTTGGCGGATCGGCTTGGTCGCAACTTCGCGCAACCGCTGCGCTGCAGTCTTCACCTTTGCAGGCGGTTTTTCGGCCGGCGGCAGGCGGCCGATGCTGCCGATCAGCTGAGTACGCTTTGTCTTCGTTGGCGTGACCTCGTACTTGGCGTCGTCGGCGCCCGTGGTGATTGCCTTGGTGCTGGCTGAGCTCTGCTGAACCATGCCGGCGATCTCCGTCAAGGTTTTCTTCTGGTGCTCAAACAATTGCTCCCTTTGGGCGTCCAAAAGTGAATATATCTCACCAAGCATCACTGCCTGCGTCTTGACGTCCATGTCGTCTGCAAAGGTGGCTTCAAGGCGGGCGATTATCTCGGCGTTATAGCTGCGTCCAACCTCTGCCGCCGCGGCGTGGAGGCGCGCATGCAGGTCTTTCGGCAGGCGAAGCGCCGTTTTTTGAAAGTCGTCCTGAGGAATATTCGTTGCCATTCCGCCATCATAGCCCCCACGGTAGAGTCAAGTATTGCCTCTACCGTGGATGTAGTGCATACTGCGTTTAATGCTTCTACGGTAGATGCAGATAAAAGGAGTGATATGAAAGGAATGGGCAAGGTGCCGCCACTGCAGGTGCGCATCCCAGATGAACTCAAAACCTGGCTCAAGCACCAGGCGGTCGACAACAGGCGCAGTCTCAACGGTGAAATCCTGATCCGTCTTGAACAAAGCCGCGCCCATCAGCAGGAAGGTCAGAATGCGACCACCTGACCCCACAAAAGGCGATGCCCCAGAGCTTGGACCCTCTGAGGCATCAGTACCAAAACCCATGGAAGCAAACCAAAAGGATCTGATATGCGCGATTCTAAGTCATTGACCCCTTCGCTGGCAATGGTGGCTTCTTCTTCGGCCACCATGACTTCGGTGGAAATCGCCGAATTGACAGAAAAACAGCATGCCCACGTCATGCGCGACATCCGCGCCATGCTGGGGGAATTGCATGTCGAGGGGGGTGTCTCCAATTTTGGAGATACCCAGACCAACCCTCAAAACAAGCAGTCCTACCCGATCTACCGCCTGCCCAAGCGGGAAACTCTGATTCTGGTTTCCGGCTACTCGACCACCATGCGCGCCAAGATCATCGACCGCTGGCAGCAACTGGAGGCTGGCGCGGCCCCTGCGCTGAACCTGCGCCAGCCCGGACAGATGCTGGCGGTGGCCATGCAGTTGGCGGAAATCTGCCAGGAGCAGCAGGCCCAGCTGACTGCCCAGGCGCCAAAAGTTGCATTTGCCGAAGCCGTCGGCGAGGCTGAGAACCTGCAGAAGGTCGGCGAGGTGGCAAAGGCGCTGAACACCGGGTCGCGCAGGCTGTGGTCGTTCCTGCGCGAGTCCAAAATCCTGCTGCCGAACGATTTGCCGTACCAGCAGCACCTGGAGGCCGGTCGCTTCAAGGTCGTCGAAGTGCCGTTTCGCGATGCCGAGGGCGCACCACGCATCAAGCTGGAGACTCGCGTCACTGGCCGCGGCGTCACGTATTTGCAGCAGCGCTTGGCAAAACAGCAGGAGGTGTCCCATGGCTGAAGCGATCATGGCCCTCGCCGGCATCAACACGCACCGCCCCACGCCCCAGGGGCGGCCAGTTTCGTTCACTCTTCAGGACGGCCGAGAGAAGCACCTGATGCTGCTACCGCGCGACGCCCAGCGGGCAACTTTTAAAGAGATGAGCGAAGCTGATCGTGCGACTCTGGAGTGGTGGCTGAATCCACGTCACTGGCGCGGCCCGGCCGCGGAGGCATAACTATGGCGACCAAAAAACCACCTCCGCAAGCCATCACCCTGCCGCCTTTGAACTTGCAAAAAATTCAGCTGAAGCTGGTCGGGGACTCGCCGTTGATCTGTCATGCATGGAGCGAGAAAAGCCGAAAGCAGATGCTCGACAAGATGATGAAAAAAGCCAACACCGGCAGGGCAACAAAGGACCCCGAACAGGAGTACCGCGACAGCCTATACCCATTCCCCGGCGGCGGCTTTGGCTTCCCCAGCATCGCGTTCAAGAGTGCGGCAGTCGATGCCGCCAGCTTCGTGGACGGCATTACGAAAGTGATGATGCGCGGCGCCTTCCACATCCCCGGGGAACTGGTCCTGATTGAGGGCGAGCCATCGCCGCGCGAGGACGTTTGCCGTGTCGGCATGGGCGCCGCTGACTTGCGCTACCGCGGCGAGTTCAAGGACTGGTCAGCCAACGTCAGCGTGCAATTCAACGCCAACGCCATCAGTGCCGAGCAGATCGCGAACATGTTTTCCATCGCAGGTTTTTCCATCGGGATTGGCGAATGGCGACCCGCCCGTGATGGCCAATTTGGTCGCTTTCATCTGGAGTAATTAATGAAATCAGTTTTTCAATTTCGTGCTGGGTGTCACCTGCGTGGTGATGCGCAAGCTGTGGGCGAACGGCTTGAGGCCATCAAGGCCAAGGCCAGCAGCCTGACGCCCGACCTGGTGGTGGCAGACGCGCGCACTCCGAAAAGCCCGCTCCATTCGTTCTTCGAGTGGGATGACTCCATCGCCGCAGAAAAATACCGCATGGAGCAAGCTGGCCACCTCATCAGGTCCGTGCAGGTGACCTTCGAAGAGGTCGAAGCGCCGCAGGAGCGCCAAGTGCGGCTCTCGGACATCCCGGCAGCGCCGGCAGCACAGCCGGCCGCCGTCCGTGCTTTCGTGTCCATCACGCGCGGCGACGGCGAGCGAAGCTACGAGTCAACCGCTACTGCAATGAATGACCCCGTCATGCGCAAGCAGGTGCTGGCACGGGCACACATGGAAATGGCATCGGTCGGCAGGAAATACCGCGAGCTCAACGAGCTGGCGGACGTGTTTTGCGCCCTCGATCGCGTAGGCGAGTTGTTGGGCACCGAGCGGCAACCTGCATAGGTTGGCCGGGGCGAAAGCCCGAAACGTGGCAGGCATGGCAAGGCGGGGCATGGTACGGCATGGTGCGGCGCGCCATGGCAGGCGAGGCTAGGCGTGGCAAGGAAAGGTCCGGCCAGGCGAGGCGAGTCAACGCTGGGAAGGGCTCAATCGAAAGGTTGGGCCCTTTTTCTATCGCCGCGTCATAAACCAAGCCAGCGCGACCAAAAGCACGATGCCGTAGGGCATGGTGACAAACCCCAGCGTTACGAGCCCGAGGAAGATGGAGAGGCCCGCCCAATTCATTGCTGGGCTGCCCGGCGCTCTGCCATATCCAACCGCATTTGCACCCTCATGGCCTTGGGCGCTGTGTCAGCGATTCGCTGATCCTTGGACTTTGACATTTCACGCACGCGCTTGAGAATGGCTGGCATATTGGGCCGAATTGGTTGGTCGGGGTTCTTCTCGTTCCAGCTGCGAATCATATCGCGAGCCGCTTCGATCTGGCCCGGGTCTTTCTCGTAAATGCCCTTGGCCCAGCGGGCGCCGATGTCCTGCGACTTCTGGCTGTAAACATCCTTGGCCCGCTGGGCCAGCCAGTTGGCCTCCTGCACCTGGGCCACGCTGGCAGGCTGGAAACCGATGGCCTTCATGGCGGCCTCGAATGGCGTTGTCTCGATGACCTTGAAGCCGCGGTCATCGTTGTAGGAGCCGCTGGAAGCCATGTCGGCACCCTTGGCCATGTTGTAAACGGCCTTGGGCGCAATCGTCTTGGCTGCCTGCACTACATTGCCACCCAGCAGCTGATCGCCAGCCTTGAATGCTCGCTTAACCAGGTCACCAGCAGGCCCGAAAAGTTCCTGCACGTCGCTGGTGTGGTCGCGCTTGGTCAGAAACAGGCCGGTGCCCGGGATCAGGTTGCCCATGGACATGCGCCCGGATGTGTCAATCGGCGAGCCCGGCACACCGGAAAGCCCTTTGTCTACGAACTGAGCCATGGCCTGGCCGAACAAGCCTTCCAGAAACTGTTGCTTGGCCTTCTTGCTGCTGAAGTTGTAGCCAAGCCGTTGCCCCAGGAAGTCGGCCAGGTCTTCCAGATCGTCGGTGAACGGCAGGCCGCCAGCGCCGGCCATCAGGAACAGCATGCCCAGCATCAACGCGGCCGCCTTCTTGCCTTCGGGGCCGTTCTGGGTTGCCATGCGATGCAGCAGCTCGATGTAATTTATGGAATAACTCTTGAATGTCATCAGGGTGGCGCCGATCGCACCGCGCCCGAACTTGGCTTTGTTGGCTTTGTTGTTGATGAATTGGGTTTCGTTCACCGCCTTGGTGGCGAACGCGCCCGGGTTGGCTATTTTCTGCTCCACCGCGAGACGGTAGGCCGCGATGAAGGTGGATCTGCGGTTGACCTGCTCTGCCAGGCCGAACAGCTTGCCCCAGCCCAGCGCCAGCTTGGAGAAACTGTTTTGCGCCGTGGTGAGCGCTTCGCCCGTGCGGGTGCCATCACTGGTCTTCAGCACCGCGCGTCCTTGCGCTTGCGCCATTAGTTCATGCACCGCCTGCGGGCTCACCACCCCTTGCTCTTCCGCAGTGCGCATGGCAGCCATCAAGCCCGCCTCCAACTTGGCGCCGGCACGCTGGTCTTTCATGGCCTGGATCAGCGCCGAGCCCGCCTTCTTGGCGCCGCCAAACTGGCTCAGGTAGGGAAACGACACCGTGAGTGGTTGCGTGAAGTTCACAAAAGCGGACGCGACACTTCCACCCAAATACTGCGCAAACAGCAGGCCGCGAAGGGCTTGGGCCTCTTCTCGTGGCTGCTTGATGTAGGTGGACAACTCAATGGCCGCGTCTTTCAGCTCGCCCTGTCCCTTCGGTATGGCTTGCACCGCGTCACCGATTTCTCCCATGTGCAGCGCCGCTGATGTCTGGCGTGCGTTTGAGTAGACGAAGGCAGCCAGCACCCGGCCCATGTCCTCGCTGAAACCGGCCGTTCCCTTGCGGTGAATCAGGCGCTTCATGGCGCTGCGGTTGGCCTTGGTCAGCTTGAGATAGGTCTGAAACGCCTTGTCCTGCGCCTCGTTGCCGGTGGAGTCCAGGCCCAGCATATTGCCGAACAGCTCCAGCGACTCCGGGGTGATGCCCTGGAACTGCTCAAACTCCTTTTGTGACAGGGTGCCCTGCACCACATTGGCCGCACCGAACTCGCTCTTGAGCTTGGCCGCCATCAGGTTGGCGGCCCGGGCTGACTCGAACAGGCTGAAATACTGGCGCTCGCCGCCCACCACAACATCGACAGAATATCGGCCAAAGCGGGACAGCGGGGCATAGCCGCGGGCCTTGAGCTTGTTCACCTTGTCGGCGCGCTCGATCATGCCGCCGGCCGACTCGTTCAAGGTGTCGGCGCGCTCCGCGTCAT
>CAZCXZ010000134.1:0-8423 GCA_964502705.1 Uncultured Candidatus Berkiella sp. | reverse complement strand
GGGTAGCCGAGTCGGTACAGGATAGATATTCGTATCCCCGCCCGATCTGGGAGGGGAACTAGACCCGCCACCCAATGAGGTCTATTTACCACGGTTATCCAAAAAAGAAAATTCCATTTCAAAATTTAATAATTTTATTTTTGGGAAGTTCATATTTCTCTATGTTTTCGTTTCAATAGTTCTGTTGGGAGCGGTATTTTGCGCCACCGATCGCAGTGGAAATCCTTTCCCTCTGGGAAAGATTGAAACGAAGAGCGGGATCGCCTCATCTATAATAGGTGGATAATAGATAGATTGCGAGGCGCCCCTCTTTCACCTAAATATTGTTAGGGTATGGAAGCGTGACGAATCCTTTGAAACCATCCTGGTAAACTGCCAGATACAATTTTTCCTTTCCTGGAACAACAACGATAATGTAGGAAAACAAACTTCCATCATGTAAAGAGTAATAAATCGGCCTTTCTCCGTTAGGTGAAAGAGCAAGAATTCCAGTTTTTTTAGAAACTGGTTGTAATCTCTCTGGTATGTAGAGGACCAGACGTTTCCAAAAGGGATGTTTGTGTAACCAAGTGATTAGTTTAGATCTTTCGACAGGGATAGCGATCCAAATACGTCCTAATGAATCGCGATCCATACCATCAGGGAATCCGGGAATTCCTTCGATCACTATTTCATCTTTCCCTTCTTTATCTCCCGTTAGGTGTAATCGAATAAGTCTCGATTTTGAAAGTTCATTTAGCAGAATGGAAGATTCTCTTTCTCCTTGAGAATACTCCAATAAAATTCCATCTAGATAGGTGTATTGGTGCGCAACCAAACTTGCAGTGTTATCTTTTAAATCATATTTCCAAAGATGGCCATTACGACCCAAAGTGAGCACTTCATGTTTTGATTGAGAACTGACACCAAGAATTGAATTTGGATGGTCGTATGGTTCTGTGAAATATATTCGTTCTCCATCATTACTGATCGCTAAGTCATCCGCTTTTTCCACATTTCGACTGTTAGTATCATTTAATTGCGACATCGGAATTTTAGTTTCTTTGTTCTTTGGATAGAATATTCCGATTTGGTTCTTTAATGGTTCTTTTGTTTTATCAACAAGAGGAACACGAGTTCCGATTTTACGTAATTGTTTAGTTGAAATGGTTAATTCATAAATTCCTGGTCCATCTACAAGATTTGTGTCATGTTGTTTTCCGCGTGATAAACACATAAAGATGATATCATTATTTTTTGGATGAAAGACCATTCCGCCTGGCAAAAGCGGAGTTTTTATAAATGGTTCTGCTTTATTGTTGGTCAAATCTACTTTCCAAATCCATCCATCAATAGAAGCAACGAAGGCTCTGCCTAAATCTTCTTGCAAAAGAATCTCATCCTGAGCAGGTAAAGAAGATCCGTTGATTGTTATATTTTGTTTGATCAAATCTCCTTCTGATTTTATAGACTCGATGGACGGATTGTAAGGAAGGTCTACCTCTTCTTTAATTTGGTTTTTAAAGTATTCTTCTGGTGTTCGGCAAGAAATTAATAAGAAAAATATACTGATGATTGAAACTGGTATGAAGTTCCAAAAATGAAGAAATGATGCGTTAATTTTTGTATTCATAATTTTAATGTTTATTCGCCTAACTTAAAACTTGCGGCAGGAATGGAATACAAACCTTTAGAGGAAGTATCAAATGATGGAAAGTATACAGTCTCTAAATTGGGAACCGCAACGGAAATATCTTTTATTTTTGAGCCATCATGCATTGAGTAATAGATTGTTTTTTTACCCGAAGAATCGAGAATAAGGATGCCAGTTTTTTTTGCGATTGGTAATATTCTTTGCGGAAGAGATAGGAGAAATGGTTTAAGCCACGGATTGTTGTGAACCATATTTACAAGACCAGAACGTGGTTTAATGATTCCAACCCAAATTCTACCTTTTGAATCTCGTTCCAATCCGTCAGCAAGGCCGGGTAGGTTTTCAAATAACACTTCAAACCTTCCTTCTTTGCTACCATTGATATATGCTTTGATGATTCTAAACTTTGTAGTCTCAGTAATAATTACCGATTCTTCTGTAGAATTTGTATGATCAGCAATAATAATACCATCCACAAAAGTGAATCCACTCATCACAAGTGAAACTGCATTTTGTTTTCTATCATACAACCAAAGTTTACCGTGAGGATAAAGACCGATTGCTTCTGGTACTGCTCCGCTTCCCATAGCAGCATCAGATCTTTCAAATGGTTCAGAGATATAAATTCTGTTTCCATCATTTGATACTGCGAGATCATTACATAAAGAAAAAGCTCTAGAGTTTGATTCGTTAAGATTTTTTAAGGCAAAGGTGAGACGTTTAGATTCTGGATAAACAGTTTCAAAATCTGAATTTTCAATTTTTGGTAGAGTTATGAGAAGTGGAATTATAGCTTTTGTTTTTATATTTACTTCATACAAACCTACTCGCTGATTTTCATCATAAGTAACTCCGCCAAGTCTTGATGCACATACTAATATGGATTCATTGTTTTTGTTTGCAAATTGTAACCCTGCAGGGTTGACAGGAGGTTTTACCCAAGCTGTTGCCGAATTCGATTTAAAATCGAGTTTCCAAATCCAACCGTCCATTCCAGAGGCAAAGGCAATTTGATTTTCATTATCGAAAATAAGATCATCATGACCAGGTAACTCTGGTATGCTGATACTCAAATTAGTTAAAAATGGATCTGGTTTACTGACTTCTAAAATTGAATCGGGGACATTGCCAAATTTATAGGCTTTTCCAATTTTAATGTTTCCAGTATTACATCCAACGGACAATAAATAGATCAAAACTACATATATAGAATTTTGAAATTTCATTTTGTTTCCTTTAATGTTTGGTATTTTTTTACATGCGGAACGTCATCGTCTAACCAGTAAACTTTGTTATCCTCAACTACTAATATTTCCTCAAACTTAAACCCAGTTTTTCCTCGACCCAAATGTGGCTCTATTGCCCATAACCCCACCTTATCCCCTTCGTGATCCGGTGTTAGTAGTTCAGGTAAAACTTTATGTGATAAAAATTCATAGGATCCCTGCAAACTGAACCAACTCGCAAAACTAATCGGTAATAAGGGAAAGGAAATATTTGGTAGATTTACCTTGTAAACCCGGTGGCCAAGGACAGCAAATGGATACAAAGCATGGATGTTATCGAAGCCAGAATTCTTAGCATCCGAATCAATTTTCCACCAAATCTCTGAAGGAGTCATAGAGGAATTAAAGTATTTAGGAATTTCTTCTCTAAGTTGTAACAAATATTTCATACCTGAATCTAACTCAGAATTTTTTACTAAGGAAGATGAGTAACCAATATCGCCTATATAACCATCAACGACAGGAGATACGTCTAAAATAAAAGATTCTTCTTCTTTTAGTATTTTTTTACCGGGATGAAATTGAGTGAAACGTTTGTATCCATCGAATCTTGCGTGTTCACCAAACCAAGCAAAGGGCCTATGCAAAAAAACTTTAACACCGTGGTCACGTAAATATTCATCCATCCGTTTAGCGGTTTGTTTTTCAGTCCATCCAGGAACCATTTCTTTTTCAATGGCTGTCACACAATCATACGCCAATTTTTGAGCTTTTTTAAAACCCACCTTTTCCTCAGCTGTAGGGATTCTGATTGATTCAGATTTTAATTTAGAGAACTTCGAGGATAATCTCGATAACAATCCTTTTTCATTTGTTAGGGGCATTGGCTCTTCTTTTCCTTGGTAGAAAAAGAGAATAACAAATTTTTAAAACCTATGCTTGAATGATTCCGGTGTTTTTAAGATTTATTGGAAGCTTTCATCTGGTTCGCAAAATCGAACTTCTGCGGTTTTAAGATGTCCGAAGAATAATGAAGGTATAAATCCAAAGTTTTCTTTAAACGTCCTAGAAAAATGAGCAGAATCCGAAAAGCCTGCTGCATGAGCCGCTTCTGTAAGATTATTTCCCGCTTTTATTTCTTTTACTGCACGTAGAATGCGAACCCATAATAAATACCTTCGCAGCGGAATCCCAAGATTTTCTTTAAACAAACGAATCAATCGATCTTCTGAAATAGAAAAATCTTTTCCAATCTCTTTCATCCGAATGCTATCAGGAACTTCCATACGAATTTTTTTTGCAATCTTTTGAATTCTTGGATCGACACTCGTTTTTAATGTATCAAATGGATATACAGTACGAAGTAAATTTAATTGAAGTTTGGTGGCCTCTTCATCATTCAGGTCACCATAATACAATGACCAAAGCGAATCGATTAACGGGGAAAAATTTTGAATGTCCAATCGTTTGACTTCGCCTGAAGAAATATTACCGGATATAGAAGCAAATTCATAGGTTTCTGGATCGATAAGTAAGGCTACCATTTCTACTCCAGGCGAAACGGTTCTATGGTAGGTATTCGGGCCCACTAAAGCGACTCGGTAATCGTCTTTACCTAACTCTGTTTCGATTGTGATATTTTTTTCTAAGGAAATGGCAAGGGTGGCAGCATAATGTGAATGAAAATCTGTTTGCATACTGTTAGTTGCAAACATTACGCGACTGTTCCATAAATAAAGTATGCTTTTACTTTCAAACTCCATTTAGAATCCTCAGCCTTGTATAAACAATGAATTCAAGGTTAAAATAGAAAATAATAATATCGAAAAAATAACAACTCGTCATTCAAGATTTGATTTAGGTTTGTTTTTTTATACGGGTAAGCTTTTTTTTTTGGATCTTTCGTTTTGCTTTTTGCAAATTTTCACCTACCCTAAATTTAACAATTTTTTTAATCAAAACATAAGGAATTGGCTCATTCAAAGGAAATTGAATAGAACCTTTCCCAAATTTATATTTAGAAATTTCTTTTTGGAAGGCAAGGTTGCCAGAAGGAAGTGCATAAAATCCAATATGTTTTGGATACGCCGCAAAATGTACCAATGTTCCATTCAACACAAATGTTGGCATCGCATAACTAATTACTTCAGTTGCTTCAGGAACTTCTTTTTGAATCATCTTTCTAATCTTCTGAAGGATGATTTGAGTTTCTTCCGGAAAGTTCTCAATATATTCATCGATTGATTTAGGAATCTTTGATTTCATGATTTAAGAATTTTTTAAACCTTTGTTTGTTTCCATTTTCCCTTCGTAAATAACCAAAGAGTAAACAGACCTACGGAAGATTCTGAAATCATGATTGCCCAAAAAACTCCAGTGGATCCAAATGCTAAATGTTTTCCTAATATATAAGCCAGAGGAATTTGAATGATCCAAAAGAAAATCACATTGATTTTTGTGGGAGTGATCGTGTCTCCTGCACCATTAAATGCCTGTCCTGCAGCCATCCACCATGCATAGATGAAATAAGAATAGGATACAATTTGTAACCATTCTCCACCAATTCGAATCACTTCTTTATCATCAGTGAAAATCGAAATTATATTTTCGCTCCAAAAGAAGTAAATGATAGAGACAAGAATCAAATAACCCATGTTACAGAATCCAGTAAACCAAACGGATTGTTCTGCTCGTTCGGGTTTTCCTGCTCCTAAATTTTGACCTACTAAAGTGGCAACGGCATTAGACATTCCCCAAGAAGGCATCATGGTAAACATCATAGTCCTGAGGGCAATGGTTGCTCCAGCTAGAGTTTGACTTCCAAATTCAGAAAGGATCCTCATAATAAAAATCCAGGAGGTCATACCCACGATCATTTGGCCAATACCGCCAAGCGAAGTTTTTAATATACCTTTAATTGTACTCCATTCGATTTTGAGATGTGATCTGAGAATTTTAATATGTTTCCCACCTTGAAATAATAACCACAGTTGAAAGATTACTCCGATCCCACGTCCTAAGTTTGTCGCAATCGCTGCACCAGTAATCCCATAGGCAGGAACAGGCCCCCAGCCAAAGATAAAAATAGGATCCAAAATAATGTTCAATCCGTTGGAAATCCATAACACTCTCATCGATATCGCAGCATCACCCGCTCCACGAAACACTGCGTTAATAAGAAAAAGTAGGATAATTACAATGTTTCCTCCTAACATCCATTGCATATAATGGTATCCTTCTGTCAGAACCCATTCATCTCCACCCATTAGAGTCAAAAGTTCTTTAGAAAAAAATATTCCAGCAATTGCAAATGGAATAGAAGCAAGAATTGCAATCCAAATGGATTGAATTGCGGCTACTCCTGCCTTATCTTTTTCCTTTTCACCAATCCTTCTTGCAACAATTGCAGTTACTGAAAACGATAATCCCATAGCAACAGAATACAATAGGAACAAATAGGTTTCGGTAAGGCCGACCGTTGCAACCGCAGAGGCACCTAATGCACTGACAAAATAAATGTCGACAACTGCAAATACCGATTCTAATACTAGCTCTAATACCATTGGAACTGAAAGCAAAAATAAAGCCTTACGGAGGCTAATTTCTGTATAGTCTTCTTCAGAACCAGCGAGTGCTTTTTTTAAATCATTCCATAAGCTCGCACTAGTCATTTTGAATCCGCCTGTAATATATAAAGTTTACCACCTAAATAAGCAATTGGTGGAGTTAGGATGACGAGTGACCACGAATACCACCATGGCCCTAAATGCCCTGCGAAAATAATTCCAGTAATTCCAAGTATTAAACCAATCCCACCTAAAATGTAAGAATGTTTCATCGGATTTTGAGGAGCCAATCGTGCGGCTAAGTAACAACCGAATATACTAAATACAATTCGATAACCTAACACAAATAAAACTAGAGATGTAGATACAAACAAATGATCATAAGGAAGAAATCCCATAACTTTTAGAATTGTATCCGATAGGATAGATAGGACAACGTTGGATAAAAGTCCAACGAAAACTGCAATGATACTTTTTAACATATCTATTTATTTCCTTTTAGCCATGGAATAACTTCCGTTTTTTTAAACCAAAGTGATGGTGCAATTTTATACTGAGTCATGATTTTTACTCAAGAATAAATCTAATTTTGAGAGTGTCTGTTGTCCGCTTTCAATTGCTCCAAAGCCGATTACAGCATTTCGAACGTTTGTATCAGGAAAAGTCATTTGCATCTTTACTATAGTTTGATTTTTATCGATTGCAATTAGATAGACGTTTACTAAAAAATCATCATTTTTATTTTCTTCGCCGGATCCATGTAAATATTCTAAATAATCGAATTTTCTAATTTCCTTATATTTAATCGTGTTTGGCCAGATAGTTCCATCTGGTCCAAGCATTGTAAAAATCCATTTCCCTCCGACTCTGAAGTCCATTGTTTGCGTTGTTGTTTTAAATCCACTGGGTCCCCACCAAGTATCAATCGTCAGAGGGTTTGCAAATGCATTAAATACCAATTCTTGTGGATGGTTTAATTTCTTTTCTAAACTGATTTGATTCGGGTTAGGCAAAGCATTCGTTTCTAATTTTTCGAAACTTTCTGACCAACCTTCTTTCATACCAGAATTGGCAAATCCATCGCGAATTTGATTGTTTGCAAATTCAGTGAAGAGAGTTACTTTCGTTTTTCCCTCTGCCTCTTCAAATAAAACTCGCAATTTTGAATTCAATAGTTCCCGATCGCCAGTGACGCCCGCCATTTTCTGAACATCCTTTACCCACGCCTCAGGATGTTCATCTACCAAATCGCTAATCACGAAACTTTGAAATGGTGTGATTTCTAAGAACTTTCCTTTAACTGGATAATCAACTCCATCAGGTGATCGCATAACAATTCTATATGACCCGCCTACCTTGAAATCAAATTCCACCGTTGGATTGGTAAATCCTTTCGGACCCCACCACTTTTCAATATGTAGTGGATTAGTCCATACCTCCCAAACAAGTTGTAAGGGGGCATTAAACAAACGTTCGATGCGGACTATTTTTTCTTCTAATGCAAATACGATATCTGATTTAAACATATTATTCTTTTCCTTTTGTTTTTTGTAGTTCGATTAGGTATGCGTCCAAGCGATCCAATCGTTCCTCCCATAGCCTTTTGTATTGTTCCAACCATTGGTTGGCTTCTTGGAGTGCTTCTACTTTCAAACGGCACGGTCTAAACTGTGCTGTTTTTCCTTTTTCGATTAACCCAGCTTTTTCGAGCACTTTTAGATGTTTGGAGATTCCGGGTATACTCATCTCGAAAGGTTCTGCTAGCTGAAGGACAGTGGCTTCTCCAGAAACTAATTGCATCAATATCTTCCTTCGCGTCGGATCTGCCAATGCCTGGAAGGTTGCATTCAGTGCGTTTTCAGATTCTCTCAATTTAACCATTTAGCTAATTAACCTTTTGGTTAAATTGAGTACCTAAGGAAATCTTGTCAAGGCAGATTCAAGAGTATTTAGGCTGATTTTTTTTGGGGAGAGAGTGTGGGGTAGACAGCGGTACAG
>CAZCXZ010000133.1:0-8479 GCA_964502705.1 Uncultured Candidatus Berkiella sp. | reverse complement strand
ATTGAGCATCGATCGGAATGCCGATGCCATTGTCGGTTATTGCGCAAGATAAATATACAATATCTTGTTCTTTTATCGCAGAGAATCGGATCGAGATAGTGCCCCCGTGTGAGGTAAACTTAATGGCATTGCTTGCAAGATTATTGAGGATTTGCTTAATTCGATTAGGGTCGCCAATTAATTTTAAGGGCATTTCTTTATCAAAAACTAACGAAAAGGCGATGTTCTTTTGTTTGCATTGAACATTAAATAGCACCGTAAACGATTCTAGTTCATCTTTGAGATCAAATTCAATATTTTCGAGCTCGACTTTCCCTGATTCAATTTTTGTGAAATCAAGGATGTTGCCTAATAGTGTTAATAAATAGCTCGCGCATTCATAGCCCTTTTTAACGTAATGTTCTTGCTTTTCATTCAGTGAAGTATGCATTAATAATTGCAGCATACCCAATATTCCATTCATGGGAGTGCGAATTTCATGGCTCATGTTAGCCAAAAATTGGGTTTTGGCAACATTCGATTGCTCGGCTGAAATTAAGGCATCATGCATAAATTGTTCATACTTGATCGTTTCACTAATATTTTTGAACACTAATACACAGCCATTAAAGGCGCCTTGTCTAGTGTAGGGTAATGGGTTTAACGAGAATGATACCGGTGTCTCAACCCCCTGGAAACTTTTTAAAACACCGCGATTACAGTGAAAGATCTCATTTTTTGAGAAAGTATCCATTAATTGTTTAATGGTGATTTCCTGCAACTTTCCATTATTATATGTGTACAACTTGAATACATCAGTAAAACATTTTCCACAAGCTAAAGAGGGAGAACAGCAGAGCATCAATGACCCAGTAATATTAATATCTTTAATATGAAAGATGGGATCAAGAACACATAAGCCTTCCGACATGACCGATTGCATCACATCGCGTTCTTTTTGCAGATTAATTCGTAGCCCATCCATTTCCTCAGATGAGATTTCTAGAGATCGTTCTACAATATACCGACCTTCATCTGCTTGTTGATAAGCGTTGCTTACTGAATTTAATAGTTTTTCTAAATTTGGATCAGCGCCTAATGTGTCAAGGTCGATATTCGCTCGCTTAAGCTGTCTGATTAACAATGGATGGAGTGTGCTCATGCTTAGCGTTCACCAAAAGTGGTTAAAGTCATTGTTTGGTTATGAAGATCGCATGTGCCAATTTTTGAAGGAGAAATTTCCCCATAGGAATAAAAACCGATTAAAGGCATTTCATTTCCAAGTATTTCATGTGTTGCCTCAATTTCTTCTTCTGTACGCTCTCCAAGTACTAAGCGGCGCCCAACACAGCTTATGGCAATGGCCAAGGTGTCGCTATTATCAGTTTGATTTCCTTTGGCTAGTTGTCCTGCAATTATTGCACCTTCAACCAATCTGTCATTGTTTGCTCGCATTAATTGAGCATACCAGCCTTCTGGCATGTCTCCTGCAAAAGTCATCGACTGTTCTTCTTCGTTAATCGCTAGAATTGTTCTAACGACTTGGGCTTTGCTAAAGGGCTTTTGGCTGATACCTAAAGGAAAGCGAAGGCCAGATGCCGGTAATTTACTAGCCTGATCCCCTAGATATTTTTTATAGAGGGCTAGCGCTGGTTGCCCATCAATTTCATATAATACGTTGTCTTTGGATCGGGTGATAAATCGTTCGGGACCAAAAATATCCCAGCCACCTTCTGAACCATAGTTTATGGTAATGTCATCGCCATAAAATGCAATAGCGCTAACGCATTGTGTTGTGGGTAGCCCATTTTTTAATATGAACGTTTTTTTAAAGTCATTACCATCGCCCGCTAAGCCCCCAGTAATAATGACATCCTTTTCAATCAATGAACGAATACCTTGTGTGAGTGAACTTCCATTGACGACCAGGCCATCGCTTAAAATAAATACGGCTTTAAGACCTTCACGTTTTAATGCCTCAGCGATAGCTTTCCCTGTTGCAAATGATTGCGATGGGTCGGTAATATCGATTGTTATCATTTTGATGTTACTTTTCTCAAAATGTAGTATTGCAGTTGAGATGCTTCCATCAAATACACCATTGTCATGAATTTCACCGGATGTTGAGCATCCAGCCATTATTGCTTTGGGAAATGATTTTTTAAGCTCCCGAAATGGCTCTGTATTGTTGATATATTCAGGTGAAAAAAAATTGAGTATCAGCGTGTTTTCTGAATCAAGTGCAGAAGATGGTTTGGCTGACCACCCAGAGCTTTTATTGAACTGTATAATTTTAAGTTGCATATATTCACTCTACTTATATAACGCTGTTATATAGCTCATGTATAGACCACTATCTAGCGTATCGGCATTTATGCTATTAACACTATTAAGAATATTCCCATTTAGGTCGACTGTAATTATGATGACCTTTACAAGCCTTTTTACCACACTTGCTAAATGAGCATACCAATGAATAGAAAAATTCTTGTTATTGACGATGAAATTAACAATCTGGAAATCATAGAAGGGTTTCTGAGATTAGGTAATTTTGAAGATTGCGATATCATTAAATGCCAAAGTGCAGAAGAAGGCTTAAAAATATTACATACCGATCCTAAATTTATCGATATTATTATTCTCGATCAAATGATGCCAGGTATGTCAGGCTTTGATTTGGTGAAAATTTTAAAAGAAGACCCTAAATTAAAGCGTGTCCCTATTGTCATGCAAACAGCATCTGATGATAAAATCCAGCTGGTTGAAGGTTTTAAATTAGGTGTTTATCATTATTTAATCAAGCCTTATTTGCCCAGTGTGTTAAATGCGGTCGTGAGAGGGGCGCTGGACGTGTATAAAAAGCAGCGCGAATTGTCAGAAGCACTTGCTCATTCAAAAGTATTGTATGAGTGCATCGATAATGCATCATTCAAGATCAACAATCTAGATCAGGCGAATAAAATAAGTGTAAGTTTAGCGCAATTGTTTCCAGCGCCCGACAAGGTCGTTCTTGGCATATCTGAAATTTTGGTGAATTCGATTGAGCATGGAAATCTTAATATCACATATGAAGAGAAGTCGGAGTTGAATTTAAAATCCGAGTGGAAATCAGAAGTGGAAAGACGTTTAAATATGCCTGAAAACAAGGAAAAGGCAGTAACAATTAATTTCGCCAAAAAGAAAGATGAAATAATTTTAAGTGTGCAAGATGAAGGAAATGGGTTTGATTACAAACGTTATATGGAATTCGATCCGAACCGCAGCACACATAATCATGGCCGCGGTATCGCTTTTGCTAATAATATCAGTTTTGATAGTTTAGAATATATCGGTACTGGTAATCAGGTTAAGTGCATTGTCAAGCTGTAAGCCCACATAACTTGCGATGCTTTGACCTACTTCAGTTGTCGCTTCTAACACATGATTCTTAAGACTGGATGTTTGAATACAATCATCCATGCAAATAACGTTAGCGCTTGAGTTATGCTGTCCGAGATTCTGCATTAACAATGGTTCAAGCTTATAGATTGTATCTGCTATATCCCACGTTAAGAAGTCACCAACGGTATATGTGCCAGTTAAAAAGGGGTTGGACAAATAATCAACAACTTCTAAATGATGATTATTTTCAGCTAAGCTAATTGCATCGTTACCATTATAATCGGTGGTACTGATTTCTGCGCCGTGTTTAACCAAAAGAGAGGTCATTTCCATATTACCTGCCTTTGCTGCAACCATGAGCGGTGTCTTTCCCTCATAGTTTAGCCTGGTGTTAACGTCAACATTTTTATCAAGTAGCAACTCAGTTAATTGAACATGATTGTTATCTAAAGCCTTATTAAGATATTTCTCTCCATATTGATCAACTAGCTTTTGTGTCAATTCATTGTCAGTAGAGAAAAGCTTGACTACGGGGTCTAATTGATTCGCTTTAAATGCCATGTCGATGAATTTATTAGCGGAGTACAATGAAATATCTAATTTTCCCATCAGATCGGAATCGGGCATTGTGCTCTTGGGGTCTTCTTTAGAAAAAAACTGATACAGTGAAAAATCCTTTAATTTTGTATCAAAACCAATTGATTGTAAGATTTTAGAACTTATGTCTTCGGGACTATAGCTCTCATAAGAACCATTACGTGCATTACAATCGTAAAAATGATATTTGCCATCGACATCAATGTAGACGCTTAGCGCATGGCCGCCTATGGAAGAGTAGACACCTAGGTCTAACCAAGCATTTTTCCATTGATGAGCAATTCGTAGCATATCGGGAAGTTCATAATGGCTGATATTGGTGTTCTGATTCTTTAAAAATGAAAACACATTATTTAACTCGTGTTTACCATCTGAAACGAGATCAAATTGTTTAATTCGGTCGTCTTGGGTGATTGAACCATTGGTAACATGTTTGGTTTTGATTTGTGAAAACCAAGAGACAGCATTAATGGTATGCTCAAAGAGTTCTGCGCCATTGGCGTATTTCTGTTTGAGGCTATCAGGCATGCCATAATTAGTCGATAACTTGTAATGACTGCCATCCCAGGTCGAGACATAAGTGAGAATATCTTTAAATTGTTGCCCTTTATGAATGCTATTGTAGTATGCAAATAAGAATGACCAGCCGTTACAATCGCCTTCCTTGTTGATTGGGTTGCTGCGCGTGGCGCCTTCATAATAGGAAATGGTATCTAAATAATGCCTTAAATGTGCATTCACAACCCCTTGAGAGAGGTTGGGGGTATAGTAGGAATAGTCTCTGTATGGCATAAAACAACTCACCGACTAACTAAAATAGTTGGCCATCATACAAAATATTATGTTAGTTAACAACCCCCAGTCGGAGAATTGGGTACTTTTGTCGGGATTCGTTTGAGAAGGGAGGGCAAGTACTGCGTACTTGCCCTATGAAACGTGCTTATACATTAAAACGGAAATGCATTACATCGCCGTCTTTTACAATGTACTCTTTTCCTTCTAAGCGCCATTTGCCGGCATCCTTAGCGCCTTGTTCGCCTTTGTATTGAATGAAGTCGTCATAGCTAATGACCTCTGCGCGAATAAAGCCTTTTTCAAAATCCGTATGAATTTTGCCGGCTGCTTGTGGAGCGGTTGCGCCCACAGGAATCGTCCACGCGCGCACTTCTTGAACGCCCGCAGTGAAATAGGTTTGTAGATGCAACAAATCATGACCAGAGCGAATAACGCGATTAAGCCCAGGTTCTTTAAGATTCATTTCTGCTAAGAATTCGACTTTTTCTTCGTCGTCTAAATCGGCAATTTCTGCTTCCATGGCACAACATACGGCAACCACAGAGCCGCCTTCCAATTGTGCAATCTCTTTTACCATGTCAAGGTAAGGGTTATTTTCAAACCCATGATCATCAACGTTAGCGATAAACATGGTTGGTTTGGTGGTAATCAATTGTAAGCTTTGAATAAAAGGTTTGTTTTCGTCGTCTACTTTAAAGGTACGAGCAGGCAAACCTTTATTGAGATGAGCAAGCAGCCCCTCTAAGATTTCCACTTGGACTTTTGCCGTTTTATCGCCCGCGCGTGCGACTTTTTGTAATCGCAGAACGGCTTTGTCTAGTCCATCAATGTCGCTTAAAATTAATTCGGTGTTGATGACTTCAATATCATCTTTGGGTGATATTTTACCTGCAACGTGAGTTACGTCATCGTTATCAAAGCATCGAACGACGTGCGCAATCGCATCGGTTTCACGAATATTCTGCAAGAATTTATTGCCTAAGCCTTCGCCTTTAGATGCACCTTTAACAAGGCCTGCAATGTCCACAAATTCCATCGTGGTAGCAATCGTCCTTTTGGGGTTAACAATTTTTGCAAGTTCTTCTAAACGTAGGTCAGGTACAGGTACCACACCAACATTAGGCTCAATAGTGCAAAAAGGATAATTTGCCGCCGCAATACCGGCTTTGGTTAATGCATTAAATAAGGTAGATTTGCCGACGTTAGGCAGGCCGACGATGCCACATTTAAATCCCATGAGGACCTCATATATTTAAGTAGTTATTTAGCGACGGTGTGTAGCACATTCATGGCTTTATCAATGTTGCCATTTAAAACGTCGGGTAGCACGCTTAAGGCGTGATCGATGGCAGTTAAAATGCTTTGCTCATCACTTTTGGATGGGCGGTTTAAAACGTAGTCCGACACATCATCTCTGTGTCCTGGATGCCCAATGCCTAATCGTAAACGATAAAACCCTTTGGTATTTAGTTTGGCGTCAATGTCACGTAGGCCATTATGTCCGCCATGTCCACCATCAAATTTTAACCGTGCACTACCAACGGGCAAATCTAGCTCGTCATGTACGACTAATATTTCACTGGGGAGTATTTTGTAGAACTGTGCAATGGCAAGAACGGATTCGCCGCTTCGATTCATATAGGTCATGGGAAGTAGAACGCGGCAAGAGAAATTGCCGGTTTGTACGATACCAATATGGCCTTTAAATTTACTTTCTGGTTGCAGATTGGCTCGATTTTGTTCCGCAAAACGTGCCGCGAGCCAAAACCCGACGTTATGGCGGGTGTTGGCATATTGCGGACCTGGGTTACCCAACCCAACGATAAGTTGGATACCCCGTGACGTATTGTTGCTTGCGGACATGTCGAGCCATTCTTCGTTCGAAAATTAAGCGCTTTTGCCTTTAGCGTCAGCAGCAGGTGCTGCTTCATCAGTTGCTTCAGTCGCTTCTTCTTCTTCCATACGTTTAGGTTTAGCTAAGCTCACTACCGGTAAATCATCTTCATGGCTATGAACTACGCTGGTTAGTTCCACGCCTTCAGGTAATTTCACTTGTGATAAATGCACAATGTCATTGAGTTCCGCTTTGGATACATCGATCTCAATGAATTCTGGTAAGTGACGTGGTAAGCACTTTACTTCCAACTCGACCATATGGTGAGTGAAAGAGCCAGCACCATTGATAACGCCAGGTGCAACATCTTGGCCTAAGAAGTGTAAAGGCACATGCATGGTGATTGGCTTGTTTTCGCTAATGCGCAAGAAGTCCATATGGAGAACGCGTGACTTGTAAGGATGACGTTGAATGTCTTTGAGAACGACCCTTTGCTTTTTGCCTTTGCTGGTCAAAGTCAAAATATGTGAATAAACCGCTTCATTTTCGAGTGCTTTGTTAATGTGAAAATGATTCATAGCGATAGATTCAGGTTTTTCGTCGCCACCATAAACGATACCTAAGACGAGGTTTTCGTGATTACGCAGACGGCGGCTCGCACCTTTCCCATGCGCTTCACGTGGCTGATATTCGATTTCAAAAGAAAATTTTGCCATGTTAAAGACTCCGTTAAATGAAAAAATAGCCTTATCGCGACCAATAAAGCTGATTAAGTGCGCGAGTATATACCATTTTCACGCCCCAAAATAGTTTGGGGCGCTAACGAATAGGGATTTATTGATATTTGTTATTAGTTAAATAACTGAAACATGGAGCTAACGGATTCTTCGTTACTCACACGGCGAATGGCTTCAGATAACATAGCATCAATGCTAAGCAGTCGAATTTTACGGCAGTTAGCGGCAGCTTCACTTAACGTAATGGTATCAGTGACCACTAATTCATCAATGGTGGATTTTTCAAGATTTGAAATCGCATTGCCTGACAATACAGGGTGCGTGCAATAAGCAACTACTTTGGTCGCGCCTTGCTCTTTTAAGGCTGCGGCAGCCATACACAAAGTACCGGCAGTATCGACAATATCATCAACTAAGATACAGGTACGGTTTGAAACATCACCGATAATATTCATTACGCGCGCTTCATTTGGTTGAGGGCGGCGTTTATCGATAATCGCTAAGTCGGAATCATCGATACGTTTAGAAATCGCACGAGCTCTTACAACACCGCCTACATCGGGTGACACAACAACAGGATTTGCATAGTTCTTAGTTAAGATATCGTTAATCATAATGGAAGAACCATAGACGTTATCGACGGGCATGTTAAAAAAGCCCTGAATTTGATCGGCGTGCAGATCGACGGTTAAGAGTCTATCGATGCCAACCGCTGCCATCATATCGGCAACCACTTTAGCGGAGATAGGCACACGAGATGAACGCACACGGCGATCTTGACGAGCATAGCCAAAGTACGGCACAACTGCGGTGATCCGCAAGGCGCTTGCGCGTCGTAAAGCATCAGTGAGTAATAGCAACTCCATGAGGTTGTCATTGGTAGGTGCTGAGGTCGATTGAATAATGAAAACGTCCTTACCGCGTACGTTTTCTAATATTTCAACGTTGATTTCACCGTCACTAAAACGGCCAATCGTGGCTTTACCGAGCGTGACGTTAAGATGTTCTGAAACACTGGTGGCTAGCCGAGGATTGGCATTCCCACTAAAAATCATCATATCGGTCACGGTGGAGCCCTATTATTTCATGAGTTGCAAAAAGTGGCTGGGGTGCTAGGATTCGAACCTAGGTATGCAGGGATCAAAACCCTGTGCCT
>CAZCXZ010000132.1:0-8590 GCA_964502705.1 Uncultured Candidatus Berkiella sp. | reverse complement strand
GCCATTTCTGGCATCATAGCCTTTCATTTTTTGAGTGTTTCGGCATTACCGCAAATTGAATTTCCAACCATCAGTGTGCAAGCCAATTTACCGGGAGCAAGCCCTGAGATCATGGCATCCTCCGTTGCTGCGCCTTTAGAACGACAACTCGGACGCATTGCCAGCGTAACTGAAATGACGTCAAGCTCGAGTCGTGGCTCCACGAGGATCACCGTTCAGTTTGATTTGTCACGCAATATTGATGGCGCAGCTCGCGATGTGCAAGCCGCCATTAATGCCGCAGCTAGCCAATTACCCACCGATTTACCTAAAAATCCGACTTATCGGAAGGTGAACCCTGCCGATTCACCCATTATGATCATCGCGTTAACGTCTGATCAAATCTCGCCCGGTGAGATGTATGATATTGCCTCAACACAACTCCAACAAACCATCTCACAAGTAGAAGGTGTTGGCCAAGTCGTCGTTGGTGGTGGTTCTTTACCGGCGATTCGAGTTGAGCTCAACCCAACGGCATTAAATCAGTACGGGATTGGACTTGATCAAGTTCGTACCGCAATTACCAATGCCAATGCAATATCACCGACCGGACAATTAACCAGCAATCTACAAACCTCGAATATCGTTACCAATGATCAACTTTTTACACCCGAAGATTATCGGTCTTTGATTATCCGTTACCAAAACGGTGCTGCCGTGCGCATCAAAGACGTGGGTTATGTCGACAAAGGGGTTGAAGATCTACGTAATGCGGGCCTTGCCAATGGTAAGCCGTCGGTAGCTTTAATTATTTTCAAACAACCTGGCGCTAATGTCATTGAAACCGTTGATCGAGTACGCAGTTTAATGCCCGTGCTCAAAGCTTCTGTAAACCCCAACATTCATTTGCAAGTGACCATGGATAGAACGGCAACCATCCGCGCTTCTTTGCATGATGTTGAACTGACGTTATTCATTTCGATGATCTTAGTGGTTTTAGTGATTTACTTCTTTTTACAAAATCCACAAGCCGCACTGATTGCGAGTGTTGCATTGCCGTTGTCTTTACTCGGTACGCTCAGCATTATTTATCTATGTGGCTTTAGCTTAAATAATCTCTCGCTGATGGCGATGACGATCGCCGCCGGTTTTGTGATTGATGATGCCGTTGTTGTTATTGAGAACATCAATCGCTATCGCGAACAAGGAATGAAACCGTTGGATGCCGCTTTGGCCGGAGTAAAAGAGGTGGAGTTCACTGTCGTATCAATGAGTCTTTCATTGATTGCGGTGTTTATTCCCATCTTACTCATGGGCGGCATTGTTGGCCGGCTATTAGCAGAGTTTTCGTTTACACTCAGCATTGCCATTGTAGTATCATTGGTGGTATCACTAACGGTTACCCCTATGCTCTTTGCGCGCACCTGGCACACATCCACTAAACCCGCATCAAGCAATGCGCTTGCTAAACGCTTTGGATTTTCGCGATTAATTGGTTACTATCGCCCGACATTAGCCTGGGCACTCGCACATCCGAAATTGATGTTGATAGCGACCTTGGCAGCGATTGTGATTAATATTGCACTTTATAGCGTGATCCCTAAAGGGTTTTTCCCCGAGAAAGATACCGGTCGTATTATGGGTAATATTCAAGCCGATCAAAACATTTCGTTTCAAGCGATGAAAGAAAAATTTACCCAATTTGTTAGCATTGTTAAAGCCGATCCTGCGGTTGCGAATGTCACAGGATATGTTGGCGGTGGCGGTTCAAGCAATTCGGCGTCCATTTTTATTGCTCTAAAGCCTTTATCTGAACGCAAGTTATCGGCAAGCCAAGTGATTAATCGTTTACGCAAAAGTTTAAGTGTGGTGCCTGCTGCAACGCTCTATTTGCGTTCAGCACAAGATCTCGTGATCGGTGGCAGACAAGGTAATGCACAGTTTCAATACACTTTATTCGCTTATGATCTAGATACCCTAAACACCTGGGTACCTCGTGTGATGGAAGAACTGAAATCGCTACCCGGTGTAGCGGATATCAATAGCGATCAATTGAGTAATGGCTTAGAGGTCTATGTCACGATCGACCGCGATGCCGCTTCTCGATTGGGGATTTCTCCTGAAGTGATTGATAACACGCTTTACAATGCGTTTGGACAAAGACAAGTTTCAACGCTTTATGCCAATATGAACCAATATCATGTGGTGATGGAAGTTGCGCCTCAATATTGGCAACGACCACAAACGCTCAATGATATCTATGTGCCATCCACGAATGGTAATTTGGTACCGCTTTCTGCGATTGCGAAATTTACCCCTAACAAAACCTTGTTATCGGTGAACCATCAAGGCCAATTCCCTTGTGCCACGCTCTCGTTTAACCTGTTGCCAGGCGCGGCTTTAGGTGATGCAGTTAAAGCACTGGAAACCAAAATGGCAGCAATGAAACTGCCTAGCGGTAGCGTGGTGGGCTCCTTTCGTGGGACAGCACAAGCATTTAAAGATTCTTTATCGAGCGTTCCGTTACTGGTGCTGGCTTCTTTAATTGCAGTGTATGTGGTGCTTGGCATTTTATATGAGAGCTTGATGCATCCTATTACCATTTTATCAACCCTGCCTTCTGCTGGAATCGGTGCATTAGCTGCGCTGATGTTAACCGGTATGGAATTTAATATTATTGGCTTTATCGGCATTATTTTGCTGATTGGGATTGTGAAAAAGAACGCGATCATGATGATCGATTTTGCACTCGAATTACAACGCAAGCAGCAGGTGAGCGCTAAAGAAGCTATCTTTGAAGCATGTTTGCTACGCTTTCGCCCCATCATGATGACCACCACAGCGGCTATTTTTAGTGCCATTCCTTTGGCAATCGGCTTTGGTGTTGGTGCTGAGTTACGACAACCATTAGGTATTGCCATTATTGGTGGCTTACTGTTTAGCCAATTACTCACGTTATACACGACACCCGTCATTTATCTCAGTTTTGAAAAATGGCATGCTGATCTCACATTGTGGTGGGAAAGCATCCGTTGGCATAAGCCTGCCAAGGAAGGTGTTGCATGAGCAAATTTCTGACTTGTGTATTATGTAGCGCATTATTGCTTTGCGGATGTGCGGTTGGGCCAGATTATATCAAGCCTACCGTGGCCGTTCCCAGTGATTATAAAGAAGCGCCCAACGGTTGGAAAATGGCCACTCCGCAAGATGATTGCGATCGTGGTGAATGGTGGCAGGTGTTTAATGACCCCATATTAAATGAATTAATGATTAACGTTAATCACGTGAATCAATCGATTATTCAAGCTGAAGCACAATATCGTCAAGCGCTCGCACTCGTTATGCAAGCACGCGCTAACTTAGCCCCGCAATTATCGGGCGGTGCCAATGTGTCACGTGATAAATCGCCGATATTAAATAACTTAAATCAAGATACCAATAACCGAGCGGATTTTGGTAATCATATTAGTAATGAATATTTAGTGACAGCAAATGCCTTGTGGGAGCTTGATCTCTGGGGTAGCGTGCGGCGTTTAGTGGAAGCCAATACTGCGGCGGCACAGGCAAGCCGCGCGCAGTTAGCCTTAACAACGCTTTCGATGCAAGCCACGTTAGCACAAACCTACTTTCAACTGCGCGGCATCGACGGTGATCAACGGGTTTTAGATAACACCGTTAACAATTATCAAAAGCTCTACAAAATCACCCATAATCGTTATCAGGTGGGCACGGTTTCAAAAGCAGCTGTATTACAAGTGCAAAGCCAATTAGAGCAAGCGCAAGTTGCCGCAATTGATAACCAAATTAATCGTGCCTTGTATGAGCATGCTCTTGCGGTATTAATGGGGATGCCTCCCGCGAACTTTTCACTACCCCCTTGTGATACCAGCTACCCGGTTCCAACGATTGCAATCGAAGTGCCATCCACTTTGCTTGAAAGAAGACCGGATATCGCCCAAGCAGAACGACAAGTTGCCGAGGCGAATGCACAGATTGGCGTGGCGATTGCTGCGTATTACCCGGTAATTTCATTAAACGGCATCTATGGCAATAATTCAAACCACTTTCAACAACTCTTCTCAGGCCCTGCAACTTTATGGTCAATTGGTTCACAGTTGGCAGCAACTTTGTTTGATGGCGGTGCGCGCGATGCGAATGTGATGGGTGCACGAGCTAATTTTGATGCCACCGTGGCCAATTATCGTCAAGTGGTATTAGCGGCTTTTCAAGAAGTGGAAGATAATCTTGCAACGCTTAGAATCCTTGAAAAGGAATTGGCAGCGCAGGAAGCTGCCGTTAAAACCGCAGAGCATGCCTTAAAATTAGTAATGAATGAATATCAAGCAGGAACCGTGGGATTAGCGGATGTGCTAAATGCAGAAATCACTGCTTTTACGGCACAAAAGGGCGCCAATGATGTTGCATATCGGCGCTTTGTCGCAGCAGCGGGATTGATTAAGGCGCTGGGTGGTGGGTGGAATACCACGCTTTGAAAAATGGCCTATGTTATAATAGAATCTGATTTTTACTGATTGGATATATTAATGAGTAGTAGCGGCCCCAAAGATAATCCCATTGAAATTGCTCACGAAATTTTTCGCTTGCTGCGTGCTGGATTCCGCAATGAACGCTGTGAAATCAAAAAGGGGGTTATCACTTATCACGACCCTAATGTGCAAGCAGTGAATTCAGCGGTGAAAAAGTTTGAAACAACGCCCAACCCTGAGCTCTTTGATAGAATTCAAGAGGCCGTTTCAAGCTGCAAACAGCAAGGTAAAACCTGTTTTGACTACCCTGCCATTGAATCATTATTTTTGACAATCGCCAAACTTCAATCACCACCTGAATCCACATCAAAAAATAAAATCTAATATAGGGGGTATTCCCCCTATATATTCTTTCTATCTCATTTGAACTCTATGCACATTTTATCAGTCAAAGTACTAGAAATATGAAATGCGTGGTACTACTATGCCCAAGTCGAGTGTATGTGCAGTTACCTTAAATACCTGGGGCACTCACCAAGGTGGTGGGAATGGTATGATGCATTTAGTTGATAAAAAGCTCTTCGGTGGTAATGTAGGGCATGCCTCTCTTTCTGTCACGTTTCCAGTCAACCCTGAAACGAGTGAGTGGATCCGAAAATACTGTCTTGACCCTGCTATACCCTATGAAAAACAAAAAATCGTAACGCAAAAAGCAGAACTTGATTCTCAAGGGAAATATTCTCAGCAAAAAGATTCATTGTTTGAAGAAGAAGTCTATACCGTCAACTTTAGCTGGTTCCCCGGTAATGGAGGATACGCATTATCACCCTCACTCAATACGGATAGCATCAATGAAAGAGAAGGCCTTGACTCAGAAATGGCACCACGATTTCGCGAGTATTTGGGACAAGAACAACGAACTCACAAGGGAAAATTGGGTGAGCAAACAATTAATTATGGCGTAAAAAGCATTGAGCATGACAGATCACTAAGTGAAGATCAAAAAGCGATGCTTCGTATACGGGCAATGCAAAATATGGCAATGCTCTCAAAAGCAAGCTTAGGAAATTTGAGCGAAAAAATTGATAAAATGGGTACTCAATTTAAAGAAAGGGATCAACGTACAACACAGCTTGCAGATAAAGACCATGTCATTGCAAATCACAACCAAGCATTATTAATCCTATCAAAACTAAAAAACGATCTTAAAGCTGACACATTTTCAGTTGATCAGTTTTCAGCACAACAAAAAGGAGTATTAGAAAATGTGCTTGGCGCCAAGTTAGAAACCTTTGCTTATGGAGATCCCGCTCAGCGCGAGGCATTTATCAGCAAAGTTGAAACAGCACAAACGAAAGCACGTGCTGGAATCAAATTACTACAAAACGACACGCCAGAAAAAATAACTAAACAATTCGCGCATCTAGGTCAATTAACACAAAATACTTTAACAACGCTTGATAAAGAAGTACCTTCATGGCGCCAAGATATTCAATATCAACCAGGGCAAAATCTTGATGAAAGGCAAGTAGAAAAACTGGGTAAACTCATCGAGCAGCGAATTGACCTCAATGCCGCTCAAACTGAACTGCTTATTCAGCAATCTAAGGACCTTGGTGCCAAGTTAAATTCAAATAACCATTCAAAAGTGGCTATTTTGAGTAAGAAAATTACTGAAAAAGAGCAGGATCTTAACGAGGTAAATTTTTTGATTCTTGGAAAGCCTTTAGACAAAGATTTACATCATCGAGCTTTATTAATTGAAAAAGAAATCAAAGATCTTAAAAGTGAAGTCGCAAGCCTCAAGAAAACAGATAACTATCAATATCACTATCTTCAAAACACCGTAATACCAGATTGGCAGAAGCTTGCAGATAAACTTGATGAACTACTCAGCACCGATCAGAATGCCTTTAGCAATGCCAATGGCTCTGCTCCTCTTTCATATTCTATGGAACAGACTTTAAATAGCGCATTTGAAAACCTCATTGATAAAGATGAGCTTAAAGCCGCAGCTCAGAATAATTTACGAGCTAAAACAGGATGGAAGAATAATCATATTGCCCCTCATGATCGGTTATATAATCAAATCACTCGCGAAGAAGCCAGCGCGCTTAAGGATTACGCAAAGCAACAAATTGTGGCGAATAGAGAAAAGGCCCTAGCAATTCAACCCGCAACCAGCAGCGTTGAGCAAGCTGATTTTGGGGATTTTTTGACTACTGGCGCCCCCCCTGACAACGTCGTCAAAATGGAACTTGATCAATCTGGTAATTTTACTAACGGCAACCCTAATGGCATGAATGTTGAAGCCATGTTAAAGGAAATGCATGCTATTGCAACTGAAGGCAAAAAATTCGATCTCAATTCAAATAATTGTTCGGTAACTGTTGGTCGTGTATTAGCTGCAGGCGCTAAAAACGAGAATCTTAAATCGAAATTTGAAAATAAAGCACTAGGTGCGATAGGTAATCCACAAAAAGTATACAATAACGCTCAAAAATATTCTGAGGCAATGAAAGATCCCAATGATTCTTTCAGAAAAAAAATAGCACGATTCGATCCGCTTAAAGCAGCTAAAGGTTGGTGTGTTAAAACCCTGCTTGTTGATAAAGACGTTTCAACTGGAAAAAAAGTGCTTGCAGGTTTCGCGGCAGTACCTGTTGCTATTGCACAAGGTGCCATTACGGGCTTCAAGAAAATTACATCTCCTGTTAAATCCTTTAATGAACTTGTGAAGTTCAATCAATACGCGCAATCTCGTCCTTCACTTGCGTTTAAAATCGGCGCAGCTGTACTGAGTGCGCCTGCTTTCGCTATCTTAGCTGTTCCTGCTGCAATTACCGCGGCTACGGATAAATTTAACAATGCTCTTGGATCACTAAGCAAATCTTTTTCAAAGCGACGCCAATCTGAACTATCTGACAATGTCGATCTTCAGAATACCGATATAGGCAAAGGCCTTACTATTGAGGCAAATATCCAATCTGCATTAAAAGACAATGTAGTCACAATTAGCGCAACGAATCTTAAAGATGCATTATTACAGTTTAGAGCGACTTTAGATAACCAAAATGGCCCAGTCGTATTAGATAAGAAAACAGAAAGTGCCGTTGTAAAACAAATTGGAAAGATTAAAGATCCCGCTAAAAAAGCAGCGGTTTTAAAAGAGTATAATGATCTCTGCCAAGAATCCATTGCTCGGGTTGCAGCTATTCAGCAACCCATTTTGGCGGCTAATGGCGTCGCGCAAAATCCCAGTGCTCAACCAAATCAACCGCAACAGCCCGCAATGGCTGCTAAACCTGACGATATGATATTAGTAGAACCTGCGAAATTTGCTAAACAGCAGCAATTTTATTCGGTAATGCCCATTTTAGGAAAGGAATTAGCACAACAAATCGAAAGCTATGTTGATTATGAGCCGCCAATATTATCATCTCAAGCTAAACAAAATGCTTCTGGTTTGCCAAGAACAGTTGATCAAAGTACTGTGGCAAACAATGAGGGATATCTTGCGAGTAAGGCTGAACGTGATTATATCATCGATTATTTTCATAAAAATCCTGACGCAAAAGAAATCCGTGGTGAGACTTTCCCAGACGACCACCCTCTAAAGGGACAGCCAATCTGTGAAGCATTTAAGGATAATCACGGTAATATTTATGTTATGAATGAAGCCATTTTAGGGAAAGGTGGCTTTGGTACAGTTAAAGTGATCCAAGCTATAGAAACGCCTAATCCAGGAAACGGAGTTGCTGAAAAGGCATTTTATGTCGCCAAAATTCAAGATATTGATAATAAGGATCCTGACCGCACCTTGAATGCCATTCAAGGTGAGATGAATATCAGCGCGCAATTTGGGTTGCATTTGGGGGAATTGGTCATAGATCATGAAGTCCTCAAAACACCTCCCAAATATGCGTTACAAAGCGCCGCACCCGTTGGCATACCATTGCCAGTGCAAAAGAACGAAACCTCCGCAGCGAATGAAGCTGATCCAGATGCTGATGAGAACGAAAACCTTGGCACGTTCAAACTCAAAGATACTGAAAAAGATAGCGAAAAGGATAGCGAAAAGGATAGCGAAAAGGATAGCGAAAAGGATAGCGAAAAGGATAGCG
>CAZCXZ010000131.1:0-8663 GCA_964502705.1 Uncultured Candidatus Berkiella sp. | reverse complement strand
GCAAGATATTCTTGGATACAAAAATACATCTTGCTGATGCTACGAAGTCAGCATAAGTGATGACCGTCCTTGGTTGAAAGGGGAGGAGAGCTGACAAAAGTTTTATTTTTTTTCTTCTCGATAAGGGCTCTGCGTCTGTAGGGCAATTGGTTTAACGCGTACTATCCGAAATCCTCTCTAATTTCTTCAAAGGTTATAATTTTTGTAATTAACTCATTTTTCTGGGTGTAACTTATTTCTGGTATCTCATTAATAACTTTTGCAATAACAGGAATATTTTTCTTGTTTCTAATAACAATGAATTTTACATCTTTCACTTCGAACTTTATAACGTTCTTTTTTAATTCATTATTTATTTTTTTTACCTCGTTCCTATTCTCTTTAAAAATCCCTGAAAGTACCGCGTGTTGCTTTAATAAAGGTGAATATCTCCATTCTCGTTCATTGTAAAAGATAATTTTATTTCTAACTCTTTTTCCTTTCTGCCAATTGCCGATGTAGGGCTTAATGTATTTGAAGGAATCAATCATCTCTTGTTGAATACCATCAATTGTTTCATTATCGTTTATTCCTTTATGAATATTTCTCAAAGCTCTAATTAGCCTTTGCAATCGTTTAGTTTGCTGGGATTCCCTATGCACATACATCACTGGCGAAACACCATTGCGAATTCCCCATTCTTTAGTTAGTCCGATTCCAAAGTCTCCGAAATTTTTTCTGTGAACTGAATCGTTTGCCAACTGCATAATAGTTAAGTCGCAAAAACTTATCATTGGGATATAAGTGAAACGATAATGACTTTTTGAGGGCAGTATGTTTTCAAAATGCTCATCGGAATACTGGCAATAAAACCCACTGGAAGATAAAATTCCTGTCAATCCTTTAATACTTGTAAAATGGAATAAGGTATTTGCACTAACAGCCATTATTCTCTGTTGAGTTTGTGATAAAGGTTAGCAACTGCGGATTGATAAATGGTAGTCGCCATTTCAAAATTCCTTTTTTCAATCGCTTTGCATGCTGATTTTATTTGAAGGAATATTTCCGTAAAAAGTACTTTCTTCCTTTTATCTGCCTCGAGACACTTCACAAGGGCAGGGGCAACCTGATAATATTTGCTCACCATTCGTTTACCCTCGCTTGACTTTAAAAGGTAAGTGTCTCTGAAATGGCGAAGTGTTTGAAGTTCATAGCAATCATCTTTCAATCCATAATACTTAACACAAGCTGTAGTTATAAAACAGTTGCTTTCTTCTTCCCGATTTTTTGGATTGATTACAGCTTTAATTCCACCAGTCGGATAATAAACGGTAATGGTCAAACCATTGTTCAATGCAACTTCTCTTGCAAACAAGTATGCTTCTTTTTGAGTAGTGAAATACCTTCCTTTAGTTGCTCCGTCTCTTTTAGCAAGCCATTCGCCACCAGTTTTGTAAACCCTTATTGTGTTTGCCATTACTTTGACTTATCCTTTATGCTTATTTTAACTTTTTTGTTCACACCCTATTACTTATTACTACCAGTGTTTGGCTATAAGTTACTCTCTTTTGACTGAATGAAATCATCGCTCGAAGTAATCCAAATTTTCATTATAGTTACCTTTAAACGATTCTCCCATTTTTTTAAATCCATTTTCGCTTAGGTATTTTCTCATAATGTTGCTGTCCGTTGTTGCGTAAATTTTTTCGCCTACAATTACCTCCAAAAGTCCATTGTTAAGTTTCTTATTAATTCCTCGTCCTCGAAATTCCGGTTTTGTAAAAGAATAGCCAAGTTCAAGAGTCGGAATTTCTTCCGCCTTGACTTTAGCTTTGTCACGAGTCCGCTTTACAATTTCTTTGTTTTTTTGCTTAATTGCTGAAATCCCAACCAGTTTATTGTCAACATAGTAAAATCCCAATGCTTTACAGTTCTTAATTCTTGCCTCAAGGCCATTGGCAGTAACTTGACCACCGGCCAGAACTAAATTTTTAAAGTCCTCCAGTTCTTCTTCTGTACAGTCGGATGATTTCTTAATTATCATTACGCTTGCAGATAATAGTTGAAGGTAAGCATTTTTGATCGCTTATGTGTAACTATTCCTTCTCAATTGGTATCTTGAGTGGACCGTCACTTTTAAAAGTGCTTTTATGACTTCCTTATTTTTAATTTATTCTTTGGCAACGTGAGAAACTTTGTTTTTAAAAACGAGCTGGAATACCTCTTTCTGAAGAATGACATTTCAGAAGGAGAGCGATTTAATATTATGTCTGTTCTCTTAAAAGATACAAGGAACATGGCCTTTTCAGATAAGGGAACGGTGTACCACCTCAATATCTTAGAAGTTGGTTGGATCGACACAATTAAATCAAAAACTACGAACCAAAATATTGTTCCCGAACTGGTTAATTTACTAGGGCCTGGTGATGATCTTTTTATGCCCCCATTGCTGAAAACAAAAATTTTGTCAGGAGAAAAGATTGCTGTTTTTGTGGGGGCTGGTGTCTCAAAGCTTCTTGATTACCCACTTTGGAGTGAATTGGGTGACCTTGCTATCAGGTTTCTAAGAGATAATCAACAAATAGATGATTTTCAATGCACAAGGATATTGAATGATGTAAAAGACCCAAAGCAAAAACTTTCAATCCTGGAAAATTTCCTTTCAAAAGGATCCGCTAAAAACAGAGAATTTTATGAGAAGCACTTTTCCGAGGAAGGAAAACGAAAGCTGGTAATAAATCCATATGATATTCTGGTCCATCCGATATTCAATTGGCTTAAAATAACCTCAAACGTTGACCTTGCTTTCGGTAATTCATTGTTGAGTGTCTTGAACCAACGGAGAGAAGAGCATCAACAAAATGAGCCCGACAAACTTCCAAAGCCTTTGATCATTGAAGATGTCCTCCTACATGACGAGTCTCAGTTTAAAAGCCTACAACTACAAAAAGATAAGATATATCACGTACACGGAATGGTTAAAGATCCAGGGAGCATCACGTTTACAACCACGGACTATATCAAAAAATATTATAAAAAGGATAGTCCTACAAATTTGTTCCTCCAATACCTGTTCGAGAATTATACAGTCGTTTTTATGGGATATGGCCTCGAAGAATTACAGATACTTGAATCTGTTATCAGCAAGGACCCCCCAAAAAAACAACGTCATTTTGCGCTCTTTGGTTCGTACTTGAATGAGATGAATTACTTCACGATCCGTAAAACGTATTTCGATTCACTTAACATCGAACTCCAACATTATTATTTGGATTTTGAACGCTACGAAAGACTGATAACGGTGCTACAAAGCTGGCAAAATGAGTTACTGGCAGAACGTGGCCGGGATTTTCACAAAACAATTGATTTCATTGATAAGGTATTAGAAAATGCTAACAAGTGATGAACTTGAACTAATGAATGTAATCCGCAGCGACATTGCTGCCAGGAATATTTTTTTCTCAAAAGTTGAGCACCCTAAATTCTTTTTTCCACTTAAAGCGGAGGGGTACTTTGACGCTTCAAGTCTGCCTGAAGCAATCGAAATTGGAGGAGGGCTTCAATTTCCGTACTGGACTCCAACAACCTACTTGCAAAAAATTGCTGCCAAAATAAATAAAGGCGAATGTTCTGACCTAATCGACAATATTTTGCTGATCGTAGAGGAAGTCACTAACCAGATTGACATCGGCAGGTTAAATAATAAAAGACCGTATTTCTTTTTTGTTGATATTCTTGCCAAGATCCCCAATGGCAAGATTTCAACAACCTATCTCAAAAAAATTCTTCCTATTTGGCTCAAAGTCGGAGACACGTTTTACACGAGCCCCGAGATTATTGAAAAGATGATTCCAAAGTTCCTTAACGAGGATGTTTCCAAAGATAACAAAGAAAAATCTGAATTAGTGTTGCGTGCTGTTTTGAATGCTGACTTGTATCTGTCCCGTATTGCTGACAATGCTGCACCGAGCCGATTTAACCGTGACTTGTATTGGCTTAACAAGGTGATAGTAAAGGAGGAGCTCTATAAAACAATAGCAACACAACTCGATAATACAATCGTATTTTATATCGCAGACCAGTTGAAAGCTACGATCTGGAGTCAGTTCCCACACCGTAAATACGAGTTTACCTACGGAGGTAGAACTTTCGAATTTACATTGATGCCCAGCATTGATCAAGGATTGCAAATCGTTTTACGTGCAGAATCAGAGGTAGAGTTTATCATTCCAGATTTCAATAAACTCAACGATTATGAACTATCGGAGGCCGTCATAAAACGTGTGCTGGAGTACAATCTTGTGCCTGAGAAACTTGAAGACTTTAACGATAAACTCAGAAATGCGATCCGGTTTGGAGTAAGCGGAGATTCCTCAGTGTTTCGTTCAAAATCATTTTTTGAGGAAGATGATGATAAAGACTATGATGTTGAATCCTCACTAACAACCTATCTACAAAAAATTTCCGAAAGTGTAGCCGAGTCAGATCCTGAAAGGGGCGCGAATATCATTCGTTCTTTTTTGAGCAATACATATCGAAGTGCTGTTTTTAAACGCCTAGCCATTTACCTTATAACTAAAAATTGGAATGCTTTCAAGTGGATATTCTGGGAAATGGTAGACACGCCCTTGACAGGTAAATTATTTTCGGAACAATATCTCCACAGTGAGATGTATCATTTGCTAAACAAAAATGCATCACATTTTTCCGAAATAGAAATCGATAAATTGCAGGCAATCTTTGACGAGATTCAGTTGACTAACAAAACACAGGAGCAAAATGATTTCTCGCGTTTTCGTTGGACTGCTGCGTTACGGGAACTTCCTAGATATCAGGAGGAATACAAAGAACTTTCTCAGAAATTATCTATCACGCATAGCTACTTTGAAGACTCCAACAAAGTTCATGTCCGGGTAGGTGATGAGTCGCCCTTCAGTGCAGACGAAATTATTAAGATGGGTTTTCCGAAATTGCTTGAAGCGATTAGGAGCTTTAAATCTGATACATGGATGGGGCCGTCTGCTCGAGGTTTTTCAAATTCGCTTGAGCAAGCAGTTACGGATCGACCGGCTGAATTTGCCAAAGAACTCGAAAGTTTTGCTGAAATGCCTTACGTTTATGTTCACGGGATTCTGAGTGGGTTTTTGGCGGCATGGAAGAAAAAAATAAGTTTTGATTGGAATAAGGTGCTTACTTTTTGCGAGAATTATATTTCTACTGAAAAGTTTATATCAGGACGCTTGGTTGTTGATGATGGCAATTGGGGGTTTAAGGCGGATTGGATTGACGGCATTATTGGCAACTTAATCACCGAAGGAACGCAGTCCGATAATCATGCTTTTGAGATAAGCCTTATACCTACTGCCGAGAAAATTCTGTCAGATATAATTGCGAGGCAATTCTCTACTGATATGGAACGGGCGGAATCATCAAATACAGATTATCCGATGTTCGCGATCAACACCACTCACGGTAAGGTTTACAGGGCGCTGCTTGATTGCGCGCTCCGCAATAAAAGAAACGGTATCCGTGATGCCTGGTTAACAACCGAGAAACCACTTTTCGTTTCTGGGCTCACGAAAGGTATTCTCGAAATCGACGTATATATCGGCTGGCACTTCAGACAATTTTATTTTATAGACAAGGATTGGACTGAGCAATATTTGGCCGATTTATCACCTGCTCGTGCCGAAGCATGGAAGGCATTCATGGGAGGTTATTTGTTTCCTAACCCAGTAAGCAACATTGATGTATTCAAGAAGATGCTTCCTCACTACTCAACCGCGATTGAAAATAAATTTGTTCCAAAAAACATCGGTGGGTTCAATAGTGGACTCACCAGACATGTTGCCTGTTTATACTTCTGGACTTACGATGATGGCATGTTAATCAAACATTTCATTGACTCTTCTGATCCTGAACAACTTGGCGACTTGGTCCACTTCCTTCGCACACAACGCGAGTATATAAATGATTTAACTGTTGAGGAAAGAGATGCATTTAGAAAACGAGTGATTGAAATCTGGAAATACCTTTTACAAAGTATCCAAAATCGACAGGATCTAGCTTTTTATTCCATTGGCGCTGAAACTACAGATATCATAATGTACTTTGATGACATTACCCCAGAAATTCATCAGTTGACTAAGCTGTCACTTAGCTTTCAAGGTGTAAAGCACGAAGGTCATTTTATTCAAGAACACTTAGTAAAGATACTCACGAAAAATAATTCAGTGCAAAATGCGAAGGTTACTGCTGATATTTTCTTAGAGATATTAAAGTCATTCATACCAACACACGAGCAAAAGGATATTAGGTTTCTATTGGACGCAATGTATCAGCACACCGAGGTTAAGATTCAAGCCGACCAAATTTGTGATATCTACTTAAGAAATGGGATAGAATTTCTAAGGGATGTGCGTACCAAAAACAATCGTTAAAGGATCTCGCTGACTTCTTGAAAAAGAATAGAAGTAAGTCCTATAAGATCCCTGATCATCCCTAAACAGACTTAGTATTGAAGACAGTTGTCTTTTCTCTAATCAAACCAAAATCCCTATGCACGACCAAAGAAAATTTTGGGATTCGCAGGAATGTACATGAAACTAATGCGGCTCAAGGTGATTCTGGGGGTCCTCCATTCTATTCACCTTCCCGTTCCTTAACATTGACCGCTCCAATGATATGCCCGAGAATTGTGCAGGGAGGACGTCCTGCCTGTACAATTCTCGAACTATTTCTTGGAAGATTTGAAGCGTTTGGCCGCGCTCACTTTGACCTAAAACTAGGAAAAATGGATCAAAACGCAGGATTTAAAGGCTTTTACAGTCGGTTGAAGTACTCGCGGATTAAGCTTCTATTCTGAAATTTCATTTCAAGAAAGTCGAATAGAATGTTGTGGCGTTCCAATATGGGAATCCTTCCGTTGTCAATTTTAAACGTCTTTATTCTCTTTCTTGCATTACCCTTTTGCCAAACGTCAGCCTGTCGTTTAGCATATTTGGCCAAGTCGTAAAAGATGAACTCGTGATCGAGGTGGCTGACGAAGTACTGATCTGATTCTCTGAAGTACTCGCAGTGTAGTACTTGGGTTACAACACAATCATCATGAATCTGGAATTCCTGTTGAAACTCTTCGAAGGTAATGCTGTTGTCATAGACATTGATCCAAAGGGTTTCATACTTATCGTCATAGAGTTTTGTAATTAAGGAACCATCTAGATTCACGTTGCTAAAGTACTCACCAGTTTCGAGATGTTCCTCTATTCTGGAGATCCGAAGATTACCCTCCAAAACGTATAGACTGGATGGTTTAAAAGAGAGATCAAAGTCGTGGTTCGCCTTCAGTCGCCGTAGATATTCAAACGTGGCGTTGTCCGTTCCACACAAGAAAACGGTCACATCATTCACCGAATCATAAAGTCTTGGTGGCGCGGACTCACCTAATGCTATGCCGCCAGCTATTTGGACCAATTGATATTTTGAAAACTGCGGGTGTGTTGTTCTATCGATTTCTCGGTTCGAAAAGAACTCTTTTAGTGTGGTATAATCGTTCGCCATCTCGCTCACGGGATTTAGAATCTCCCTTATTGCATCTTCGATCAACATGAGAGCAATAACGTAAGCCTTCGGATTGAACTGATAGGATGCATTCTTTCCGTCAGTCATTGCATAAATTCTTAAAATTCCTTCGAGGTAGCTATTTTGATGGTCAATATTGGTGTAGTCCATTTTTGACGTAATAATTTTCTCAGGTGACTCCATGATGATTTGAAGGTCGCTAACGGCAATGTCAAATTGATGCTTATCTTTTACAAACTCAACAATCCTTTCTTCTTCCCACCCATTCGCATAAGCCGCCTCAACGCCAAAACGCAACCCGCTTGCCTGACTTTCGACAAATGCTTCCTGGATGCGCGGTCTCGTTGCATCATCTGGCAATAAAGCAACCATCCTCACTATGTCCGCAACCCCGGAAGCAGTAGATAGTGCTCGAACGTTTGAGAGTCCAATTGGATTGAAATTTTCTGGTGCTTCATTTCGCAGTCTTAGAAAGAACTTGCGAATGGCTGCTTTGACTTCATTCATCGTTGACAGAATTAAACGTCTATCTCGGGATAGGCAGCACGTAAATAGGTAATCAGGGAAGTATAGGCTTTGTCAATCTCTTCCACAGCATATTGAGTTAGCGTGCTGGTCTTTTTTGATCCTTTCACGAGAGAGTTCAGCGTGTACACCCCGTCGACAAGCGTATAGCTTTTGGGTATTCGTTGCATCATGTCGTACCAGCGATCGCAGAGAGTATAAACTCTACGTCTTAGTTTCACATCCACCACGTAAAACTCAAGCGATTCGACAAAGTCATCAAGTTGCTTCGCACCATCCGTGAGTGATTTCTTAACATGATAGGCTCCATTCCCTTCCTTCAAAAAGATGTCCATTTCCTTAAGCGGCAGGCAAAACAAAACTCGTTTAATAACTTTTAGATCATTGTGCCTACCTCTGTCAGCAATCTCCGTTTTGAGAACTGGTTTAGTTGGATTTGTCTCGATGATTTGCGTTATTCGGGGCACCAAATCTTCACGGAGTTGACCATTGCCTGATTTATCGTCTCCCGAAGTTATCCTGAAGTCCAAACAACACCTTTTTTCTATATCGAATGGCAAATCCTTAAATTCTCCATA
>CAZCXZ010000130.1:0-8792 GCA_964502705.1 Uncultured Candidatus Berkiella sp. | reverse complement strand
CTAGGCGAAGAACGTTTAAATACCAAATTAGGCATGATGGACACCATCAAAGTGCAGCATATTTCTCGTCGAGGTAATCGCACTACATTGTGGTTAGCAAAATCGTTAGATTATGCACCTGTGAAAATGATGCAACAACGCCAAGGCAAAGTGGTTGCCGGTGGTGAAATTCTCTCTTTCAGCCCTAGCAAACGTTCCTCATAATTGTTGTCAAAGGAGTGACCGAAATGCGTACATTAGAACTAAGCGAACTTCAATCCATACATGGTGCCGGTAACTATAGTGATTTAGAAGTATTAGGGATCACCAGTGCAAGTGCCTCGCTCTATGGCGCTCTAGGCTACGCTTTTTCATACCAAACTTTCGCTATCGCCGAAGGGATCATCACGGTAGCCGCTATCACCATACCTACCGCTATCGCGTCAAGTATGGTGCTAGGGGGTATTCAGGCTTACCATTATTTTACGGCTAAGTAATCGGTAACGTTACGCCCTTTTGGCCTTGATATTTGCCGCCACGATCTAAATAGGAGGTTTCGCACACTTCATCTGACTCTAAGAAGAGCATTTGTGCGACACCTTCATTGGCGTAAATTTTGGCAGGCAAGGGGGTGGTATTTGAAAATTCTAAAGTAACATGCCCTTCCCATTCAGGCTCCAAAGGCGTTACATTCACAATGATACCGCAACGCGCATAGGTCGATTTACCTAAACAAATAGTTAATATGTTACGTGGAATACGAAAATATTCTACGGTCCGCGCTAGCGCAAACGAGTTAGGCGGAATAATGCAGCTATCCCCTACCATGTCGACAAAACTATTTTCGTCGAAGTTTTTGGGATCAACAATATTTGAGTGAATATTGGTGAAGACTTTGAATTCGTTTGCACAGCGTACATCATAGCCATAGCTTGATGTTCCATACGAAACAATCTTTTGACCTGCAACATAGCGCACTTGTGTTGCCATAAATGGCTCAATCATGCCATGTTCGGTTGCCATTTTTTTGATCCAACGATCAGATTTAATCGGCATTATGATTTCCTTTTTTGATTTTTTAAATAATAACGGGAATAGCCGCGGTTAGGTCAACCGCTCGCAATGCAAGCTTAGCTGCAACGTTGCTGGCCATGTCCCAATAAGGTTTTGCAATATCACTTTCAGGAGAGGCAACCACAATCGGAACGCCAAGATCACTTTGTTCGCGTACCTTGCTTACCAAAGGTAATTGCGCAAGCACCGGAACATTAAATTCATCGGCCATATATTGCGCACCACCTTCACCAAAAATCGCTTCTTGATGGTGGCATTTTTCACATTGGTGCCAGCTCATATTTTCAACAACGCCCAGAACCGGTACTTCGACCTTTTCAAACATGCGATATGCTTTTTTGGCGTCGATTAAAGCAATATCTTGTGGCGTTGTTACGATCACCGCACCGCTGATGGGTATTTTTTGTGCCATGGTTAATTGAATATCGCCAGTACCAGGAGGCAAATCCAGAATAAGATAATCACACTCATGCCAAGCGGTTTCATTGAGCAATTGCTGTAAAGCGCTGCTTACCATGGGTCCGCGCCAAATCATCGCACTCTGCTCTTCGACCAAATAACCTATCGAACTCGATTGGATGCCATGGCTATGGATGGGGATCAATTTCTTATCATGGGTCAGGGCCCTTTCATGTTGCTTACCTAACATTCTTGGTTGGCTTGGGCCATAAATATCCGCATCGAGCAAAGCTACCTTTGCACCCATACCATGCAACGCCAAAGCCAGGTTCACGGCGACGGTTGATTTGCCAACCCCCCCTTTACCAGAAGCCACTGCGATAATATTTTTGAATACTGACTTACCTTTGACGTCTTTCTGGGTAACATGGCGACGAACTTTCCACGTCACCTGTAACGACAAATGAAAATCAGGCCAATGGCGCGCCAGCAAATCGCTAATTGATTGTTTTAATTCAGAAATTCGTGTTCCCACGGGGTAAGGAAAGCACAGTTTTAAACCAATGATCTGGCCATGAATCGCAATTTCTTGGATCGTTTTAGCGGTCACCAAGTCTTGCCCTAAAAAAGGATCGACCCATGTACCCAAGACGGTCGTCACTTGTGAAGGTAATGGCACAATCATCTGCAAATCCCCTAAATCAACACCCTTTCAAGACGAGCAACAGTTTATCATAAATGGAACTTAGAGGCCCAAAAAGGTATACTTTTGCGCTAGGTTTTATTCGTTAAGGAAAGCAATCGATGTCTGATACCGCGAAAAGGCACATCTTGGTAACCAGTGCCTTACCCTACGCCAATGGCCCTTTACACCTTGGTCACATGGTGGAATATATCCAAAGCGATATCTGGGTCCGCTGGCAGCGTCTCTTAGGGCATCGCTGCATTCATATTTGTGGCTCCGATGCGCACGGAACCCCCATCATGCTACAAGCTGAAAAATTAGGGGTAACGCCTGAAGCACTGGTTAGCCAAATCAACACTGAGCACAAACGCGACTTTGCGACCTTTGCAATTGCTTTCGATAATTTTTATACAACGCATTCACCTGAAAATCAAACGCTGTCTGCCTTGGTTTACCAACGCCTAAAAGCCAAAGGCGACATTACGACTAAAGAAGTGACACAAGCGTTTGATACCGTGAAAAATATGTTTTTACCGGATCGTTACGTCAAAGGTGAATGCCCTAAATGTCAGGCAAAAGATCAATACGGCGATAGCTGTGAGTCATGTGGCGCAACCTACAGCCCGATGGAATTAAAAAACCCTATTTCAGTGGTTTCTGGCGTCAAACCAGAAGAACGTTCCAGTGAACACTATTTTTTCAAACTAGAAAATTACACAGAACAATTACAACAGTGGACGCAGCAAGAACATTTTCAACCACAAATTGCGAACAAACTACAGGAATGGTTTGAAGCAGGGCTTCGTCAATGGGATATCTCTCGTGATGGTCCCTATTTTGGCTTCCCGATCCCTGACACCACCAATAAATTCTTCTATGTCTGGATGGATGCCCCCATCGGCTATATGGCCAGCTTTAAAAACTGGGCTGATAAACAATCGGATATCCAATTCGATGATTATTGGGGCAAAGAAAGCAAGCACGAACTTTATCACTTTATCGGCAAAGATATTGTGTATTTTCATGCGCTCTTTTGGCCGGCGATGCTCTCAGGCAGTGACTTTCGCACTCCGACAGCTATTTTTGCCCATGGTTTCTTAACCATTAACGGCCAAAAAATGTCGAAATCACGCGGCACGTTTATTACCGCACGTAATTATTTAGATCATATGCAACCTGAATATTTGCGCTATTACTTTGCGGCGAAATTAGGTGATGGCATTGATGATCTCGATCTTAACCTAACCGATTTTATGCAACGCGTGAATTCTGATTTAGTCGGAAAATACGTTAACATTGCAAGCCGTTGTGCCGGATTCATCACCAAACACTTTGACGGAAAATTGGCAAACACCTTAGATGATGAAGCACTATTTCAACGCATCAGTGAAGCTGGTAACGGAATCCAAGAAGCCTTTGTAGCAAGACAGTATCATCGCGCCATTCGCGATATTATGGCACTTGCGGATTTTGCGAACCAATATGTCGACAGCCAAAAGCCTTGGGAGTTAGCCAAAAACCCTGAAACCTTGGCTAAAGTACAAACCGTTTGCACCATGGGTTTAAATTGCTTTCGATTATTAAGTTTATATCTAAAGCCAGTATTACCTTTGCTCGTCGCAAATGTTGAAACATTTTTAAATATTGCCCCCTTGAGCTGGCAAGACAGAACCAAAGCGCTACTTTCACATACGATCAATGCCTATCAACCTCTGATACAACGCATTGATCCCAAGCAAATTAGCGATATGTTAGAAAAAGGAAAAGATACGATGACGACACCTGAAACAACACCTGCGCCCACAACCGAAACGGCACCTAGTGCACAATCCGCCTTTGAACCTATAGCTGCTGAAATCACCTACGATGATTTTGCTAAAATTGACCTGCGCATTGCTAAAATTGTCAATGCAGAGCATGTGGAAGGCGCTGATAAGCTACTTAAGCTCACGCTCGATATTGGCCATGAAAAAAGACAGGTATTCGCAGGGATTAAATCTTCTTTCGCACCTGAAGCCCTGATTGGCAAAATGACAGTGATGGTGGCCAATCTCGCACCTAGACAAATGCGCTTCGGTTTATCATCCGGCATGGTCATAGTGGCCGGTGGCAAAGGCGGCTTGTGGTTACTTGAACCCCAAGACGGTGCAGAACCCGGCATGCGAGTGAAGTAATGACCCAATATCACCTTGCTGTCATTGACGAAGCAACGTGTATTGGTTGTACCAAATGTTTAGCGGTGTGCCCCGTCGACGCCATTGTCGGGGCTACGCAGCAAATGCATACGGTGCTAAAAGCTGAGTGTATTGGTTGTGATTTATGTTTACCACCCTGCCCTGTGCAATGTATTACCTTAATCCCTAGCACCATGAACCAACACGAACGAATGGAACAAACTAAGGTTACCAAGCAACGCGTATTGCGTCGAAAAGAACGTATTCGACGCACGCAAGCACTCAAAATGGCAGCCGATTCAGCCGCATTGCAAAATGCACAAGCGATCATTGCGGCAACCTTAGCACGAGCCAAGGCAAAAAAGAGCGAGAATTTGGTGCCTTATGAATGAGAAAAAGCGCCAAGAGATCTTTAAACGTTTTGCAAAGAATGACCCTGCACCCACAACTGAGCTAAATTATAAAAATGATTTTGAGTTATTGATCGCGGTGATCCTCTCCGCACAAGCGACCGACATTAGCGTTAATAAAGCAACGCTCAGCTTATTTGCCAAAGCAGGAACCCCTGAAAAAATGTTCAAATTAGGTGTAGAAGGCCTAAAAGATTACATCAAAACCATCGGCCTTTATAATGCCAAAGCCAATAATATTATCAAAACCTGTGAAATGCTCATCAAACGCCATCATTCCAAGGTACCCAATAACCGTGAAGCGCTGGAAGCATTACCGGGCGTTGGACGCAAAACTGCGAATGTGGTACTAAACACAGCTTTTGGACACCACACCATTGCGGTTGATACGCATATATTTCGCGTAGCAAACCGAACGGGGCTGGCCAACGGCAAAACCCCCTTAGCAGTAGAAGAACAGCTGATTAAAGCCGTTCCAAAAGAATATCATCAACATGCTCACCATTGGCTAATTCTGCATGGCCGATATGTGTGTGTAGCACGCAAACCAAAATGTGCTGAGTGTCTGATAACCGATTTATGTGAATATAAAGAGAAGAACAAATAACCATGACAGATAATGACCCAAGTGCCTTACGAAAAGTGTATTTCGATGCCTGGCAAAAAGCGCAAGAAAACCTACCCCTCTCGGCTCTTGAAATCATTATTGTGGACATTATTCAACGACATCCTGAGTATCATCCCATTTTTGATGATCGAAAAAATTTTCATTCGCTGCAAGACGAGAAGTTTCAACTCGATCACAACCCTTTCTTTCATTTAGCGTTGCATGTCACCGTTGTAGAACAAGTGAATGCCAACCGACCGGGTGGTATCCGCAAGCTTTACGAACAACTTTTGAAAAAAGTGGGCGATAAAACCGAAACGGAACATCTCATTATGGGATGTTTAGCAAAAGTTCTAAAAGAAAGCTTTTTACGTGATGAAGCGGCGAATGAACAACTGTATTTAAAAGCGATTAGGCGGCTGCTTTAAAGGTAATCTTAACCCATTTTGTCAGTTAGATAATGTTTATATTTCAGGAATCGACATTAAAAAAGTAAGGTGGTAGACTCGCGCGATTGTAAGTTTTCCGACTCTTAAGTAGGCTAAAATCGCGCATGATGAACGACAATACCACGGCGTTACCAATCACCTCTGATGCTTGCACCGAATTATTACAGTTAAGTGCCAGAACATCCCCAACAACAATTATAGCGGAATCAGATGCATTTTTAGCCAAGTATGGTGCCAATTTTGAGAACCCAGATTACTGCCAAGATTTCATCAGTCAATTATTAACGCATATAAAACTGTTAGACGTTGTAGATAATGAACTTCTGATTAAATTAGAAACCTATGCACTCATGGTGAATGCATTATTCTTTACGCTAGCAAAAGTGTGCAATCATGAACCATTACGTGAAATGCGCGCAAAGGTTTTGTTACAACTAAACCACTATGCTGGCCAGTCATTGACTTTAGCACTCAAAATCACTAGAGATAAAAGATTAAATTTTGGCTACCATATCAGCGTGGTATCGAAGATCAAAGGATCCTATACCATCATTCAAGATATGTTAGAAGAAACGAATGCGCTTCTTGCATTAGTATTTAGAAATCAGGCACATGAAATCTACAGCATGGATTTTGTGAATGAACTAAAAAAGCAAAGTATCGATATATTATTTAATAATGTTAATCATGCATTAATGATGGCTGAATATGCTGATCAATTCGAATCTCGTGCGCAAGCTAGAAGCTATATTCAAGAAGCATTAAACTTCAATCAGCAACTGAAAGCACATGAAAAAACATTACGAGGATTTCGTTCTAAACCTAGAACCGAAATCGACAGACTTTTTAAAGGACTGACATGGCAAACCACCAATGATTATAAGCGTTTCCAACGTAATAACGTCTACGGGGACTTATGTAGCGCATTTTATGCTGTCATTATAGGAAATGAAGCAAGCAATCTTGATGCTTTAACTGTGTTATCAACTAATATTCATAAGGCCAGCAGACCAAGCCCTGAAAGCAAATCACCAGCATATGCAAAAATGAAAAATGAAATCCGAGGGTTAATTAACGGCTTCGAAAATCTTGAATTACCAACATCGGGAGCAGTCGTGATTGACTGGAAGGAAAATTTAAGTCATGCCTTTAGAATAATCCAGTTATTAAAACACTGCCATGATCGCGAAGAGATAGGCCAGATCCTTCCTTCTTTGATTCGATTATTAGATATCTTGGTAAACAAGTTGAGTGCTGAACCAAATTCAGTTATCTTCAAAACAGCGGCAGAACACCTCGATATTATCAAATCGCGCGTAATTGAAATAAATCAGGAATGCCAAGAAAAGCTGTTACCTAGATCCCAGCCCCCTGTTGCAGCGGTTACACCCGCTACACCGTTAATTGTCATAGGAGAAAGACCACTCGCACAAGCACTAGAAGCTCTTTTTTCAGATGAATTTGATGCTAATGCGCCAAATCATAGCATCCGTTTAATGTTCTCCGATAAAAATATGACACAACAAGTGATTGAAGCCGTACTCAAACGCATTACAGCTGAAAACGTCACAGAAGCTGTTTTACAAAAGATGGATTCAGAACATATCCAGCAATTTCTCGATAAAACACATCATACCAACACTTTATTACTATATATTTTTCATCAAGTATTTGGTGAGCATCCCACACTTAGAGTGCTAAAAAATGAAACAGTTGGACTGCTATTTAAAATAGCGACTCTTTATTTTAGAGCCGGGTTAATAAAGTTTAAAGCGAGTGATGATTATACCGAGAAAGATGCACAATTGTATCAGAAGCTCCATGAGCATTTTCAATCTTTAGAAAAGCTCATTGCAGATTATGATAATTATATATATCACATAAAATCATCTGGACAAAAAGATAAGATCTGGCAGGCGTTTCTGGATGTTTTACAATATCAGATTGATTATGTACATATTTGCTTAAACATTAATCTATTTTCTCGAGCAGTAGAAGCCATTACAGTTGCTAACAAAAACCTCACGGAAGTGAATGAATCTATTGACGAAGTAGCGTCAATCGCTGGCTTAAATAGACATTCATTAGGAAATGAGTTGGTTACCGTTTATGGTGCCATGCTCGCAAATGCCTCAAAACAGATCGCGGCATACGAAAAATTGACCAAACCAAACACTATTGTGTATCAAATAGATGCGATAATGTATTGCAATAGTGCTCAAGAACAAGTGAGCAAACTATTTGATGCTTTACACAATATTCCACCTGAAATGGGTAATGAGAACTATGCAGCATTAATTGCTCAATATCACATACTTTGGAAAGTGTATGCATTTCGACTGGAAATGTTAACTTTTATTCAAGTTCGATGTGATCAAACGATTGCATCCACAGAACGGTGTCAGGACAAACCACCCGCTGATAAACTAGCAGCCATTCGCGACATGCAAGTGATGATTAATGGGCTATTTTTCTTAATCAAAGAGCTCACTCCCTATCATGATCGCCGCTTCCCTACGGATGAAATATCACACCATTTTCAAAAAGCCATCACGATTATTATGGCACAGCAAGCGCAACTTTTTTGGCAGTTACTTGCTGCAAATCATGTTCCATTTGGATTTCATGCATTGTACTATCAACAGCTGAAAAATAATTATGATATTTTTACCACACATATTATTTCTGAATTCACTAAATGCTTAGAAAGCAAAGTAGCCACTGAGCCCGATTATGTGTCATTGCAAGCAAAGGCATTATTTGATTTTGCAATATATTTCGCAGCAATTGCCGAACAATTTGCCAATTTTGAATGGACTCGAGAAGCTCACGATCAGGCTGACGCAGCATTAAATTTACTAGCTCACACTGCAAAATTGAATGAAGTTCATCTCAAGTGTAAAGAAACCTTACAACGTAGCAGAATGCCCGCTCCAGCCCAATTACGTCTTTTGCACAGCCAATTTTTGCTACTGAGTGATAAAGTTGAACAGGTTGATTCCTTTCTTGAAAATT
>CAZCXZ010000129.1:0-8863 GCA_964502705.1 Uncultured Candidatus Berkiella sp. | reverse complement strand
ACTGCTGCACCTCCAACATGGGGTTCAGCGCTTCCGAATTGTTGTGAATATGTCTAGTAGTTTGTATGAAGCTAAAAAATTATTTGCTAAGCTAACTAATGTAACGGAACAATATTTGAATGTGGTATTGCACTTTTTGGGGTGGGTACCGGAGGACGACTTAGTGCGCAAGGCAATCAAGCAACAAAGCGCTGTCATGGAAGCTTTTCCAAGTAGTAAAGCGGCACAATGTTTTACAGAGCTTGCATCCCATGTGAACAGACTCCCTCTGCCTAAATCCCATAGCGGTCACGTGCAATTCTTTATTGAGCAGTTTATTAACGCACCTGTCGTTCAATAGAGGTTATACATGAGTGGAGCAGCAACATATAAAGCGGCAATCAAGGAATCAGATGCAGATTTCATCAAGGAATATGCTCCACTGGTTAAGCGGATCGCCCATCATTTACTCGCACGATTACCCGCCATTATCCAAGCAGACGATCTTATCCAAGCGGGTATGATTGGTTTAATTGAAGCTGCACGAAATTTTGATGAGAAAAAGGGCGCAACCTTTGTGACTTATGCCGGTATTCGTATTCGCGGCGCCATGCTTGATGAAATTCGCAAAGGGGACTGGGCACCTCGCTCGGTACATAAGAATTCTCGCCGTGTGGCACAAGCCATGCGGGAAGTTGAAAATAAAACGGGTCGCGATGCTAGAGACGTGGATGTTGCACAAAACCTTGGTGTCACATTAGATGAGTACCACCAAATCATCCAGGACTCTAATAGCTCCAAAATCTTTGCCTTTGAAGATTTAGGCGTTAATGAAGAAGCTATCGACTGCCCAACGAACAACCCAATTACTGGCCCTTTAGAGGGCATCCAACGCGATGATTTCAAACATAAACTGTCCAAAGAGATTGAGAAGCTCCCAGAGCGTGAAAAGCTCGTGCTAGCCCTTTATTACGACGAAGAGCTTAACCTGCGTGAAGTAGGGGAAGTGCTCGGCGTGAGCGAATCGAGGATCAGCCAAATTCACAGTCAGGCGATGCTGCGGCTTAAGTCACGATTAGTTAATTGGAAATAATAAAACCAAAATCCCTCTCGCCCGTTGGGCGGTCTCCCTTTTTCAAAGGGAGATATTGATTCGCTTTGCTCATCACGTCGCGTTAGCGACAAATATCTCCCTTTGAAAAAGGGAGACGCGCGCAGCGCAGAGGGATTTTATTTCAACTACACTAAAAAAGATCTTTCCACGGACGGAGTTTGGCCATGTCACAATTCGCTTTCAACTGGCAGATGTTTTGGGCATTTTGGGGCTTAGTGACGTTTTGCGCGCTCTCTTTCCTGGTTAATTGTTACCTTCTTGTCCGTAATCAAAAAATATTTCAACAAAATAAAAATATAATTAGTCAGCTGACAAAAATATCAGCAGATATGGGAAATACGGTCTCAGGAATAACGATTATGGGTCAAAGAGTCTTATCTTTGGAGTCTAATACGATTACTGCCCTCCATCAATTTGAGCGTCGCCTTAAAGATCAGGGTGTTTCCGCTTCTTCAGCGCAAACTTCACAAAGCCCGAAAAACCAATCAAAAGCCGAAGCCTCCTTGCTGCAGCTTTTACAGGAATAACTCAGTTAGCATACTTATTTTCGTTATTTTTCAAATAATTAAGCTTGAGAATTGACATTAGTAAGTAACAAAGATTAAGCTGCGGGCCAATATCGCCATTTGTGAAAGGTAGTAGTTATGGCTAAGACGATAGAGGGCACCGCGCCAGCTAAAGACGCAACCAATTTACCACGTGTGGGTAGCAATGCTTGGTTTAAACAACAATTTGGTTTAACGGCACTCTTAAAAGCAGGTATAACACTGAGTATCCTGGGCTTTATTCCGGGAGCTTGGATGATAGGTTTGCCACTATTAACCATTTATGGTTTGCTGAAACGCGAAACCGTTGCTGAAGGTATTCGACGGTTCTTTAGTTTCAGAAAGGATATTGAAACGGCGGATGTGCCCAAAAATTTAGGAGAAAAAACAGCCGATTTTTTGATCACTTACTACGCTGGAATTCTGCGTTGGTTTGCGACCTTTATGCTGTTTTTCACAATGCCGATAGGTTTTGGGATCTTTGCCGCTTATGGATTATTTCGCTTTACAACTAATGAATGGTTAGACATTTTTCAAAAACGTTGTAATGATATTTATCATTTTGTGATTAGTTCGATTAATCGTTTTGTACGCGATGCTTCGTTTCAGTCCAAAATGATTTTAGGCGGCACAGTTGCCTTATTATTAGGTCTATCCATCTTTATGTCAGGGGTTGGCGTTTTGCTGGCTTACAGTATTTCTGTCTGTCAATTAGCTGCCGTTTTGGTGGGTGTAACAGCTGCCGTGCGCGATCTGAAATATGCCATTCAAAATCCCGGGTTAGCTTTAACGCAACACTCGGGTAAAATTGCGGGTACTTTCTGGGGGCGTTGGTTAGCCTATCGCATTTTCCCCGGCCAAATTACGGGTTCCATGGGGCCTGCAGTAGGCCATGTGCAAAGTTATGGTCTGTTTTCTGGGATCTTTTCATCCTTTTTAGCACCTGAAGGCTGGTTTATCTTCAATAGCGGCGGTATTTTGGGTGTTATGCTGTCACGATTTATGACTTTCTTTAACAGCATTTTTACCAATATTTTCGTTAGCGAAAGTATCCAGATGCAAGGTGACTTTTATGGCATCATCGGACCTAGCCCTTTACAGTTAATCGGCATGATGTTGGTAGGGTGTTTAGTGGGTTTTGCGGTTGAAAAATTCGTTGATAGTTTATATAACGAAGTGACGACTGATACCAAGAAAGTCGCAAATGCTTCTGTGCAGGGTGTCAAAAAAGCAAATGAACGTATGCTGGAAAGTCTTTACCGCACACGTTGGGCATTGGGCTTTATTATTGGTACTACGCCGTTAATTATGGCACATAGTGCATCTCAAGCATTGTTATTGTCTATTGCTGGTGGCAGTATGCTTGGCGCAAGTGCTATCGCAGTAGCAGGGCTGGCTACAACATTAGGCGTTATCTATGGTATTGGTTGTGGCGTGAGAGGCTTAGCTAATAGCATTAGAGCTAAACGTGCTCAATTAACGACGGAGCAACCATTGACCAAGCCGGTCGATGCAACAGCAATCAAGGTCGATGTTGTAACTGAAAAAGCGGCAGCACCGATCGTAACGGCCTTTGCAATAGAAACAGCGCGTGGCAAGCAAGCTCCAGCAGTTGAAGAAACACCGCGTGGCAAAGTTGGGCCAACTATCTTCGAAACGCCGCGTGGCAAACAAGCGCCGCAAGACTCAGGCTCTCCTCGCAGAAGCCCGAGAATTGCAGAGCTTAATAGGTTAAAAGCCCTCTAATAAATAAGCCCCTCACGGGGCTTTTTTTACTGGAATAAAAAAATGAATAAACTATCAATTGTTATGCTAAGTGAATTAAATTCAGGCCAATATCAAGGTTTTCGAGATTGGATAGCCCAAAACAATATTCATGAAATAGCATATACGCCGATTGAATTATTTTTTTGCCCACTTGAGCATTTGTTGCGTGCGCTTGCTGGTACTCAAGTTACAGCCTTGAAGCTTGAAAGTTGTTCTCTTAACGATGAAACAGCGTTGCTGCTTTTTAAGTTACTTGCTGATACGGCGATTGTCGATCTGAACCTGGACGATACCCGTTTTAGCGCTCAAATGGCTGCAGGTTGTGCTGCATTCTGTAAGTATTCTAGCTTGCAAAAAATATCAATTTGGGATGGTGATCTGGGTGATGACGGCGTTTTTGCTTTGGTGACACATCTTGCTGGCAGTAATGTGGCTGTGCTTGATTTAACCGAAAATGAGATAACTAAAGCAGGTTATATTGCACTTGCAACACTGATACCCTACACGCAGTTAACTCAAATAATTGATACTGAAGAGTTACCTGAGGTGTTACAACAAGCGTTGCAACAAAACTATGTGCGACTGACAGATCCCCGTGTTGTTGCTTGCACATTGAGTCGTTTGCCATTCGAACAGTACTGCCAACAAAGAGCCGCTCTTTTAAGCAATCAACCCTGGCCAACTACCTATGAACAAGAAATGCGTTATGCAACCGGGATTTTGATGTTCTTGAAGGAAGTCCCCCCGCTTTTTGAACGAGCCATATGCTTTTTGCCCAGTATGAACCGTCAATCATTCACTAGGTTTGAATTGCTGGCAAAACAGATCCGTGAACGAGCCCCGCTCCCAATGTTAATCGAGCCTGCACCAAAGGAGAAGACGACAGGTAAACGTCGTCGACACGGTTAACTGGTTGGATGCATCAATTTCGCGAGTAGTTTGTCGAATATCATGGTAAAGCTACTCGTGATTTTGTCGGCCAATTTCTGTTTCTCTTCATAACTAATTTCAAACACATCATGGGTTTTGATTTTTGCCAAAATATAATCGTCACTGGTTTGCAATTCATCAACTAAGCGCAAATTCAGCGCGTCAGTACCATACCAGTGTTCACCGGTGGCCACTTCCTCTAAATTAACAATAGGCCTGTGATCGGCAATGTAATTTTTAAACAAAGCATGGGTTTCTTCCAAGTCTTGTTGGAATTTTTGTCGACCCTTGTCGGTATTTTTACCCAACATGGTTAACGTGCGTTTATATTCGCCAGCGGTATGCTGTTCAATATCCACATTATGCTTTTCAAGTAAACGGTTAAAATTCGGTAATTGTCCCACCACTCCAATAGACCCCACAATCGCAAAAGGGGCAGAAATAATTTTATTGGCGACACACGCCATTAAATAACCACCACTGGCTGCCACTTTATCGATGGCAACGGTTAGGCAAAGGTTGCGTGAGCGCAAGCGTTGCAGTTGCGAGGCTGCTAAGCCGTAAGTGTGCACAAAGCCGCCCGAGCTTTCTAATACTAGTAACACTTCGTCATGCTTGTCAGCGACTTCCACAATCGCGGAAATGGTTTCTCGCAACGCATGGACTTGCGATGCACGAATGTCACCATCAAATTGTACAACAAATAATTTTGGTGCAATTTTTTCGTCTTTGGCATTTTTATGCTTTTTCTTTTCTGCTTTTTGTTTTTTCTTTTGTTCTTTTTTGAACTTTGCGATAGCGGATTTGGGCATCATTTCAGCTTGTAAGCTTTCGCGAATATCCGTCATTTTTTCATTCAGGCTTTCAATGATGATGGAACCAGAGGGTTTCTTATTGCGCAACCCAATCGCCATGAGCACGGCTGCAGTGACGAGAATCGCAATAACAAAAGTTAGTGTTTTGGCTAAAAATAAACCGTATTGGGCAAGAAAATCCATCATTTATGGGTACCTTAGGGGAGTCGATGTTCATTTACTGTTTCGATTATAAAACAAAAACCTTTTGATGGGTGGGTCATTAACCTATAATTAGCGTGCGAAAGTATTCGTAAGTCAGATAATGAGCTATTTAAAGAATGATGCTAGCCGTTAATAATCTCTCTCACGCTAAAGGCCACAAGGCTTTATTTCGCCATGTGAGCTTTACCATGGCACCAGGTCAGCGTGTGTTAGTGCAAGGTGCTAATGGTGCAGGCAAATCAACATTGCTCAAAATTGTGGCAGGCTTGTTATCGCCGGATAAAGGCAATATCCAGTTTCAAGGTTGCTTGCTAAGCCAAATGAGCTACTTGGGACATCAAAATAGTCTTAAAAAAGCGCTTACCCCTTTAGAAAATATTGCAGAATTATTAAGCCTGGCTAATTGCCTGGCAAGCGATGCACGCATCGCTGAAGTGTTAGCGGATTTGGGATTAACCCATCAACGTAATCAACTGTGCGGATCATTATCTGCAGGCGAATGTCGTAAAGTGGCATTGGCTGCGGTGATTTTAAAAAATCGCCCCCTGTGGATCTTAGATGAACCTTTTAATTCACTGGATAAAGCGAGTTACGACAAACTGCAAGTGTATTGCCAGCAACATTTAGCACATGGTGGCATGATTTTGTTATCGAGCCATCAAGGTTCTCAATACTATGAAGGTTGTCATGTTATCTGCTTATCGACTTAAGGGAAGCGCGTGTTAAACGTATTTTGGTCCTGTGTAAAAAGTGATTTAAAAATCCTGCAACGCAAAAAAGCAGATTGGGTATATCCTATTGTTTTCTTTTTAGTCTTTATTTCTTTATTTGGTATCGGTTTGGGGTTTGATAACCAACGTCTGATTGGTGCAAGTCCCGCGATTATTTGGATCAGCTTTTTATTTATTACTTTAACCACCATCGATAACCTGTTTCGTCGTGAACAAGAAGAAGGCACCTTAGCGCAGCTGGTTTTAAGCCCTTATCCTTTATGGTGGTTGTTATTGGCTAAAGCAGTTACTTTCTGGTTAGTCGCTTGTTTGCCACTCGTGTTACTCACACCCTTATTTGGGCTCATTATGCAGCTTTCCAAAGAGACAACAGGCGCATTGTGTTTGAGCTTGTTAGTCGGTTCTCCTGCGTTGGCGCTTTTAGGTGTGGTTGGGGCAACCTTGACCTGTGCGATGCCTCGTTCAGGCATATTTTTATCATTATTGCTACTGCCACTTTACGTGCCGATCTTGATCTTGGGTGAAAGTGTCGCCGTGCAGTTACTAACCAATGACGACATTCGCTTTCAATTGGCTTTGCTGGGTGCGATATCGGTGTTTGCCGCTGTCTTGGCTCCCCACGCTGCAGCCGGTGCATTAAGGGCCGCAATGGATGATTAACATGATAATACAAATGATGACCCGTTTAGGTTCACCGCGCCGTTTTTACCAGTTTTGTTCGTTAATGCAGCCCTGGTTATTTGTGATAAGTCTCATAGCACTGGCCGTTGGATTAGTAGGTGGCCTACTTATTGCGCCGGCCGATTATCTCCAAGGCGAAGGCTTCCGTATTATCTACGTACATGTGCCATGCGCGATGCTATCGATGTTACTGTATGTCGTGTTGGCACTGGCATCTGCTGTCTACTTAATTTGGCGCGTGAAAGTAGCCGATCTCATTGCTTATTGCATTGCGCCAATTGGTGCCTTATTTACATTTTGCGCTTTGGTAACCGGTGCCATTTGGGGTAAACCCATGTGGGGAACCTGGTGGATCTGGGATGCTCGTCTTACTTCGGAACTCATTTTATTGTTTTTGTATGTCGGTTATATCGGCTTATATTCGGCTATTACCAATCCCAAAGCGGCCGCTAAAATAAGCGCTATTTTTGCGTTGATTGGCTTAATTGATATTCCGATCATTCATTACTCTGTCTACTGGTGGAATACGTTACACCAAGGCGCAACCATTTCACGGTTTGCTAAACCAACCATGGATAGTTCCATGCTTTGGCCATTACTATGCATGATCGTGGGCATGGGCGTTTATACTGCTGCTATTATGTGCTTAAAACTACGAACACAAATCTTGCGTCGCGAAGCGAATAGCCGCTGGGTTCAATCATTTATTGCGAATAAAGGGTAAGGATTGTGGGTCAATATACTTGGTATGTCTGGTCATCGGTTGGCATCGTGTTAGTGGGATTAGGCTGGTTAGCGTTACAAGCCATTATGCAGCAGCGTCGCATCCTACAGCACTTAAAGCGAGACCTACGATAATGTCAGTCATGCACCAAAAAAGGATTGTACTAGTGCTGACCTTGGTTGTGGGCTTAAGCGTGGGTGTTGGATTAGTGTTATATGCGCTATCGCAAAACATTAACTTGTTTTATACACCAACGCAGTTGGCCACCGAACAGATCACGCCGAATAAAACCATCCGCGTGGGCGGTATGGTTGTGAAGGGGAGCGTTAAGCGCCTCGATGCTTTGGCGGTTGAATTCACAGTGACCGATTTTAAACATGAAACCAAAGTTCGTTACCAAGGCATCATGCCCGATTTGTTTAAAGAAGGCCAAGGCGCAGTGGCGCTTGGTAAAGTAGGCGCTAATGGCGAATTCGTTGCTCAGCAAGTGTTGGCTAAGCATGATGAAAACTATATGCCACCTGAAATCGCTAACTTACAAAAAAGTGAAAAAACATGATCCCAGAGTTTGGTCTATTTAGTTTAATCCTAGCGCTGGGCTTTGCTTTCTCTTTGATGGCGGCAGGGTTTTATCGACCTTTATCTGTACTGGTTAAGCCCTTGGTGTTTGGATTAACGGGTTTTGTGTTCTTTAGCTTTGTCACGCTGGTGTATTGTTTCGTACAAGATGATTTCAGTGTTTATTACATTGCGCAAAATTCCAATAGCCAATTACCCTTTATGTATAAACTCTGCGCCGTATGGGGTGGACATGAAGGTTCGTTGCTGCTGTGGGTGTTTATTTTATCGTTATGGACATTAGGTGTTTCGCTGGCGTCGCGTTCCTTGCCAAGTGCCATCGCAAGCAAATTGTTTGCAGTACTTGGGGCCGTGCATGCAGGCTTTTTACTCTTGTTATTGCATACCTCGAATCCCTTTATACGCTTACTGCCTAACATGCCCAAAGATGGCGCAGATTTAAACCCTTTATTGCAAGATCCAGGCTTTGTGATGCACCCGCCATTTCTGTATTTAGGCTATGTGGGATTTGCGATTCCGTTTGCGTTTGCAATTGCAGCGATGTGGTTACCAGAAGAGCGCTTTGCTTGGGCCAAGTGGGCTAGACCTTATGCGTTATTAGCCTTTGCTTTTTTAACTATTGGGATCAGCCTTGGAAGTTGGTGGGCCTATTATGAATTGGGCTGGGGCGGCTGGTGGTTTTGGGACCCAGTAGAAAATGCCTCATTCATGCCGTGGCTGGTGGGGGCGGCATTAGTGCATGCTTTGCGCGTAACTTCGCTTAAACCACTCTTTAATTCCTGGAGCTTGTTGCT
>CAZCXZ010000128.1:0-9064 GCA_964502705.1 Uncultured Candidatus Berkiella sp. | reverse complement strand
CTCAACCAAAAAAAACAAATGGTAGCATAGACTCCCATAATGATTGTTCCAGTTAAATGGATCGTAAACATTGCAGAAGGCATACTTTCTCTTGTTCCAAGCAATGCAAAAAAGAAGATAAAAAATAAAACAATCCTGATTCGATTGACTGTTACTTTTCCATTTTGCCAAAGGCCCTCAATACTCATTGTTAATTTCCGGTAAAAACTGGTTTACGATGATTGGAAAAACTATCTAGTGCCTCTTTTAAATCGGAAGAAGAAAGTAACTTAGATTGTAATTCAATTTCCAATTCCAAACTTTGTTCTAAAGGAATTTTATCACCTTGTCTAATAATTTGTTTAGTGATAGATATAGTCTTAGGTGGTAAGGACTTAAATTTATTTGCAAACTGCTTTACAGAATCATCTAACTTTTCTTGCGAAACAACTTTTGTTACTAAATTCAGTTGGAGTGCTTTTTCAGGATTGAATTTTTCACCTAACAAAACTAATTCATTGGTGGCAGCGATTCCAGCATTTCGAGTGATCCTGTTTGTTCCCATGAGCACAGTTAAACCTAATCTAACCAGAGGAATCGAGAAAACAGACTTTTCACTGGCAATTCTAAAGTCACAACATTGACCTAACATAAACCCACCGCCCATACAAAAACCTTGAAGTTTTGCTATGGTTGGTTTTGAGATATTCTCAAATGTTGTAAAACAACTCTGCATTTCTCTCATATTCGTCTTAAATTCTTCGCTGCTGATTTCAGCTGCTTTACTTAAAATATCAATGTTTACACCAGAAGAAAAATGTTTTCCAGCACCTTGCAGAATAATGGCCCAAACTTCATTATTTTCCTCTAGTTCGTTACTAATTTTTTTTAGTTCGAAAAGAGATTCCATATTCATTACATTCAAATCATTAGTTTGTAGCGTAACTGTGGCAATCCGGTCTTCAATTTCTATATTCCAAGATTTATAATTTTGCATTTAACACCCGCCTATTTACGATACATAGATTCAATTTCATTGTGATACTTTTCTTGAACTCTATTTCGTTTGACTTTTTGTGTTTGGGTTAATTCATCATGCACAACAAAGGGATTTTGTAAGATATAAACATTGGTAATCCGTTCAAAAGACTTAAACCCATTTTTATCAGATACAAATCGTTTGACTTCCTCTTTCATTAATTTTTGTAATTGTTCATTTTCATTGTAAATACAGTTGTTTAAGTCCAGTGAAATAGAATGTAAATCTAAGTAAGATTTGGTTTTATCTAAATTTAATAATAATAAAGCCGATAACGATTTTTTATCTTGTCCCACCACAACTGCTTGGTCTATATATTCGCTTTGTTTCAGACAAATTTCGATTGGTTCTGGCTCTACATTTTCACCCCCAGAGAGTACAATCGTGTCTTTCGCACGACCCGCAAACTTTAATGTACCTTGGGCTGTATAAACAAGTAAGTCACCGGAATTTAGCCAACAATCAGCCGTTAATACTGCTTTTGTTTTTTCATCTTCTAAATAATAACCTTTCATATTATGAAACCCATGATGATGAGCGACACCTTTGATTCCTGGTTTAGTAATTTCTTTTCCAAACTCGTCAATTAGTTTGATTGTGACTCCGTTAATCGGTTTCCCAACATTACCCACAGAAAAATCATTATAATGCCTAATCGTAGAAACACCAGAATTCTCTGTCATTCCATAGACTTCTAAAATAGGCATACCTATCGCATACATAAATCGATCCACTTCTGCTTGTAAAGCACCAGCACCTGCGAAGGCATATCGCAATTTACCACCTAATACCGATAATATTTTAGATAGAACCAATTTCGAAATGGGAAGTAATGGTAGATAGACCATCAATTTAATTAAATGAAAGACTTGTGATAAAAATTGAAAAATAGTTTTAGGTGAATTTAATCTTGGAATTCTATCAAAGGCAAGATCATAACAAATGGAAAAATTAACAGAATTCCATACCAGTAATTTCAAAAAATACTTTTTTAAAACATTACTTTTGTTAATCGTATCTCTAATTTTGTCGTAAAAACTTTCCCAGACACGGGGAACCGTAAATAAAATTGTTGGTTTTGCTTTTGTTAGATCCTTGCCTAGTTCGGGCACTGTTGTGAATGCAATTTTGATTCCAGAATAAAAACAAATGGTTTCAAAGATTCTTTCACCACTGTGCCAAGGAGGAAGAAATCCTAAAGTCACATCACCTTCACCAACATGAACACCTGTTTTACGGAATTCTGCCACAAGAGAATTAATTTCGAAAAGAATACTTCTATGGGTAAGCATCACACCTTTCGGTTTTCCTGTTGTTCCAGAAGTATAAATGATTGTCGCTAAATCTTCTTCCTGGATTTGTTTTCCTCTGGAATGAAATTTGTCTTGCTCAATGGAAGAACCCACTTTTTTCAAGTCTGAGAAGTTTAAAATTGGAGAACCAAGCTCAGTATTTTCACTCCTTTGATCTCCAAACAAAACAACGGTTTCTATTTTTAATTTCTTTAATTCAGGTAAAAACTTGAGTAAGGTTTTTTCATTTTCTATAAAGACAATTCTACATTCCGCATGAGTCAAAATATAACTGATATCATCCAAGGTTGCATCTGTTCCCCGAGGAACATCAACACATCCAATATTTGTAACTGCCATACTCACTTGTAACCATTGGTGTCCCACATCGGCAATGATTCCAATTCTGTCACCAGCCTTTGTGTTTAAATAGAGTAAACCTTTCGACAATCCCTCCACAGAAGAAACAAATTCGCGATAACTAATGTCATGGTATTCTTTCTTATTGTCTTTATAACTCTGAACAGGAAGATCGCCATACAAACGTCTTCCTTCTTGTACTAAGTGATACAGAGTTCTTTTTTCTAAATTGGGAACCTTCATACTTCTTCCTAAACGTTGATATTCATGTGATTTAATAAGATTTTATCTTTAATTTTTTGTGGTAGAAATCGATTTAATCCCAAAAAGAATGTACTCATAAAATCAACCTGATTGAACAACTTTGGTTTATTAGATACAATTACCTTTACAATTCTTTCAGCTGCTTGTTTTGGATTAGTTGCTGTTCTAATTAAGTCATTGTCTCGATTAATAAAACGAACACAACGATCATAATAAGGTGATTCCTTTTCCGGTAATTTTTGCGCTTTGGCTGCGAAGTTTGTAGATACTTGGGCCGGTTGGATCATAGCAACTTGGATTCCGAAAGGAGTTACTTCATAACGCATAGAAGAAACCATCCCCTCAATTGCAAACTTAGTCGCAGAATAAATGGACTCAAATGGAAAAGGAACTTGGCCTACGAGCGATGACATAACTATAATTTTTCCTTTTTTTGCAACACGCATAGAAGGAAGGAAGGCTTGTAATAGACGTGCACATCCCATGACATTGATATCAAAACATTGTAATGCCTTGTTCAAATCAACTTCTTCAAAAGGTCCAAAAAAACCAATTCCCACATTGGAAACAACTATATCTACGTTACCGAATTTTTTTAAAACTGTGTCTTTGAATTTAATGATTTTATCTGAGTCGGTGATACTCAATGGTTCTAAATGGAAATTTGCGTTTAACTTTGTTAGTTCAGCGGAAAGGCTATCTAAATATTTTTTTTCAATATCAAATCCGCAAATAGTATACCCTTCTGCCGCTAACATGAGGGATACTTCTCTTCCCATTCCCTGTGCAATTCCACTAATTACTATTACCTTACTCATTTTTTTCTCCTTTAGAAAAATATTTCATTTTTAAAATTGAACTTTTAAAATCCGGATATTTTAAACTATAACCAACTGATTTAAGTTTTCGATTATCCATATAATAATCGTTATATAAATATTTAATTGCTTCAAATTCTAAGTCTGGAATCTTCCCTCTAAGTTTTGCAATCGGTGCTTCCAATTTCGCCAAAACTTTAAGAAGACCCAAAGGAATATGTATTTTATTAATCTTCGAACCAAATGCTTCTGCGGCTAAATCTAAAGCTTCTTCTAAAGTTGGGTGACTATTATCAGCTAAATTAAAGATTCCTCCAAATACAGCTTCTCTTTTAGAAAAATAGATAGCTGCTGATGCTACGTCCTCCACCCTAACATTTGCTAATCTTTGTTTACCATTTCCGGGAATTCCTGCGATCTTTCCAGATCTTGAAAATACTTTTCCCGCACCATCGTTACAACCAGGGCCGTAAACTGTACAGGGTCTTAGGATGACTGCACTTAGTCCCCTTGGTATTTTGCTTAGTACGATTTGTTCACCATCGTATTTACTTTTTCCATAAGCATCCAAAGGAAAACAAACATCCGTTTCTTGAAACGGAGTACCTTTGTATGTTCCATAAACACTCGAAGAACTAAAGTGAATATATGCTTTCACTTTAGTTTCTAGTGCAATGTCTGTAATTTTATCAACTGCATTTACATTTATGGGTTTTAACGTTTCATACGGAGTGCTTAAATTACAAATTCCTGCTACATGAAATACACGATCCACTCCCTCAAATAAAGGGCGAAGTTCTGATTCTTTACGAATGTCAGATCGAACAAATTCAATATTCGGATTTTTTATGGATTGGATACGTTCATTCCGTAAATCCGTAACACGAATTTTTAAATTTGGATCCTTTGAAAGTTCTTTTAAAAGTTCAAAGCCAATAAAACCATTCGCACCAGTAACTAAAGTTGTACCTGTAAATTTCATATTAATAGTGATACGATGGTCGAAGAATTTCTCTAGCTACGTTATTTAACATTACCTCCGAACTACCACCACCGGCTAATAGCGATTTTACTTCTCTAACATAACGATCGTAGGGACGGTTTCTATAACAAGCATGAGAACCTGTAAGAGTAAATGCTTTATTGACTGTTTCATCCGCAACAACACCTGCAAGATACTTAGCAATAGATGTTTCTAAATTGTGATTCACATTTTGATCATGTAACCAAGCTGCTTGGTTTCTTGCAAGTTTTGCTGCTTCTAATTCAGATGTAAGTTTTGCTATGATCCACTGAATTCCTTGAAAGTCAGAAACTCTGTTTTCACCGACCTTTCTGGATTTTGTAAAGGAAACCGCATGTTCCAAACAACCTCTAGCAATTCCAAGTAATTGCGATGCAACACCCAACCGACTCAGTTTAAAGATAGCCATAAAAGTTTCGATTCCTCTTCCTTCCCTACCTAAAACTGTATCCGCAGGGATTCGACAATCTTCAAAGTGAACATCATACATCGGTGCTGATCTTAAACCAATGGGATCTTGTTTTTCATAGCGAATTCCTTTGCTATCTTTATCTACCAAAAACTCAGTTAATCCTTTATCTGTTTTAGCTAATACCATCATCAACTGAGCTTCTTTCCCCAAATTGATATGCACTTTCAATCCATTTAACACCCATTCGTTGCCATCCTTCACAGCTGTTGTTTGAATGTTTTGGAATGAAGATCCTGCATCTGGTTCAGAAATTGCTTGGGCAGCCATAATCTTTCCTTTTGCCAGTTCGGGTAACCACTTTCTTTTTTGTTCTTCAGTTCCGACTGCCAATAAACCTTGTTGGGCTTGAATCAAATTCTGAGGACCATAAACGAGTTCTTTGGCCGTTTCTTCCATGATGATTGTATATTCCATGGCTCCTTTTCCCATTCCGCCGTATTCCTCTGGTACAATCACTCCGGTCCAACCCTTATCACCTAACGCATTCAGTACGTCCCAGGAAAATTCACTATCTCGTTCCTCAATATCCCTTTGTGGATCTGCACCCGCAATTTTTGCATAAGCAGCCACTGCTTCTCGCAATCGGTTCTGTTCTTCTGAAAAATAAAAATTCATCTAAGTGATTCCTTTTGGTTGTTTTTTTGATGTTAAATAAAAATATAAAGTTGCGAGCGACGATGTGATTGGAACGAATAAAGCGTATAACAACGGCATCCACAAGATCTCATTCACTAAAATCGGTGGGAAACTAAGTAAAATCACTGCGATTGTTAATGGTCCGTTTTGAATTCCAGTTTCTAAGGAAACGGTTGTACTTTGGCGGTCGGTTAGTTTTAGGATCCGACTAAAGGTATAACCAAATACATAACCTAAAACCGTAATGAGGATCGCAGAAATGTACATCGCAAATGTAGTTTTTTTAAGTATGTCTATATTTTTCGGAACCATTACAATCAGAAGAAAAAAGATCATGAGAACACCTAAAAAACTTCCCACTTTTTCAATCTTTAACGCCAACTTTATGTTAGCTGATCTAATCTTAATTCCAATCAACACTGGAATGATCAGAATAAAAATGGAACCAATAATACTCTTATATGGTATTTGAATTTGTTCTGTATTGAATCCTGAACAATACAACCAAAACAAAAAGGGCATCATCACAATTGCAAGTATCGTAGAAGTAATGGTCATACTTATACTCAAAGCTACATCACCTTTAGCGTAATAGGTTAATAGATTTGAGGTAGTCCCTCCGGGAGTACATCCGACCAAAATCAGACCAATAGAAAATAGTGGCGAAAGTCCAAATCCTTTGGCTAACCCAAAGGCAATTAAAGGCATAAAACCAAATTGAGATACCATCCCGATAAACAATGGTTTTTTGGAATACACTGCTTTTTTAAAGTTTTCTACAGTTAAGGTTGTACCCATGGCAACCATCAGAAAAAAAATCATGGAAGCAAATAAAATTTCTTCGACTCGTGTTAGCATAGTTTTACTTAAATTCCCTAACCAACTGAGTCGCTAGTTTCGATGCAATGGCATAAATCGTAAAACTCGGATTCACCCCTAGACTCGTGGGAAAAATAGAACCATCAATTACTGATAAATTTTTAATATGATGGTGTTTACCATTCGTATCGACTACCGATGTTTTGTTATCCGTTCCCATTGGATTACCACCTAATGGGTGAGTAGAATTCACCACTGTGTTAGGAGATTGAATTGTCATTGATTCAATCCCTTTTTTTGCATCCAACCAATTAGAAAAGGGACTTACGGCATTGTTGGCAGGGACAACGGTTTTTGCACCTGCCGCAAATTGACATTCTGCCATGGATAAATAGGATCTTCGTATCCCATCGATTATATAGTCATTGAGAGGATAATCAAGGATTGGATAACCGGCATCATTTAACGTCACAGTTCCACCTTGACTCTCTTCATTAAATCCATCTCGAATTTGAGAGACTAACACATGCAAATTGGGATAACTTTTTACGTAAGCTTCAAATTCTTCTCCAACTAGTTTACGCAAATTCATTAAAACAATGGGTTGGGCACCCACAGCTTCTATATTGTAACCAGCTCGCCCCGTTACTCCATCCTTCCATAAAAATTCATCAGAAGCAACAGATTGTGGTGCGCCAAAAAATCCATAAACAGAAGAAGTCATTTCAGCAACTGAATAATTGTGTAATTGTACAAAAGTTCTTTTACCGATCAATTGGTATGGGTCTGGAAGTTTGGATCGCAAAAGTAGAGCCGGGGAATTGATTGCACCAGCACTTGTAATGAAATGTTTTGCAAACAATCGTATTTTTGGTTTTATCTCTCCTTGGGTCACCGCAGGAGAACAAACTAAATGGTCTATGAAATTTTCTTTCCACTCATAACGGACCGCTTTGGTATTGAATAACAATGTTGTTTTTTCTTTGAGGGCCGAAGGAATGGTAGTTACCAATTGACTTTGTTTGGCATCAACGGGACAACCTAGCCCACAATAACCTAACATACGACAGTTCTTAACATTACGAGGAATGGAACTATACCGCCATCCTAAGTTTTTTGCACCTAAACTAAGTAGATTATTATTTTGATTATGAGCTTCCCATGTCTCAATAGAAAGTCTTTTGGATGCCATCGCAAACCAAGGTTCCAAATCATCGATACCAAAGTCTTGGATTCCAAAGTTTTTTTCCCAATAACGAAGCGTTTCACTCGGAGTTTTAATACAAGTTGTCCAATTAACAACAGTGGATCCTCCCACAGTCCTTCCTTGTACCACAGTGAATGCTTTGTCTTTGGTAGGACGAGTGGCACCTTCGAAGTATAACCGATTGAAAGTAGATAATTCTTTCAAATCAAAGTCTTTACTCGTTTCGTAGTTTCCTTCTTCGACAATGATGACTCGAAATCCCGCTTTGGATAAAATCTCTGCGCTGGTTCCACCGCCAGCACCGGAGCCAACAATAACAAAATCTGCTTCTAAATCCAGATCCTTCTTCAAATAAGAAACATTGATTAATTTATCCATGACGTAATCCTAATGCATGTTTTGGACCAGGATACCCCACATGTTTCCATGAGTAAGGTGATTCAAAGTATCCAATGGTAATCATTGATTGTAATAAAAAAAACAGAGACCGAAACAAAGTAATGTACGACATCTTCCATTGGTTTAAAGTATTAATGACTACATTTCGATCCGTCAGTTCCCAATGAGAACCCGATCCGAATAAATACCATCTAACAACTCTTAAGTTTAAAAATTGAATGGCTTCTAGTATTTCATCTTGGGTATGAATCGGCAGAGTATATAAATAAGAATCAATTCCAAGGACCACCTCATTGAGAACCTTTTCCTTCTCTAAGGGTTCTTCAGGAAGAAACTGGAAAAGGAGAGCCTCACTCAAATGAGAGAAAATTTCCTGGGCTCCAGGATCTAAAAATTTGCAAGAAATACCCCTTCCGGTAATCACTGAGGGGTCAGATGATTTACAATTCCAAGTGGAAAGAAACAGAAAAACGGCTCCAAAAGCAGAAGTTTTGACAACAGTTCGCCTAGAAATTATATTTTTTCTCGAATTTGCCATCATAAATCCGTATTTTCCTTTCGAAATAATGAATGAATATTCATTCCTTTTTTTACTTTACAAGTACTTTTTTAAAAAAAGAATGAAACGAAAGAGATTTTGGGATTGAATGATCCCAATTGAAAAAGGAACAATTCATCCAATTTGTTTGGATGGTAGTGAGTACCATTGATCGAAAAGTCGTTAAAACTAAATAAAAGCGAAGAAATCCTTACTG
>CAZCXZ010000127.1:0-9331 GCA_964502705.1 Uncultured Candidatus Berkiella sp. | reverse complement strand
GCTGCAGCCTTGCAAACCATTAAAGAGATAGGAGATAGCGAAGCGCTACATCGGGCTATTGATCAGGCGTTCCCTGGGTGCACACTGATGATCCGTAGTGAACGCGGGCGTTTTGAAGTCTTATTGCAGCAACCCGGCATTAAGCGTCCTTTAGAAGCGCGCGAACTATCAGATGGCACATTGCGCTACTTATGCTTAGTGGCAGCGTTATTAAGCCCTAGACCACCTGAATTTTTAGCATTAAATGAACCAGAAATGAGTTTGCATCCAGATCTGATTGCACCACTGGCAGAGCTTATTTATCAAGCAAGTCGTACTTCACAGATCTGGGTAACTTCTCACTCACAGCGCTTAACCCAATGTTTAACCGAGCTTTCCAAATTGCCAGCCATTGTGCTCGATAAAATTGAAGGTAGCACAACCATCATGGGTTATGAATAAGAGTATTGTATGAGTCACATATGGAATAAAACGGTAGAGATCAATGAAGCGATGGTGAGCAAGCTTCTAAAAGATCAATTTAATTTGGCAATGACCTCTTTATCAGTGCTGGGTGAAGGTTTTGATAACAGCGCATTTTTAGTAAACAATCAATGGGTTTTTCGTTTCCCGCATCGTAAAGAAGCCCTTGCGTGTATGCATAATGAGATCACTTTATTACCCTATTATAAAGAACGACTTTCATTCGCTGTGCCTGATTTAACCTATATCGGAACACCGACGGAGCAATATCCTTATCCTTTTGTGGGGTATCAATTGCTCAAAGGAAAATTATTAACCCAAGTGCAGCGCCCATTAGTTGATAGTCAGGAATTTGCGGGCACACTAGGTACATGGTTAAAAGAACTACATCAATTGCCAGTCAAGCATCAGCATTTACAACAAATCCAAGGCGATCAAGATTGGCGTTTAAATATTCCTAATCGGGTTGAAAGAGTAAACCTGACCTTAAGCCAATATGCAGACCATTTCTTAGCTGCGGGTTTAGATCCCGCGCAATTGCTGGCAATAACCGAACACTTCGATCATTTACACATTTCAGATGAGAAAGCGGTTTATTTACATGCGGACCTTTACGCAAAGCATATTCTGGTGGATGAAAAGGGTTTACCTTCAGGATTCATCGACTGGGGTGATACGCATATTGGGCATCCTGCAATTGATTTATCTGTTGGCATCATGTTGTTTTCAAAACAAAGTTTACCTACATTTTTAGATGCCTATGAGAAATGGGATCATGAGTTGTTAGACATCGCTAACTTCAGGGCATTTTGTCATGCTGTAGTGGCCTATGCTTACTTTGCGGAAATTCAAGAATATCCCACCATGTTATGGACAGAGGCCGCTATTCGTAATGCCATGGATTTATTGAGTGGCTAGTGCACTTTAAGATGAGGTGCGTACCTTGTGTAAATTGAAAATTCAACTTTCAATTTGCACAACTATAGTTTAGCTGTTAATATTCATATAGTTATTGCTATATAAATCAATTGAGTTGATATGCACATTATCAAAAGAGGGCTTACTGTTGAGCTAGAAGCCATGGCAAGAAGTTATCCTGTCGTGACGATTTTAGGGCCAAGACAGTCTGGCAAAACTACGCTTGCTAGAAAAATCTTTCCAGATAAGCCTTATATCAGTTTAGAAAATATTGATGAGAGAGCCTTCGCTGAAAGTGACCCTCGAGGATTTCTTGCTCGTTTTCCAGAAGGTGCCATCCTCGATGAGATCCAGCGTCAGCCACAATTACTTTCTTATATACAAGGAATTGTCGATGATAATGATGCAAAAGGTATGTTTATACTAACGGGTAGCCACCAGCTTGAATTACATGAGTCCATTTCACAGTCACTTGCAGGCAGGACAGCAGTCTTAAAGTTACTACCATTCACTATTGCGGAGTTATCCCAGGGCAATATTGAATTAACAGCTGATGAGTATATCTTTAATGGAATGTACCCCCGCATATATAAAGAAAACTTATCACCAACAAAGTTTTATCGTGATTATGTACAAACATATATTGAGCGTGATGTTAGAAAAATGCTTAATATTAAAGATTTGTCACAATTCCAGCATTTTCTAAAATTGTGCGCTGGCAGAATTGGCCAGATTTTTAATAGTAGCAGTATTAGTAATGAACTTGGTATTTCACATCCTACGGTAAAAAATTGGTTATCAATATTAGAAGCATCATTTATTATTTTCAGATTACAACCTTATTTTGAAAATTTTGGAAAACGACTTATTAAGTCGCCAAAACTGTATTTTACGGATGTTGGGCTTGCTACATATTTGTTGGATATATCATCTAAAGAGCAAATTGTGCGAGATCCATTACGAGGGAATTTGTTTGAGAATCTTATTATATGTGAATTGATGAAAAACCAACTTAATAGAGGTTTTGAACCTGGATTTTATTATTACCGTGATAGCCATGGGAGTGAAGTGGATTTACTCTTTAAAGTCGCTAATGACTTGATCCCAGTTGAAATTAAAGCGTCTAAAACGTTTCATGGTGATTTTTTGAAAGGCCTGAAGAGTTTTTCCGATTTAGTAAAGCAACGATGTCCGTATGGATTTTTAATTTATTCCGGTGAACAAGAGCAAGCTATCGATAGATTTCAAGTTTATAATTATAAAAATATGACAAAAATACTGGATAAAATTCATACATAAGCTGCTCAATGAATGGCTAGTCTTGGTTTTAATTTTTTGTTATATGTAGGATTATGATGACGTTCTTCAGCAATATCAGCCAATTTGATGAGTTGGAAGATTAATTAATTGTTATTGCCGCATACAGAATTAACTTTAAACAGAGAAGTCTTGAGAGAATAGACATGTATGAAATGATTTTTGATTATGCGCTGTTAGGGTTGGCGATGGTTAATATGGCGGCATTATCTTGTTTAATTTATAATGAAGCGCAAAAAAAATCGCAAAGGAAAAGTGTTTTCGAAAGAAATCCGCGTTTGCGTCAGCGAAAAAATCCTGACATCGAATTATTCAAAAAAATCAATCCCTACCTTCAAGGGCTGACTTATGCCTATTCAGCATATCGACTAGTGAACCAGATAAGAGATCCAGTCGCTTATGTGGCAACCTGCATGGCTGGAGGCCAACTGTACGTAGAATATAAATCTGCGCAATTAAGATCTAAAAATAAATAATCACTGATGCACTATTTAATTATTGGCCATGAGTTGATCGACTGTTAGGCAATACACATCTACATAGTCAAGCTTCTCGCCACCACATTTTTGATAAAAGATTTGCCCCAAGGTGTTATCTTTAAGACACCATAGTTCTAAACGATCAATCCCACATTCTTTTGCAATATTTCCTACCGCCGCTAATAAACGCTTACCTAAACCATATTGTCTAAAGGCGGGTTTGATATAAAAATCATCAATGTGAAGTAAGGGAGATGTATTATAGGAACGATTAATGTTTGCAATCGTGAATAAACAAAAACCAATGACGCCCACTTCTTCATTGTCGACAACAAATCCATGCCAGTCAGCATAATCTGAAAAAAGATCGTGCTGCATTTTCTCTGGTGTGAGTTTAAGTTTGTCTTTGATCTGTTCATGTAGTGCCAGTTCGATTAACAGCTTGTAAACCGTGTCGACATCTTTGGGTTCTATTTTTCGAATGATAAATTGCATTATAGCCTCTTAACGTTGTGATAACTCTAAACCCACTAACCGCATAGGGGCTTCAGTGCCGCCTTGGATTTTAATCGGCAGGGCAAAAATGTAACTACCAACGGGTGGTAAAAGATGCGCATTCGCAATATTTTCGACAATGTATTTATTGGCGCCTAATACCGTGTTATGCACAGGAAATTCATTATGAATAGGACAATCAGGCGATAGCGTATCAATACCAAGCCCGATGATATGGCGTTTATGCACCAGTAATTCAGCTGCCGCATTATCAATGCTTGGGAACTTCAAATCATTGCGATACTGATGAGGTGTTGTCCAATATTTTGACCAGCCCGTGTAAATAATGACGAACGAGCCTGGCGCAATCGCACCATGCTGCTTTTCAAATGCATGGATATCTTTTATGCCCATGCGATATTGTGCACTCGCCTTTGCTGACACATCAATCACAATTGCGGGTGCAATGAGTTCGTTTAATTCGAGCGAGGCAATATCTTTTGCGTCTGGGTTGATATGCAAAGGTGCATCGAGATGTGTTCCAATACCTTCATGCATGGTCACTTGATGTACACGAAACGAATATTGCGCTTGGGAGACATGATCCATGACACGCTGTTGCGTAAAGCCGCAACCCCCATTCCATGTTGGGATGTCAGGGTTTAGCGAGTGGGTTAAATCAATCACTTTAAACGGCAGCTTTTGCATTATTTCGCCTGTCAAAACTATGAATCAGAGATTTTTTAAGGTCTAATATTAGCACTTTTACAGAGGTCAAGTTAAGTTGGAGATGTCATGATCAGTAAACGAAAGCTAGGAAGCCAAGGTTTAGAAGTCTCAAGCCTCGGGTTAGGTTGTATGGGAATGAGCCAATCCTATGGGGTAGGCGATGATGTCGAATCGACAAAAACCTTGCACCGAGCGATTGAACTTGGTATTACATTTTTTGATACGGCTGAGGTTTATGGCCCATTTAAAAATGAAGAGCTGTTGGGCAAAGCGTTAAAAGGCAAGCGTGATCAAGTGATCATTGCAACTAAATTTGGCTTTGACATTCAAGACGGTAAAATGGTGGGCTTAAATAGCCGCCCTGAACATATCAAAAAAGCAGTTGAAGGTTCATTGAAGCGCCTACAAACCGATTATATTGATTTACTTTATCAACACCGCGTTGATAAGGCGGTGCCCATCGAAGAAGTGGTTGGTGCTATGGCAGAGCTCATCACTGAAGGTAAAGTGCGCTACTTGGGATTGTCCGAAGCGGGTATGGAGAATATTCGTAAAGCGCACGCAACGCACCCTATTAGTGCTTTACAAAGCGAATACTCGCTCTGGGAGCGTAATCTTGAAAATGCCATTTTACCTTATATTCGTGAGTTGAAGATCGGCTTAGTGCCATTTTCACCATTAGGAAGAGGGTTTTTAACAGGACATGTGCAACGAGCTGAAGAGTATACGTCCAATGACTATCGTAAAATAGATCCCAGATACCAAGGAAGCAATTTCGATGATAATCAAAAAGCGCTTGCTGTCATTCATGAATTAGCGAGAGTAAAAGGTGCCTCGGCAGCACAGATCGCTCTAGCATGGGTGCTGTCAAAAGGGGAAGATATCGTGCCTATTCCTGGCACGAAGCGTGAAAAGTATTTAGTAGAAAATATAGCCGCTTTGCAAGTGTCATTAACCAAGGTTGATCTGATGGCATTGGAAGATGCCTTTCCACAAGGAAAGGCATTTGGCCTGCGTTATCCGGAACAGCAAATGTCGTATGTTGATCAATAAATAATATGCCCACTACTTTATAGAAAAGTAGTGGGCTTTGTATTTTACAAACGATGCCTTTGATCAAATACCGCAAATCCTTGCAAGGGTTCATCAAAGTCTTTGCTTAACGCCATGACTTTAAACAATTCGCCCATTTCATGCGGATGCGTTAACTTTTGGATCTGTTGCGAAAAGTTATAACGGTCAACATCATTGTCTGCCACTTCAGCAAATGAGGTGATTCCGTTGTTAATTAAAAAAGCGCCTTGATGCGTAAAACCCGCAACTTCCAAATCGTGTTGGATAGCTGCAATCGCCAGCGCTGTAAAATCAACATGGCTAGTAATATCTTGTAATCCGATATATTGCATCGGATCACTATGCGCATGATGTCGGTAATGGCACATTAATGTACCCATGTGTCTTGAGGGATGATAATACTCATGACTGGGAAATCCATAATCGATAAATAACATCACGCCTTTCGCTAAGCACTGATTAAGGCTAGCTATCCAGGCTGGAAGTGATAAATGAATTTCAGAGGTATAACCTGCTTCAAAGTGCGTTTCCAAGCGCTGTTGTAAAGCATTAACTGCAGCAGTTAAGCTTTCTGTCTTGGGCGTGGAAAAAAAGAGCTCTGCATTTTCTTGCGCTATCTTTACCAAACCTTCTGATATGATTCCTTTTTCACACATTTTAAATAAGTGTACGGGAAGTGCATCAATCACTTCATTGCCCAAGATCACGCCGTTAAAAGGTTCACTGGGTAGCGTATCCAGCCACACAAAGCGGCTATAGTGCTGAGGGCAGTGTTGTTGCAAATAAGCTTGCTGGCGTGCTCGAAGATCGGCGCTCACTTCTAAAATAGCATATTGCTTAGGCAAGCATGCTTGTTTTGCAAGGTGCTGCATGATATCGCAAGCCATGCGACCGGTACCGGCACCAAGTTCCAAGATGATAGGATTTTCAAGTTGACGCAAGATCTGTTCACATTGCGCGCCGAGTGCCTGTGAGAATAAAGAAGAGATGAGTGGTGCGGTAACAAAATCACCATCGATGCCAAATTTAGCAACACCCGCACTGTAATAACCGAGGCCCGGTGCATATAAAGCGAGATCCATAAAATCAGCAAAGGTGATTTGTCCGCCCGATTGGTTACAAAGGTTTGTGATATGCGTTAATAGTTTCGCTTGGTGCGCTTTGGCATCACTTGATGGAATAGGTAACATTAGCGGCTGCGTGTGACGTTGATCGCCACATCCTTTGCTTCTTTTAGCGCACCGGGTTTATGCACGGTAAGCGAAACCATCGTTGTGGGAAAATTTTCTAATAAACGATTTGCTAATTGATCAGCAAATGTTTCAATCAGTTTACACTTATGCGATTTTGCAAAATCAAAAAGTTCTTTGATAACGCGCTCATAATCAATGGCTTGATCAATACTGTCCGATTGGGCAATGTTATATGCATCGGTTTGAAAAGTGATATCCACGATTAATTTTTGTGGAACGCTTTGTTCCCAGGTATGGATACCAATTAAGGTCTCCAGTTTAATATCGCGCAGTGTAATGGTATCCATGGGCAAGCAATTCTCAGTAAGCTAGGCAAAGGGGGATGATATCTCAAAAGCCAGTCCCCATCAAAAATAATGTTAGCTAACTTTAGCCTGGCATTCTCTTAGAAAGCCTCTTACAATGGGCAACAATATGAATTTCGCTTAGAACAAAAGGGTTTGCTATGCAATTGATAGTACTGATCGCTGGGGTTATTGGCGCCTATTTAATGGGGTCGATCTCTAGTGCCATTTTGATTTGTAAGATCATGCGTTTGCCCGATCCTCGTGAACAAGGCTCAGGGAATCCAGGTGCTACCAATGTATTGCGCATTGGCGGAAAATTCGCCGCTGCTATGGTGCTGTTAGGCGATATTGCTAAAGGCTGGTTACCGGTTCTTATCGTAAAATTGTTTACCACCAATCCTTGGATCATCAGCGCTGTATTATTGGCTGCAGTGATGGGCCACATCTATCCGCTATTTTTTCAATTTAAAGGTGGTAAAGGTGTCGCGACGGCTGTTGGTGGTTTGCTCGGCCTATCCTTAACCCTGGGTGGCATTTTTATTTTTACCTGGCTAGGTGTGTTTGCCTTAACGCGCTATTCCTCTCTTTCGGCATTAGTTGCAATCTGTTTGGTGCCCTTTTTTGCTTGGGGATTCCTTGATGAGCGCTATGTGGTGGTTTTGAGCATTTTGGCGGTAATGACGCTCTGGCGGCATCGCAGTAATATACAACGCCTTATGAGTGGTACAGAAGGTAAGTTTAGTACTAAAAAATAGCATTTGATTAAAGTTTGATGGCTGCTGAGGATACCGAAGGTTCCTCAGCTTTATTAGCAGGCGTTTTCATTTGAGAGAAGATTTCCTTTACAGCTTCCTTGAATGACGGACTATCGTCTCGGCTCTTAATCCATTTATCATCAAGTAGTTCTTTCGTCAGTCTTTCCATACTTGCTTCAGGGTTGGGTGCACCTTCCAATGCACCTTTAATATATTTAACAATACTAGGGATTTTAGAACGATCGCCATCGACATAAAATCGATCGTTCAATGCATCAAGTAAATGTAGATTATCTTGAACATTTTTTGAGATATCTGCTCTCGCATCAGTTGTCAGCAACGGCTTAGCACGATTAGATGCATAAGAAAATTGTGATGTGAAAGAAGGCGCTATGGGTTGATGGTTATTGTTATTTTGTGTAGAAGAAGAGGCAGCTTCTGCTGCTGCAAATGAGCTTAACACAGTAGCAGGGGTTTTCTTCATCTGATCAAATGTTCTGACCAGATCTGCTGTGAATTTTTCTCGATTCTTAGGCGTTTTCGATGCTGATAATTCTGCTAATAATCGCGTCATTGTTTGATCAATATCACGAGCATTACTCAACCCCTGCTTTGCATAATCGATTAACGGTTTGGTGTCTGGATGACGACTTGCCAGTTGGTCAAGCAGATGTAGATTACGTTGTACATTCTGTTCCATGGCAGAGAGCGGTCTTGGCGGTAAAAGTGGAGCGACCGCCAAGCTAGCATGATTCACTGTAGGTGGAATCGCAGTATTCAGTTGGCTATTTTCCGCTGCAACAATGAGTTTGTAATCATTTATTAAGCCTTGCAAGCGAAGGCGTACATCACTTGCTTCAGGTCGGTTATTGACTCGCATAGTCAACATTTCATGCATGAGATCGAGCATCTGATTCATGACTTTTGCACGTGGGTCATTATTTGCATTATTAAAGCGGAAATCTTCCAAAAAAGTTGAAGTGATTTGATCCTGAATTTCACTTGGAACGGCCGGTGTTGGTAAGCCAGTTTTATAGGCATGATGGTTCAGTTTTAGCATATCCTTAGCCATGAGCAAGCTAAATGTTCTTGCTAATGCGTATACATCTTGTTTAGTAGAAATATTATCTTTGTAGTCAGAATGGAAATGTTCAGGGCTAAAATTAGCTGCACTACCAATACACATTTTCTTTGGTGACTTAATGGTTGGGTCATCTGTACGTTTTGAACAGCCAAAATCGATGAGTCGCATTTCATCTTTGTCAGCATCGTATAGAAAATTTTCAGCTTTAATGTCTCGATGAAGCACGCCTTTAGCATGAATCATTTCTACTTGTTCGGTCATTTTTTCAAATAATTGCAAAAATTTCAAAGTATCAAATGAGCCTAGATCTTGAGCTGCATCGATGGTCTCTGTAGGCGCTTGTAAATCAGCGTAATGATCTAGTGTATGCTTTACCTTTGGTGCAGCTTGTGGCAATTGATCGGGTGGTGGTGTGTAGTTGGCCCAAAAATTAGGGACGGTAGGTAGGTTTTCTTTAGAACTTGAGGCTATGGATGTT
>CAZCXZ010000126.1:0-9342 GCA_964502705.1 Uncultured Candidatus Berkiella sp. | reverse complement strand
TTCAAAGAACCTAGAACCAAATACGTCGTGCAAACGTATATTCAACAAAATCAAAATGACGAAGTACGCTTCACGATTGATAAAGATTGTTCTGAACGTGAGTTTCGGTTTGCGGTTGGTGAAATGTGCCGCATAGCCATCCAAAATGCGGAACCTAAAACAACGTTTGATCTTTCCTCTGCATCACCTGATAAAAAAGCAATGATTATAGAAGCCTTTGAAGAAGCACTTAGCCATGAGCTTTCCAAAAGTCATCCTCGCTTTGATCAACACAGCGCCCCGCGTCTTGTGGATATGGGAAGCAAAGGACCTGATCATGAAATCAGAACACCATCAAATATGTAACCGCCTATTAAAGATTTTTTGGATGTAGCCGAGAAAGAAGATACCAAGGACTTTTGGACAATAACTATATAGATGGACAGGAAAGGGATGGGGATCACTATGAAACGTTTAACATGGATTTTACTCGCAACACTACCAACAATCGTTATGGCTGACAATTCACAATCACTTGCAGCACCTGCACCAGCAGCAGCACCTGCAGCATCTGAAGCGCCATTAAACGCACAACCAAGCAGCGAACTCACCAGCTCAACGAGCGCCACACCTGCTGATCCTTCAGCGGCAGCAACCCCCGTGAATGCGGCTGGTTTGCCAGTAAGTGGTTCCGAAACAACCGCTATTAGCGCAGATCCAGCAGCAAGTGCTACTGCTGCTATGCCGGCTAAACCTGTTGGCCCACGTCCTGGTGGTCCTAATAAAGGCATGTTGCCAGAAGAGTTCAAAGTTTATTACAGCGACTCAGTCGGAATTTCCAAAACCTCTTTCAAAGGCAGTAGCGAAAAAGTCATTCCTACGATCAACGAATTTACCGAAGTGCCGGGCTGTTACATCTCTTGCTACACCAAGGATGCTAAAAAGGGTCTTTATAACATCGGTGACAATAACTACTTAATTGGTCAAATTCGCGTTTCAGGTCATTATTATGGTGGTAATTGCTTACCAAAAGGCTTCGAAAACAAAGATGTTCGCTCAGCTAAAGAGTTCAAAGAAATGTGCGAAAAGAACTTCCCTGAGAAATGCGAAAAAGAAAGCTGTGGTGTAGGCGCAAGTCATACAGCACAGTGGTTTAACTAATTAATCATTAAAAGATGATTAAAAAAAAGGGTGCTATTAGCACCCTTTTTTCATTATCTAGGCATTAACCTTCGATATTTTCAGCAGGAGCGATTGGAGCAGCAGGTGCCGCTTCAAGTTCCTTCATGCTTAAGCGAATTCTGCCTTGTCTATCAATCTCAAGTACTTTTACTTTGACGATTTGACCAACTGACAGTACTTTGCTGACATCTTCAATACGTTGGTTAGAAATTTGTGAAATATGTACCAAGCCATCTTTACCTGGCAATACCGTCACAAATGCACCAAAGTCTACGATACGAGCAACTTTACCTTCGTAAATTTGATTCACTTCCACATCAGCGGTGAGTGTTTCAATACGTTGCTTGGTCATTTCACCGGATTCTCTATCGTTAGCAACGATATTGATGGTGCCATCATCGTTAACTTCAATGCTGGTGCCCATTTCTTCGGTTAAGGCACGAATTGTTGCGCCACCTTTACCAATGACATCACGGATCTTCTCAGGATTCACTTTCAAGCTGTAAACGCGTGGTGCGTAATCAGACATTTCTGTACGTGGGCCACTCATTTCTTTATTCATGATCTCTAAGATATGTAAACGGCCAGTACGCGCTTGTGCAAGAGCAGCTTCCATAATCTCACGGGTGATCCCGTTAATTTTAATGTCCATCTGCAATGCAGTAACGCCGGTTGCACTACCCGCTACTTTAAAGTCCATATCTCCTAAGTGATCTTCATCACCCAGAATATCGGTCAAAATAGCAAAGCTGTCTTCTTCTTTAATTAAGCCCATTGCAATACCCGCAACCGGTGCTTTTAAAGGAACGCCAGCGTCTAATAAGGCTAAGCTTGTACCACAGACACTTGCCATGGAGCTTGAACCATTAGATTCGGTGATTTCAGAAACAACACGCAAAACATAAGGGAATTTGCTGGTTTCAGGTAACACAGGCTGAATCGCACGACGTGCTAAACGACCATGGCCGATTTCGCGACGTTTTGGACTGCCCATCATGCCCACTTCACCCACACAGTATGGAGGGAAGTTGTAATGCAACATGAATGGATCTTTCTTTTCGCCTACAGCGCTATCAATCACTTGCGCGTCACGCCCTGTGCCTAAGGTTGCAACCACAACCGCCTGGGTTTCCCCACGGGTGAAGAATGCAGAACCATGGGTACGTGGTAAGACGCCGGTTTGTACGGAAATGGGTCGAACCGTTTCTGTATCACGACCATCGATACGCGCTTCACCGCGAAGAATGCGACTACGCACGATCTTTTCTTCGAGTTGACCAAATACATTCATGACTTGGCTCTGTGTTACGCCGGTTTCTTCTGAAACGAATGAAGCAATCGCTTCTTTCTTCAATTTCTTGAGGGTATCTTGACGCACCGCTTTGTCAGCAACCAAATAAGCATTCTCAATCAATTCACCAAATTGTGATTTGGTTTTGTCGAGTAATTCAGTTAATGGAGCAGGCGCATTCCAATCCCAAGCAGGTTTACCACCTTCAGCTGCCAATGCTTCAATCGCTTTAATCACGATTTGCATTTTGGCATGACCAAACATGACTGCTTCTAACATCACCGATTCAGGCAATTGGTTTGCTTCAGATTCAACCATCAACACAGATGTTGAAGTTCCAGCAACGACTAAATCTAAATCGGAGTAACGTAATTCGCTACTGCTAGGATTAAGAATAAATTCGCCGTTAACGTAACCAACGCGCGCACCACCAATCGGGCCTTCAAAAGGAATGCCAGAAACAGCTAATGCCGCTGAAGCACCAATCATTGAAGGAATATCTGGATTAATTTCTGGATTAATAGACATTACTGTCGCAACGATTTGCACTTCGTTCATGAACCCAGCTGGGAACAATGGACGCAACGGTCTGTCGATTAAACGTGAAACTAAGGTTTCGTTTTCGCTAGGACGACCTTCACGTTTGAAAAATCCGCCGGGAATTCTACCGGCTGCATACATACGCTCTTGATAGTTAACTGTTAAGGGAAAAAAATCTCGAGCATTTTCTTGATCTTTAACGCCAACAACGGTGACTAAAACCACCGTTCCGTCCATATTAACCATTACAGAGCCCGTTGCTTGACGAGCAACAACGCCCGTCTCAAGACTTACTGTATGGTTTCCGTATTGAAAAGTTTTTAAACATGCAGCCACGGTTTATTCCTTGGGTTATTGATGTTTTGATGAATAGCAGATTAACGACGTAGCTCTAATCGCTCAATCAATGCCTTATATGCTGAATGCTCAGCTCTTTTTAAGTAATCTAATAATTTACGACGACGCGCTACTAACGTCATCAGACCACGTCTTGAGTGCACATCTTTTTTATGGGTCTTTAAGTGCTCAGTCAAATAGGTAATTCTGGAACTTAACAAAGCAACCTGGACTTCAGGAGATCCGGTGTCGCCTGCAGTTCGTTGAAACTTTTCAACAATCTGGGCCTTAGCTTCTACAGTTAACGTCATTCTAAACTCCGCTTTAATTCGTTTACATTGTAAGTTAGTTATAAAAATTCCAAGTCTAGGTAGACTTGAGAAGTCAAATATTTTATCACAGGCTAGAATCTGAGACACTATAATTATCGAGTGAATGAGCCTAAGAAAGGGTGATTTGGGCAGATTTTGGTGGGTTTCTTGCGGCTTCTGCTGCACTTGAAAGTAGGCGCATCACCGTCAAGCGATTATCAGCAATTTCACCAATCCCCATAAAATCCCCTGAAATATCGAGGAGCATAACGGGGCTTAGTGTCTTTTCTAGATCAAGGGTTACAACTTGTCCGCGACAGAACTTGGTCGCATCTGTAGGCTCTAATGTAATGGCAGGTAAAAGTTTACTCAAAATATCAGGGATAGCGGTTAAGTACTTTTCATTTAGATTGTCTTCATCGGCTAACTGATCTAAAGAGACCATTGGACACGCTTGAAAAGGCGCTACCCATATACGATGTAATAACGTGACATAAGCACCACATCCCAAATAGTTACCCAGATCTTCTACGAGCGTTCGAATATAGGTCCCTTTGCTGCAGGTGACGGTCATCACTAAACGTTCTTTGTCATGATGATCGAGCGTTAACTCATGAATAGTAATGGTTCTTTCTTTACGGGGGATCTCAATCCCACGTCGAGCAAGTTTATAAAGCGGTTTTCCATTATGTTTGACTGCCGAATACATCGGTGGAACTTGTGTTTGAGTTCCAATAAAACGCAAAATAGCGTTTAGAATTTCTTCGCTCGTGAATGCCGGCACTGGCTTTTCACAGAGAATTTCGCCTTCTGCATCACCTGTGGTCGTCGTGATACCTAAACGCGCCTCAACGGTGTAACGCTTATCTTCTTCAATAAAAAAACGGGAAAATTTAGTCGCTTCGCCTAAACAAATCGGCAACATACCACTGGCAAGCGGATCAAGACAGCCTGTATGGCCTGCCTTATCTGCTTTGAATAAACGCTTGGTTCTTTGCAATGCTCTGTTGGAGGAAATTCCGGTGGGCTTATTTAGGAGTAAAATACCATCAATCGTCATGGTCTTTTTTGTCCGAGGCAACCGCGTCATCAATCATTCTTGAGATACGATTCGCTTTAATTGTCGTATCATCATAAACAAATCGAAGTTGCGGTATCACTCTGATAGACATGCGCTTAGCTAATTGCGCTCTTAAAAAACCTGCTGCTTTATTCAAACCTTCTAAGGTTTCTGCAGATTTTTCTTCCATCATGACACTAACAAAAACTTTAGCATAGGCCAGATCTTTGGAAACTCTGACCTCTGCTATCGTGATCATACCAACACGGGGATCTTTTAGTTCTTGCTGGATGATGACTGATAATTCTCTCATCATCACATCGCCTATGCGATCAGTTCTATTAAAATCTCGTGCCATAAAAAACTACTATCTCAATTTTAAATATTTACACGGACCGGCACGGAGGCCGGCCCCTACAATCGTTTACTTATCTATCTTCAACTACGGTTGCGAATACTTCGACTTTTTCAAAGACTTCAATCATGTCGCCCGGTTTAACGTCATTATAGTTTTTGACGCCAATACCACACTCTGTTCCCATACGGACAGATTGCGCATCTTCTTTGAACCGGCGTAATGATTCTAATGCACCTTCGTAAATTACGATGTCGTTACGCAATACGCGGATTGGCAAGTTACGTTTAATAACCCCTTCAACCACCATACAACCAGCGATAGCACCAAATTTCGTTGAACGGAATACGTCGCGCACTTCTGCAAGACCAACGATCTGTTCTTTGAACTTCGGACCAACCATGCCTGAAATCGCAGCACGAATAGTGTCGATGACGTCATAAATAACGCTAAAGTAGTGAAGCTCAATACCTTCTTGCTCTGCTAATTTACGTGCAGTGCTGTCGGCACGAACGTTAAAGCCAACGAGGATCCCTTTGGAAGCCATCGCCAAGTTAACGTCAGATTCGTTAAGACCACCCACACCTTTAGCAACAATCTTAACAATAACTTCTTCGTTAGAGAGTTTTTCAAGGACTTCGGTTAATGCCTCAATCGAACCTTGTACGTCAGCTTTGACGACGATGTTTAATTGACGCGTGCCCGTTTCTTGCATGCGATCCATAAAGCCTTCAAGTTTGGAAGCTTGCTGTCTCGCCATCTTCACTTCACGGGACTTACCTTGTCTGAATAAAGCAATTTCTCGTGCTTTACGCTCGTCAGCAACTACCGTCATCTCATCACCTGCTGATGGTGTGCCGGATAAACCGATCACTTCAACTGGGATAGATGGGCCAGCTGTATTCACAGGGTGACCATTTTCATCCAACATGATTCGAACGCGACCATATTGAGGACCGGTAATAATAATGTCGCCTTTTTTGAGCGTACCATTTTGAACCAAAATGGTAGCAACTGGACCACGTCCTTTATCAAGACGGGATTCAATCACCAAGCCACTCGCAGGGCAGTCTTGGTGAGCTTTAAGCTCTAAGACTTCTGCCTGTAATAGAATGCCTTCTAATAATTCGTCGATACCTGTGCCAACTTTTGCGGAAACGGGCACAAACATGGTGTCACCACCCCAATCTTCTGGGATGACGCTATGTTGAACGAGTTCGTTTTTGATACGATCTAAATCGATACCGTCTTTATCGACTTTGTTAATGGCAACAATCATTGGCACTTCAGCAGCTTTAGCATGCTGAATCGCTTCAATGGTTTGAGGTTTAACACCATCGTCAGCAGCAACCACTAATACCACAACGTCGGTACACTTAGCGCCTCGTGCACGCATCGCACTGAATGCCGCGTGACCAGGGGTATCTAAGAAGGTGATCATGCCACGGTTGGTTTGTACGTGGTAAGCACCAATATGCTGGGTAATGCCGCCGGCTTCACCTGCAGCAACTTTTGTGGTTCGAATATAGTCGAGCAACGAAGTTTTACCATGGTCAACGTGACCCATGATGGTAACGATCGGCGCACGAGTAACTTCATCACCTTCATAATTAATTTGAATGCTGTCTTCAAGTGAATCTTGCTTGCGTAATACCACTTTGTGCCCTAACTCTTCACACACCAGCGTTGCGATTTCTTGATCAACAACTTGGTTGATGGTGGCCATAATGCCCATCTTCATCAACACTTTAATGACTTCAGCACCTTTAACGGACATCCGTTGCGCTAATTCATTCAAACTGATGGTTTCTGGAATGATCACATCACGAATAACAGGAGCGGTTGGTTTTTCAAAACCATGCTTTTTCGGTGAATCATCAAATTTCTTGTACTTACTACGTCTTTTACGGTGACGCCCATCTTCAGATTCAACATCTTGGATGTCGCGGATCTTCTTGTTACCTTTAGGCGCTGGCTTGAGTGCTTTTTTAGCACCTGCACCTTCACGCTCTTTCTCTTTACCACCATGACCGCGTTTATCATCAAATGCGGGTGCTGGCCTATGTGCTTCTTTAGCCGCTTCTTTAGGTTTAACGGTTTTTTCTTCAGCAACAACAACAGGCGCTGGAGGAATAACTTCTTCCACCGTAAATGAAGTGCTTGCGACAACGGGAGCTTCAACTTTCTCAACCGCTTCAACAACCGTTTCTGATTTAGCTTGCAATGAGGGAGCTGGCGCTTCTTCAACAACATTCAAGACGGGTTCAGCAATAGCCTCTACAACAGGAGCTTCAGCTACCGCTTCAATGCTTGCCACAGCAGGTTCTAGACCTTCTGGCGTTGCAGGGCGCTTGATAAATTTACGCGTTTTCTTGGTGACAACTTTAACGGTTTTCTTGCTGGAGGTACCTGGAACCTTAACGTTTAATTCGCTAACTCTTTCACGAGTGACTGTAAACTGAGTTACCCCAGCACCAGTTAAGCTATCTTTGCCACCGTGTTCACTTTTGAGCTTATCAAGCAGTTTTTGCTTTTGCTCATCAGTGACACGATGTTTCAGACCATCTTCACAAGCGATACCAGCACTTTCCAACTGTTGCAGCAACAACTTGGGTGAAATTTTCAGTATCTCAGCGTATTCTGCAACGGTTACCTCAGACATGGGTCCTCCCGCTAGTGCCGTATTATTGCTCAATAAACCAATGTGCACGTGCAGCCATAATCAATTTTGCTGCTCGCACTTCATCAATCCCTTCAATTTCCAGCAGATCATCGACCGCTTGCTCAGCGAGATCATCTCTGGTAACAATTCCGTGATTTGCTAGGGTATAAGCTAAATGCTTATCCATACCTTCAACTTCAAGCAAATCTGACGCCGGCGCGTTTTCGCCTAGACGCTCTTCCTCAGCAATTGCTTTGGTTAAGAGTGTATCTTTGGCACGTTCACGCAATGAGGATAACAGCCCCTCATCCATGCCTTCTACTTCCATTAATTCTTGAGTAGGAACATAAGCAATTTCTTCAATGCTCGTAAATCCAGCCTCAACCAAATTTCCCGCAATTTCTGGTGAAACCAGTAAATGCTGCATGAATAATTGTGATAATTTTTCAAATTCTTCTTGATCACGTGTTTGTGCTTGATTTTGCGAGATCACGTTCAGTTCCCAACCCGTTAATTGACTTGCCAATCGAATATTTTGACCACTACGTCCTATTGCTGCTGATAGTTGTTCATCTGCAACAATCACATCCATCGAATGAGCGTCATCATCGATAATAATTGATACCACTTCAGCAGGTGCAATGGCATTGATAACAAATTGAGCAGGATTCTCATCCCACAAAACAATATCAACACGCTCTCCACCTAATTCACTAGATACCGCTTGTACACGTGCTCCACGCATCCCAACACAAGCGCCAATTGGATCAATCCGATTGTCTTTTGCTAATACAGCAATTTTCGCTCTAACGCCTGGGTCTCGTGCAGCACCTTTTAACTCTATTAAACCATCGCCAATTTCAGGAACTTCGATTTTGAAAAGTTCAATAAGCATTTCTGGACAGGTACGGCTAATAATTAATTGCGGACCTCTTTGATCGTCACGCACATCTTGTAAGTAAGCACGTACTCTATCACCCACTCGGACAATTTCACGTGGTAACATATCTTGGCGACGTAATAAGGCTTCAGCATTATTACCCAATTCAATAATGATATTTTCTCTGGTCACTTTTTTAACAGTGCCGGCAACCAATTCACCTATTCTAGCGCGATATTCATCCGCAATCTGATCACGTTTAGCTGCACGCAGTCTTTGCATAATCACTTGCTTGGCGATTTGAGCAGCAATACGACCAAATTCAACTGAAGGCACTGCTTCAAGGATTTGTTCGCCGATTTTGGCATCCGCTTTTTTCTCTTGGGCTTCAGACAAGGTTAGTTCTGCATGTGGGTTTATAACCCCTACAACTTCGCCTTCTTCATTGGTCGCATTCTCGTCAATGACTGTCCATGCACGGAACGTTTCATAATCACCGTTGATACGATTGATGACCACTTTGAATTCCCAATCAGCACCATATCGTTTTTTGCTCGCTGACTCTAATGCAGCCTCAAGCGCTTCAAAAACGATTTCTTTAGGGACATTCTTCTCATTTGAGACGGCATCTACTACTAAACGAATTTCTGGGTTCATCGTTCTGCCTCATTTTCTTTACGGCTAGCGCCAATATTAATGTCCGGGATAACTTTTGCTTTATCGATATCGCTATATTGTAAGGAAAT
>CAZCXZ010000125.1:0-9452 GCA_964502705.1 Uncultured Candidatus Berkiella sp. | reverse complement strand
TATCCATCGTAGAACAGGGAACATTCGAATTTCGGAGTTCTCATGCGTAAGTTGGCATTGGCGTTTAGTTTTTTATTTTTCTTTAGTTCCTGCAATTCTGTCGGTGGTTTTTTTCGGTCTATCAAACGCACCGTCTTTCCAAGTAGTTGCCGAATCGAAGTTAAACTAGACACAACGGATCTTAAATATCTGGAAGATCTATGGGACTATAAAATCCAAATTTCTGAAGATACTGATTTCCCTGAGTTAGCAGAAGCAATTTCTATCCATCCACCACTTAAGACTGAATATTCACGATACTCTTCCTACATAAGTCGCGAATTTTCCTTGGATCATTGGAACTTTGATCCAGGCGTCGAATATGAAATTAAAATTGGAAAGTTTTATGCCACAAACGATTGTTTCTTAGAAACACCTGTTAGTTTTAAACTTCCGGCAATGATCAGAAAACCTTCCTTTTATATGTCTCGGGAAAATATTTTTGAATCCAATCTAAACAAAGTCCTTCCTATTTCTATTTCGAATGTTCCTGAATTTAAAATTAGATCAGCGGAACTCACAGTCCCCATTTTAGTGGAAGCAATTGCTAATAAAGGAAATGGTTATCATTCTTATGTCGGTCAATTGAATTGGAAAAATTCAGTTTGGAAATCTGGAGTAAAGGTAAACTCTTTTGGAAACCAAGGTATGGACATTGATTCTTATTTTGGTTCGAAACCCAATACCAAAGGCTGGATCGCTTTCCAATTGGGTGCAAATGTAATAGGAGACGGTAACAAGGAAGAGTTCAAAACAGAATCAATCTATTTACAGTCAACTAATCTAGGCATCACAACAAAGTTAGATCCTAATTCACTTCATGTTTGGGTACATACATTATCAAAAGCAGAGCCAGTTTCCGATACCAACATCAGTCTTTATGAAAAAGGAAATCTACGGGGAACTTGCAAAACTGATAAAGAAGGACATTGTACTGTTCCCTCAATTTTAGATCCAAAATCTATCGATAAATCAGTGTTAATTGCCGAAGAGACCTCCGGCGATAAAGCTTTTTTACATTTTAACGAAACGCATATCGAAGGTTATTCAGAGTATTATTCTAACAATCATGTTAAAGGTAAAATATACTTTGACAGAAAATTATATAGACCGGGGGATCGTGTAGAAATCAAAGCCTCTCTTTCGGATAGAAGAAACGGGATTTTAGTTCCGTATGCTTCAAAATCTTTAAATATCCAGATTCAAGATTCACGAGGTAAGGAAGTAAGCAGCTCGAATGTGACTTCAACTCAGCAGGGAGGAGTTTATTCAAGTTATGTGATACCATCAGATGCACCACTTGGACATTATTCTGTATCTGTTGGCATATCTGGTTTAGACCAATCCATTACCTATGATACCTTTCAAGTAGAGGAGTTTCGGCCTGTCAACTTTATGGTTAATGTTTTACTAGCTAGTGCTGTAAACAAAGACCAAAATATCAAAGGAGCTGTTGAAGGTAAGTATATGTTTGGAGCTCCAATGGGAGGAGCTAAGGTAAGTTATTCGGTCCTAAAAAGGAAACGAAATATTAATTTTGAACAATTCCGCAATTATAATTTTTCTGACTCATGGTATGATTATGAAGATGAATATTCAGGTGGAAATTCAGAATATATAACTGGGTCGGAAGGAGTGCTTGATAACAAAGGACAATTTAAATTAGACATTCCTTTAACTTCTCTCACAAATAAGTTCAACACTGACGGTGAAGAAATTGAAATTGCAGATCCTTATCAAATGATCATTGAATCTTCCGTTTATGATGTAGATGGAAAAACAGTTACTAAATCTGCAAGTTTACCTTACAATCCATCGGAAACCTATGTTGGTTCTAAATGTAACGATAGATACCAATCCTTGGAAAAACCATTTCAGTTTGGTGCGATTACTGTGAATACTCAAGGTAAAGCCGTTGCCGGTGTTGAACTGAAGGCATACATCATTTACAATGATTGGACTTCTGTTTTATCCCAAGGTATTGGTAAGTTTTTTTTTAGAAGTAACCAACTAAAGAAAAAAATAGTAGAAGTAAAAAAACTGGTGTCGAAAGCAGAAGGAATTACATTCGATTACCGAGCCAAGGATCCTGGAAGTTATACGGTTCTAATCCTTAACAAAGATAAAGTTTTTTCCCGTGTTGATTTTTATGCTTATCAAAAAGAATCCTATTATACTTGGGATTTTAGAGGAGACGATTCCATTGAGCTTCGCTCGGATAAAAAGGAATACCAAATTGGTGATACCGCAAAAATTCTCATCAAATCTCCGTTACAGAATTCACGAGTCATCGTTACAGTTGAAAGAGATTCTGTTTATTTCAAAAAATCATTTTTGATGAAGGGAAATAGTGCCCCTATTGAAATTCCTATCGATGAAAGTTATTTGCCGAATGTTGATGTAAATGTGGTAATGCTGTCAGGAAGATTGCCTGTTCCTGAGGGACTTTCCGCAGAAGATATTAAAGAGTTCAATGAACAGGATTTAGGTGCACCCAAAGCAAAAACAGGTTCCATAACTTTAAAAGTAGATCTAACATCGCGAAATGCACCGGTAGTCATCAAAACAGATAAAACTGAATACCAACCGAGAGAAAAAGTTAAGTTATCGATCAAAACAATTCCTGGAGCAGAGTTAACTGTTTCAGTGGCTGATAGAGGTGTTTTAGACCTAGTTGGTTATTCTTTTCAGAGTCCTATACAAATGTTCTATCAATATTGGTATAGTATCATTAAAACCTATGAACTAAGAAGTATGATCATAAAACATTATATTTATGAAAACAAAGGGGATAGTCCTGGGGGAGATTATGGCGAAGATTCCGGTGGAGGTTTTTCCGCTGAACTGGAATCAGGTGCAAGAAAGGATTTTCGTTATACAGCTTATTGGAATCCAGTTGTTATTGCTGATAACAACGGTGATGCCGATTTAAATTTTACTTTACCTGACAACTTAACAACATTCCGAGTTATGGTGGCGTCCTCTGCCAATGGAAAGTATGGAGCTTCGAACTCTGAATTTATTGTCAAAAAGAACTTAGTCGTGCAGAAAACCGTCGCAAGGTTTATTCGTGTGGGTGATAGTTTGGACTTAGGCGGAAGTATCACTAACAACACAAAAATAAATGGAAAATTTCGATATAAAATTGAATCAAAATATTTAGCCGAAGAAAAAGGTTGGCAATCAATTGAGTTGGCTGCAGGGCAAACTAAAGAGGTATTGAGAACTTTCCAGATAACTGAATCCCAGTTTATTAAACTCAAACTCAATCAACCAAAAGAAGATGTAATTTTGTCTTATCAAATTACAGTTGAACCTGATAAAGATGCAGTTTTAGCCAATTTTAAAAAGTCAGAACTCACTGATTCGCTAATAGTCACTCTTCCTATAAAAGAATTCGATCCTGTTACTTCGGTTCAATTTTCTGGTTATACGGATGCAGAGTATAAAACCGTGATTCCCTTTCCCAAAAAAGATTCTATACTTCTGAACAAGGGATCTCTAGACATACGTATGTCGGGAACAGCGCTTACCGCCTTGAAGTCAGCATTTGATTTTTATGAATCGAATCCTTACTTCTGTATGGAACAACGAACATCCGCATATTTACTTTCAATAAGTGCTGGTGAGCTGTTAAAAGAATTTCAATATAAGGCACCAAACAAAGATTCGTATGACTTCACTCAAATCGAAAAATTATTTTTAGATGAAATGTCTGAATTTCAATCTGCAGAAGGAAGTTTTCGACTATGGAAAGGGAATGGAAGGTCCGGTTATCCTTATTTAACAGCTTATATAGTTTCCGTTATGCAAATTGCAAAAGATAAAGGAAAAAGAACCAATCCAGCTGCATATAACTCTGCCATCCAATTCCTTATAAACTATGTTAAAAATCCAACAGAAACATCGATCGATTCATATCAAACTCTGAGTTTGATATATTCTGTTTTATATAAAGACAAAAAAGAAGTAAGTTCTTTAGAAAAAACTTTGATAGATCATTTCGAAGATTTGAATTTAAAATCCAGAGGTATTTTTTTAACTGCATATGCGGAAAATCATAAATTGGATTCTCCAAATTCCGATCCAATATTCAAAAAACTATATGATGACTTCAATCAATACATCGAATATGATAAAGACTTATTCATTATCAAACCTTTGAAGAAAAATAAGGATGAAAGCTACTATTATTCGTATTACAATTCAACTTCGGTGCTAGGCCATTATTTAAGGCTATTACTCAGAGTGGATTCTAAAAATCCTAAAATAGTATCCTTAGTCAAATCGATAATGATGGACCGTCAAAACAGTTATTGGACAGATAGTCATAGTGTAGGAACCATTGCACTTGCTTTATCCGAATATCGAAATCGATTTGAATCCACTTCAGTTGATACGGAAGGTCAAACGATCTTTGGTGAAAAAAAACTAATTGATGAATCATTTTCTGCCTCTTCTGATTCCATTTATAAAGAAGAGATTACTTTTGATAGACTCTTTGATGGAAAAGATCCTTCGAGTAGGCCTATTATCTTTAAACGGACAAGTTCAGAAGGGCGATTATATTTCCAAAGTCGTTTATTATATGTTCCTGTAAAAGATTCCACCGTACAGAAGTTCAATGGTTTAGAAATCAGAAAAACATTATATCAGATAAATGGTCGAAATGATGATGGAAATCCAATTTTAAAAGAAGTTTCCAACTTGCAAAGAGGTTCAACATACTTAGTGAAACTCAAAGTTTTAAGTACAAAAGACCACGCCTTTGCGATGATTGTAGACCCAATTCCAAGTAATACAGAAATCGTAAACACATCCTTTTTAACAGAAAAGGAATCTGATGCTGAAGATACAGATGTATCCGAATCATTCTATGGCGGATACAAAGAATATAGAGATGATCGCGTTATCTTTTCGGAAGATAGAATTGAAAAAGGAGAAACCGAGTTTAGTTATATCATTCGGCCAGTTGCTAAAGGAAATTCAATCATGCCAGCTTCCAAAACATTTTTGATGTATCATCCGCAGTTCTTTGGAAATACCAATACTTTACGAGTGAAAGTGGAGTGATCCATCGCAAATTTCAACAAGTTGGAATCCTATTCTTTGGTGTTTTTTGCATCTTTGTAATAGGATTTTTACTGCGACCTGTTTTTTATGACTCCCTTCGAAAGCAGACTACAACCAGATTTATTTCAAGGGAAGGAACATTAATAGGAAGAGGAAACAACGAAAACCAAACCAAACAAGATTGGGAAAGTTTAAAAGAATATCCAAACTATGTAACTGAAATTATTAAAATTGCGGAAGACAAACGATTTGATGTTCATCATGGAATCGACATAGTCGCCGCATTCAATTCAATCTATTCCTACTTTTTTTCCCATGGAAAACGCGGAGGTGCATCCACAATTACGATGCAGCTTGTTCGAATTCAAAATTCGGAAATACGATCCTATCCATTTTTCTTAAGGAAAACATTTGAAATCTTAGAAGCAATTCGTTATGAAATCTGGCTAACAAAACCGGAAATTTTAGAAGCCTATCTTAATTCCGTATCCATTCATTCTAATATTGTTGGGTTTCCATCCGCCTCACTTGCATTATTTGGCAAACACATTCGTTTTTTATCCATTGAAGAAACGGTTTACCTTGCAGTATTGATTCGTAAAAATAAACCCTCACCAGTAGAGTTAACCATTCGTTACCACAATTTACGCGATCGAATTCCATACACAATTCCAAAGTTGGACAATCTAAAAGAAATTGCTCTTGGTATTAGTTCTCAAAAAAAAATAGATTTATCAGAACAATGGAAAGGTGAGAACCAACATTTTCTTAATTGGATTCGGCTTTTACTTTCAATCCCTTCAGAAGAATTTGTATCTTCCCTATCCTCGGAATTAAATTCCGAATTACACTCAATTGTAAATTCAGAATTGGACGGTTTAGCAAGATGGAATGTATCCAATGCCTCTGCTATTGTTTTGGAACGCATTTCAGGTAAAGACGATGAACTTGAACTAAAAGGAATGATCGGTTCCAAAAATTTTTTTGAAGACGGAAATGGAATGGTAAACGGTAGTTTAGCGTATAGAGATTCCGGAAGTACACTAAAACCTCTGTTATATGCTCTTGCGATAGAAAAAGGATTTTATTCTATAAATTCCATTTTCTCCGATGAAAAATATTCATTTTCTCTGGGCCAAGGAGGGAATTATCTTCCAAGAAACGCAGACCTTCGTTATTGGGGAGACTTAACCTTGGCAGAGGCTCTCGGTAATTCTAGAAATATTCCCGCTGTCACAGCGATTAACGAAATGGGTGTTACAACATTTTATCGTTTTTTGCAATCCGCCGGATTTACACACTTAAAAGAATCACCCCAATTTTATGGGCCAGGTCTTGCTTTGGGCTCTGGTGGATCAAGTCTTTTGCAGCTAACTCGTGCTTATGGATCCTTCCCTTTGAACGGAATACTTCCAAAAATTCGTTTAGGAACGATGAATAGAAAACCGTTGTATTTTGGTTTTTCAAGACGGCTTTTCTCCGGGGAAACTGCTGAAGAGTTGAAGTTTGTTTTGAAAGATCCCAAACTAAGGCAGAGAGCTTTCGGAAGAAGGAGTTATTTAGATTTTCCATTTCCAGTTTCAATTAAAACAGGTACTTCCAAAGATTACCGAAATTCATGGACAATTGCATTTAATGAACATTATGTGGTTGGAGCTTGGGTGGGAAACTTTTCTGGAGAAAGAACAATGGATGTGTCTGGTTCTTTTGGCGCCGGACGAATTGTACAAAACATATTTCGAAGTTTAATGAAAGATAAACCAAAATTAGATTTTAAAAGTAATTATACGGAAACGAAAATTTTTTGTCGTATTTCCGGGAAGTTAGCTTCAAACCAATGCCCATCCATTGCTTTAAAAGTAAGAAAAAAAATCCATTTCTCTGCGATATGTGATAAACACAAAGAAGATTCAAATCCTTCTGTATTAGGTGTTGGTTTTGTTTATCCATCTATGGGCCAAGTATATTTATACCATCCATCTTATGAAAAAGAAACACAAAGTATTCCCGTTCGAGTTCGTGAGATAAAAACTTTAATAGCTCCGAAATTGATTTGGAACGGAAATACGGAGTTCAAACCATCTTCCGATGGAAACTTACGTTTGCCCATCATTCGCGGAAAACATTCTTTGGTATTGTATGATGGAGAAGAGAAGAAGGCATCTGTTGATTTTGAAGTTAAGTAAGTTCGATTGTTTTAATTATTGGTATCAATTGGAAAAAATGCCATTGGTTATATGGTATTTGTTTTTCTATTGTTTTCATTGTCCTTTTTCTTATTCATTCAACGTTTGGATTTACTTCCATGGGATTTTTGTTACAACGTTTACAACCTTTGTTTTGGTTTTAGAATTTTATCTCGTAAGAAATTCAAATAAAAAGAATATAATATATACTGCTTACCGTTTGTTTTTTTGGACATTCTTTTTAATCATTTTTAGCTATCAGGAAGTCTATCAAACCGCTTTGACTTTGGATCTTGCGATTTATTCTGTTCAACACTTCTCTATTCTATATACAGATTTTTTTAGTTTTTTATACCAATGGAAACTTACGCAGTGGTTTGTATTGGGAATTGGATTTCATTTGGTTTTCGATCAGAATGGAAAGAGAAGATTTTTTTCTCTTCTTGTTGGTTTATTATTATTTTTTTCTCTTCGTTTTTTTTCGGAAGGGATGATCAGTTTTGAAAATCAAAAAGAGATGACTACCTATCAGGTGAAAAAAGGGAAAACAAATTTAGAATTTATACCAGGAAAACCAAATTTCGTTTTTGTTTTGTTAGAAGGTGTCTCTAGAAAACAACTGTTGTCTCTAAAATCACGTTATATTGATTTTTCCCTATTGGAAGGTTCTCATTTTTGGATCCCTATGCCACATACTTCCAAAAGTCTATTTACTTGGATGACGGGTGAATCACAACTCAATCATTCTAGATTACAATTAGATAATTTGTTATTAGAATCAAGTCTTCCTGTACAATTACAAAAAAGACATAAATACCAAACGGTTATGATCTATACACAATCGATTTACTTTGAAGGAATGAACCAATTTTTCCCAAAAGTTTTTCAAACGGTTGAAGATAAATCAAATTTGGAAAAAAGATATGGATCTCTATATTCTTCATTCAGTTGGGGAATGGATGACCGAGTCATTCTTTCTGCAATGAAACAAATCAATAGTAATGAAAAAGATCCATTATTTTTGTTGATTGGACTTAGCCAAACACATAGCCCTTATTTTATATCAAACGAAAATTCTAACCTCCGATGGAAATCACCTTTCATTCGTTATAAGGCATCCATAAAAGAAGAGCTCGAAGTATTAGATTCTATCATTACTTATTGGAAAGAAAACTCTTCTCGTGAAACAGTGTTGATTCTCTCTGCAGACCATGGCGAATCCTTTGGGGAGGAGGGTGCTTTTGCCCACAACTATTCGTTATACAATCAAGAGACAGATGTACCATTCCTATTGTATTTTCTAAAATCAGGACAAATATACATTCCAAAATTAGGAACGTCAGTAGATTTTAAAGATACAGTCTTAAGTTTATTAGAAACAAACTCAGGCACAAAAAATGAAAAATTGAAAATGAGTTTTTTTGGTCTGAATTACCAACCAAATTTAGTATTAAAAACTTGGAATTCTGAAATTCAAAAATCTTGGATCAGTAACGACAGAAAATACATTTATCATAGTGATCGGGATCAATTGTTTCAGATGGATTTGATGGATGAAAACAGAACTCCCATTACCGATGTTCGTCTGAAACATAAGGTAATGAATCAAATTTATTCTGGCATTCGTTAGGTGATCTTATTTCCATTTAGAAGTGTCAGAATGGATGTTTTCAGAAAATTTTTGTAATCCAGAACAAACATATCTAATCCATTTTCTTTGACTGCCTCTCTCACTTGGTTGGAGGGAAAACCATGGGACCAAGATCCTACAGCTAAAGCATGGCACTGCATCAGAAATAAAAAGGCCGATTGTTCGTTTAGAAAAGGAAAGGCTTGGATTAGAAGCGGCAGGATTTTTATAATTTGTTCTTTTAGGCTAAGTTTGAATTCTCGAATAGTTGCGATGCTTGCATTTTTTTCTAGAATTGTGGGGACAATGGGTAAAAGTTTTAAAAAACGAACATGTCGATCCATTGATTCAACAAACCATTTAGAAAACACTTCAGCATCTATGTTTTTTGTTTCTGTTAAAAATGTTTCCATGTCCAAAAACCACACTTCATAATCGGCGTTATGTACTCGAAGGCAAAGGTCTTCTTTTGTTGGAAAATATAAATACAAAGTTCCTTTTGCAATTTTTGCTCGTTTGGCAAC
>CAZCXZ010000124.1:3265-9495 GCA_964502705.1 Uncultured Candidatus Berkiella sp. | reverse complement strand
CAATAACTAAGCAAAGAGTGTTAAAAGATATAAGATTAAATACAAAATTAGGCCTTAAATATTTAAGATATTTATATGATATATATGGTAATTGGACAACTGTAGCTGGATATTACAACACTGGGTATCCAGTGGTTAACAATTATGCTCGGTATGTCTCAGGTTAATAAAAATGATATAAGAGTATCTTTTTCTATTTTTATAATAAAGAAAAGGAGATACTGTGAAAGATAAGAAAGGTTATATATGGAAGAATTACTTAAATTAAAAATAATTAAAAGCAGAAGTAAATATAAAAATAATAAGAAAGTATTTATTAGAAAAGATACTAGAGATAGTACAACTATAAAAGAATCTTATAGATGTAACTATACAAAAGATGATATTTGGTTGGACTGTGGTGGAAACATAGGAACATTTGCCACATATTATCATGATTTTGTAAAATGTATTATTTCTTTTGAACCAGAAGAAGAATGTTGTCATATTTTTGAGAAAAATATTGAAATAAATAAAATAGATAATTGTATTTTAGTTAAAAAGGCGCTAGTTAGCGATAATGATTCCTCTAAGATTTTTTATGTAAATCTCGGAAAAGATACTTCCAGTCATTCTTTAACTGAAAAACATAGAAAAATGAAAGTAATTACAGTAGAGTGTTATAATATTAATAAGGCAATAAGTAAATATAATATTAATAAGATAAAAATGGATGTAGAAGGTTATGAATATGAATTAATAAAAGGAATTGAAAATTGGAAAAATATAGTTGAGTTTATATTTGAGTGGCACTACCCATCTAATGTAAAAGATAATAATAATAAGTTAGAAGAGGTATCAAATATTTTAAATAAGAATTTTACATATGTTGATCCCATAAAAAATAATATAACAAGTTGGGGTAAAACCATAAGATGTTACAAATAATATAAGAGGTCATATAATGAAATTAACGCCAGAACAGATAGTAGAAAATTGGGAAAAGGTTATAAAAATAATCCACGGTGAGATAGCTTTAGATAAAAGAGAAAATCTTTTGAAGTTATATCATCATTTTCAAGATAGGATGTTATATGCTCCAGCATCTGGAAAAGATTTCTATCACGGAGCATATCCAGGTGGATATTTAAAGCATGTAATAGGTGTACACCAAATAGCACTTGACTTAGATGGTGTCATTAGAAAATACTCTACCCAAGTGGATTATACATTAGAAGAATTAGTGTTTACCGCTATTAATCATGATCTAGGAAAAATAGGAGATCTAAAGGAACCTTATTTCGTAGAACATAATGAAAGATGGAGAAAAGAAAGAGGTGAACTATATATTCATAACCCTAATATAGAGAATATGCAGGTACCTCATAGGTCACTCTGGTTGCTCTCACAGTTTGATGTTAAATATAATCAAAAGGAAATGATTGCTATTTTACTACACGATGGTATGTACGATGAGGGAAATAAAGCATATTTGGTTAATTATACAGAAGATCGTCAATTAAGAAGTAAATTACCAACTATATTACATCAAGCAGATATGTTGGCATGTCAAATCGAAAAAGATGAATACAAAGTTCATGATAAACCAAAGAAAGAAAGTAATGTTTCTTTTCCTAAACAAAAGCTACATATCCCACAAGAAGCATTAAGAGCATTAAAAAATAGTTTAAATGGAGGTACTAGATGATAAGTTACTTATTAATAATATTGTTGGTTATTATAATACTAAGTGAAACATATGCACTTAGAGTTATGTATAAGAAAAATAGTAAATTGGAAGAGATGGCTAATGATGATCTCACTATTTTAGAAGGTATAAAAGACTTTATGCAAGCTGCATTAGATAGAATTTTACAATTAGATGTAAACCATATATTTGAAGGTGATGATGATGTGGGTTATTTTTATCAGGCACTTCGAAAAGAAATATTAAAATTAAATAATAATATAGCAGGTATGATTAGTGAAGAAGAAACTAATAAAGAACAAAATGATAAAAAATAAAACAACTATTATTCCTAAAAATAGAAAGGTTATGTATTTTCCGCCAGAAGTAAACGATGCAATCGTAGAATATGTGAGGTCAGACGATCATACGACGCGAAATAAAATTTATAATACTAGGATAAAGTATTCTTTTGAAAAGCTAGCAGAAAATGTATTAAATAATTGGAAATTTCCTTATGTTACAGATACATTTAGAAATAAAAAAGTTGAAGTAGTTTCTCATCTGATGTTGAACCTAGAAAAGTATGATATAGCAAAAGGAAATGCATTTTCATATTTTACTTATGCTGCAAGGAACTATCTAATTATATATAACAACAGTAACTTTAATAAATTAAAATCTGAGGTTAGAATAAATTTAGAAGAGTCAAAAGATGATATTAATAGAACGTTAGATATTAAAGATTTTCATGTTGAATATGATAATTTTCAAGATGAAAAAAAAGAGTTTGTAGGTATGATAATAGAATTTTTTGATAACAATTTACAAAAGATATTTAAGAAACAGGTTGATCTAAAGATAGGGTATGCAATACTTCAGTTAATACAGAACTATGAAGATATTGAAAATTTTAATAAGAAAAATATTTATATTTTAATTAAAGAACTGACGAACAGTAGAGCACAGAATATTACACGGATATTGAACAAAATGAAGTCCATATATTGTCATTTATTACATGAATATAATTCTACCGGGGAAATATCTATGAAATATGGTATTATAGTCAGAAATAGTGGTGTATTTTTTAAATAATGTAATATTTTAAATAATTATTTTTATAAAAACGCCTGATATCAGGCATTTTTTATGTCCGGGCATATATATTAAAAATAAGTTATTTTGAAACTTCTAAAGGAACAATATGAGCAACATTTATATGATAACCAATTTAATTAATAATAAAATTTATATTGGAAAGAATATCAAAAATGATGATAATTATTTTGGATCGGGAAAATTGATCAAATATGCTATACAGAAGTATGGTAAGAAATGTTTTAAAAAAGAAATTTTAGCCGAATGTTCTACAGAGACAGAGTTAAACAAGAAGGAAAAATATTTTATTAAAAAATTTAATTCATTTCCTCCTATTGGATACAATATTAGTGATGGTGGAGAGGGAGGATTCGCTGGATGTCAGAGTCCAAGGAAAGGTAAAAAACTCTCAGTAGAACATAAAGAAAAAATATCAATTGGAGTCAGAGAATCCCTTAAACGTCCAGAAGTAATAGAAAATAAATCAAAATTTGCAGATAGACTGAGGGGCAAATCACGTCCACCTTTTACTAAAGAGTGGAAAAATAATATGAGACATAAACATACTTACACGCGTAGAAAATTTCAAGGGAGTACTATGGAGATTTTAACAAAGAAATATGGTTACGAAGAGGCGAATAAAAGATATAGAGAGAGGTATGAGCGCTATTTAAAAACATCAATAAAAAATAATTCAATAAAGCGTGGACATGATCATCTAATGTATGGGACAAACCAATATAATATTTGGTTGAAGAAGTTTGGTGAAGAAATTGCAAATAAAAAATTAATGGAAATGGGCAATAAATTATCTGAAGCGTTGAAAGGTAGAAAATTTTCAAAAGAACATAAGGAAAACTTAAAAAATAGTATGTTGAATCGTCCTAAAGAAACGTGTGTATACTGTGGTATTAAGTGTAGTCTTTTAAATTTAATTAGGTGGCATAATGACAAATGTAAATGGAAAAATAATGACAGAATCTCTAACAAAGGATAGTGTGATTTTTTTAGGTAAATCATTATCAGATGTATTTGCCGATATTTATACCAATTCAAAATCTAAACAAAAAAATATAGATGCTATATTAGATTCTGTTAAAAATTTAATGACCAACATTACAGATACTTCTATCTTGATGCCTATTTTGAAAGAAGTATTAGAAATTTCAGTAAAGAATGACGATCAGTTGGTTAAACTCGCAACTATAATTCAACGCTTATTAGATAAGCCAGTTGGGTTTATGGGTACAAACCCTATGCAACCGTTTATTACAGAAGAAGAAAAACGTCAAATAGTAGGTAACACTCCAGATTTAATAGCAGCTAATAATGACGAAATAAATGAATCATTAAAACAATTAGAAGAAAAAGTAAAATTGGCTAAAGAAAAAATTAATTCTAATGATAAACAATTAATACAAAATGTAAGTAAAAATAATGACACAAGTAAATAAAAGTACTGGATCTAGCATACAATATAGACGGGATATGGGATTATCAACTCCTAATTCTGTATTCACTTCGACGAACTCAGCAGATCAAAGTGATTTTTCTCAAATAGAAACTGCTGAGGTAATAGATATTATATTAAATTCAAAGCATGTAGATTTTTTAGGCAATGATGATATAGGTAAGGTTAAAATTAAATTGATTGGTTTGGAGAAAAGTAATGATGAGGTTAACTTAACATGGGCTTGGCCAATCAACTCATATTTAATTTCATATCCCGTAAAACATGAAATTGTTCATGTAATAAAATTATTAGGAAGATTTTTTTATTATGGTTCATTGAATTATGATAATAATATTAGCAATAATTCATATCCAGGAATAAGTAATTCTCCTGTTGGGGATAAAAGTGGTACGGGAACAGGATATTCTAATACATCAGACACCAATATACCAAAAAAAGAAGGAAAAGAAGATGATTTAGGAGATACGTTTAAAGATGCAAATGATAAAATTAAACCTATAGAACCATCAGAAGGAGATGTTTTATTAAGAGGAAGATTCGGACAAACTATTCGGTTGGGAAATAATCCTAAGACTAATCTACCAAATATTAAAATTACAGTTGGTCAGGTTCCAGAAGTTGATTCATTAAATATAGGTGAAGTGTATATAGAAGACATAAACAATGTACCTACTTCAATGTGGTTTCTATCAAATGAAAAAGTTGATATACAACCAATAACTCAAGGAAAAGCATATCACCTAAAATCTGTAAAAGATACTCCAACTTATGATGGTAACCAAGTAATAATAAATACAGATGGAATAATATTTAATTCTAAAAAGAACGATCAGTTATTTTTTTCTAATAAAGGAATGTCATTTTGTACAAATGGATATATTGCTTTAGATTGTTATAAAGATATAGGAATAACAACAGTTAACAAATTAAACATTCAAGCTCAGAATGGAATGTATATTGATAGTAAAGAAATATTATTAGGTAAGGATGCAAAAGAACATATGGTATTAGGTGATGAATTAGTAACTTGGTTTAAAGAACTGTTAGATGAACTGGCTACAGAAACGCATCCAACTGGATCAGGACCATCTGGTCCTCCAGTAAATTCTGCTAAATATAAAGGTCTTAAAATTAAATTAAATAAGATATTAAGTAAAACTAACCGGACTATATAAATGATTCAATGGTCAAGTTTTGAGAATGAATTAGCAAATTATTTTGATAGTAGAATAGCGAAATCAGAAGATGATGCAGCTAGAAGAATCTCAGATCTATATGACAGATATATTAAAACTGGAGAAACTATATACAAAAATCGTATAATAAAATCTAATAAATCAATATTAGAAGATTTTATTAAGCGTGCTCTTAAATCAGGTAGAGCAGGCAGTATATCAACTATAGTTTCATTAATTAGTTCTGGAATATTGTTATACTGGAGAGCAGTTATAGTTGATACTATTATGCCTCCACCTGGAACAGTTTCTGTAGTTTCTAATATTGTAATAAATCCAGGAGCTCCACTAAATTTCCAGATAAGAAATTCAATGGCGTCTAAGTTATTAGCAAAAAATATGATAACTGCATTTAAATTACACACTTTTTCAGTATCAGGAATAAATACTGCAGTGACATATGTTATGGGTACCATCGTACCCATAGGATACCCCTGGAGCGGAATTAGGTAAAAAAAATAAAAAGAACATATTTATATTTATAAAATTAAGGAAACAATTTATGCCAAGTGGAGTCTATACTAGAAAACCATTCTCAGAAGAAGCTAGAAAAAATATGTCTAAGGTACAAAAGGGTAGAATACTTTCAGAAGAAACTAAGAAAAAAATGTCTGAGGCGAAGAAAGGTAAAGTTCTTTCAGAAGAAACTAGAAAAAAAATATCTATTGATAACAAAGGTAAACCTAGTTCAATGGGTATGCTTGGAAAACATCACTCTGAAGAAACTAAAATAAAAATGCGGTTGTCAGCTATA
>CAZCXZ010000124.1:0-3255 GCA_964502705.1 Uncultured Candidatus Berkiella sp. | reverse complement strand
GGAAATCAACTAATTCCATTTTATAATCCAAAATCTATTCCTATAATAGAAGAATATGGTAAAGCTAACGGTTATTTATTCCAACACGCTGAAAATGGTGGAGAATTTCGTATACCAGACTTAGGTTACTGGGTAGATGGATATGATAATACTAAGAACGTGGTAATAGAATATTATGAGAAAGCTCATAAATATTATGAGGAACGAGATGAAAAAAGAAAACAAGAAATCATCAGTTACTTAGATTGTGAATTTATAGAAATTAAAGAATAAACATAGGACATTTATGGACAATATAAAACTTGCCAAATTAATTGATTTAATTGTGCAGAAACGGTTAAAAAGAGTTTTGAACTCACAGGAATTTGATGTATTAGTAGAAAAAATAGTTTCTAAAAGAATAGATAAATTATTACTTAGAGAGTCTTCATTAAAGAAGACTAGAATAAATACTAGTTTATCTAGTTTATTTTCAGAAGATGAGGATTTAGAAGAAGAAGTTCTTGTAAAGCAACAAATACAAGGAAAAACATTTTCTAAGAATCCACTGTTAGATAATATTTTAAAGAAAACTGCTATATCTACAATAGCTAATTTGAATAATGCACAAATAGATATGGCTGCACTACAGAACGAAAGTTATGCGTTTGCAAAATCTAATATGAGAGGCTCAGGAAAACTTATAGATGAAAGTCTTCCATTAAGTAAACATACTGTATCATCTGATATAGTTTCTGATAATCCAGAAGATTCTGTGGATTTATCACAGGTTGATCCATCTACAATAATACATCAACCTAATAATGATGCATTAATGTCAGCATTCACAAGAGATTATAGTGAATTACTAAAAACAACTGAAGAAAAATCTAAGGTTAGAAGAGGAGTGATAAAGTAATGGCATTTGGGATTAATATAGATTATCCGATCACAAAAGGAAGTGATGGATTTTTTAAAAAAACATATTCAAATGTAGATGCTATTAGAAGTAAAGTAAATATTTTATTTCGTACAATGCCAGGCGAAAGACCATTTAGTCCAGAGTTTGGATTAGGACTACATAAATATTTATTTTCTCCTTCAACTATGGAGTTAGAAGAATTTATTAGATTAGAAATAGAGCGCAAAATTAAAAAATATGTGCCAGAAATAGTTTTAAATAATTTAGAAATTGAGCGGTACGAAAATGAATTGAATATAAAAGTATCATATTATTTAAAAGCAAATTCTACGTTACAGGAAACGATAGAAATTACTGTTAAATAAGGAAATAAAGTGCCAGAATTTAAAAGAAGTTGTCCTATGTGTAATATAGAAATTATTTATAGAAAGAGAAAATACTTAATTGCTGCAATTATTAATAATGCTGAATGTCGACACTGTTATAATGCACACAACAACTTAAACAAAAAGTTTTCATCAGAACATAAAACCCGCTTAAGATTATCAGCAATTAAAAGAATTGAAGATAGAAATGGTATAATATGGCCCAATTATAATATAGAAGCGTGTAAAATAATGGAAGAATATGGTAAAGCTAACGGGTACAATTTTCAACACGCAGAAAATGGCGGAGAATATTTTATAAAGGAATTAGGTTATTGGGTAGACGGTTATGATAAGGATAAGAATGTGGTAATTGAATATTATGAAAATGCACATAAAAGACGCGTAGATAAAGATGAAAGAAGAAAACAGGAAATTATAGAATATTTAGGTTGTAAATTTATAGAACTTAAAGAATGGGAGATGAAAAATGCCATCACGTAATGTTTTGAAGGATGTTTTATATTTAAACAAAGATTTTAAAACTATTAGAAATAACCTGATTGATTTTACTAAAGTTTATTTTCCAGATGATTATCAAGATTTTTCTCAGGCTTCAACTGGGATGATGATGATCGAAATAGCATCATACGTGTCTGATATACTATCTTTATATACAGACATTCAATTAAGAGAATCATTCATACAATTGGCCCAAAATAAAACAAATGTTATTAATGGAGCATATGCACTTGGTTATATACCTAAACTAGGAGGTGTTTCTTATACTACTTTAGATGTGTATCAAGTTATTCCAGCAACAGGATTTCCTTTTACTCCTGACTGGAGATATGCACTGAGGATTTCTGATCTTAAAGCAGTATCAGAAACTAATTCTGATATAATATTTAGAGTGGATGATGTAATTGATTTTGCTGAATCTGGTTCATATCCTACTGAAATAACAGTATATGAGACGAACTCAGCAGGAGATGAAGTAACTTATTTTCTATTAAAGAAAAGTGTACCTGCATCCTCTGGTATAATAGTAGAAAAAGATTTTACTATAACATCTCTAGAAAAATATTTAACTATTATATTACCAGATAATGATATTATTGATATAGTTAGTGTTGTTGATTCTAACAGGAATAATTGGTACCAAGTACCTTATTTAGCACAAGATACAATTTTAGAAAGTGTCAAGACAGAATTGATAGATCAAGACAATTTGTCTTCATATAGTAGAACTGTACCCTATTTATTGAGATATAAAAAAGTAGCAAAGAGATTTATTAAAAAAATAAGAGCAGATGGAAGAACAGAAATTCAATTTGGTGCAGGTACATCTGCATATCCAGATGAAATGATAATTCCTAATCCAAAAAATGTTGGATATACATATTTTAATATGCCACTTGATCCACGGAGTTTTTTAAGTACTAGAACTTATGGTCAAATACCAAACAATACAACGTTGACTATTGTCTATGTAAGAGGTACTGATGAGAGGGCAAACGTAGCTACTGGAGATATTAATATTGTAACAAAAACAATAGTTGAAATCGATGATACTGGATTAGATGCGGCTTTATTAAATAGAGTAAAGTCATCAGTAGCAGTTATAAATTCTACGCCTGCAGTCGGGTCTAAAGGAGCTGAAACTATCGAGGATATAAGAAATAATGCCTTAGCATATTTTTCTGCCCAAGACAGATGTGTAACAAGAGAAGATTATGAGATAAGAATACTTTCTATGCACCCTAAATATGGAAGTGTGGCTAAGGTTAAGATAGAACAAGATACACAGATATTGAATAGTAAGACTATACAAGATAATACTAATTATAATATAAGATTTATAAATCCTTTAGCTTTAAATGCATATTGTTTAGCATATGATTCAAATAAACACTTAATACCTTTAAATGCAGCTATAAAAAACAATCTAAAATTTTATTTAGATAATTATAGAATGGTAACGGATGC
>CAZCXZ010000123.1:500-9510 GCA_964502705.1 Uncultured Candidatus Berkiella sp. | reverse complement strand
CAACACCAATGGCGAGTAAGGTAGTGGCAATAGGGCGATGAATAAACGGTGCGGAAAAGTTCATACCGCCTCCGCATGCATATTGTTACGATACCAGTATTGTTGTATGCGATCAAAAGCCAAATAAATCACAGGTGTGGTATATAGCGTGAGTAATTGGCTTAATACCAGTCCACCGATAATGGCAATCCCTAAGGGCTGCCTGAGTTCATGACCCATCCCTTGTCCAAACGCTAAAGGTAAAGCCCCTAACATCGCTGCCAGGGTAGTCATTAAAATAGGTCGAAAGCGCAATAAGCATGCTTCGAAAATAGCTTCGATAGCAGGTTTATGTTCTTTACGTTCAAGTTCTAAGGCAAAATCGATCATCATGATGGCGTTTTTCATGACAATGCCGATTAGTAATATAATACCAATCAGCGCTATTACGGTTAATTCATGTCCGCCTAAGCGCAAAGCGATTAAGGCACCCAAACCGGCCGAAGGCAGGGTTGATAAAATCGTTAAAGGATGAATATAACTTTCATAGAGTACACCCAGCACGATGTAAACGACCACAATCGCTGAGAGCACCAGCCATCCTTCATTGGCGAGCGAGTTTTGAAAAACCTTTGCTGCGCCTTCAACCTGGGTTTGTACTTGCAATGGAATTTCCATATTTTCGCGAGTCGCTTCTATATCGCGAAGGGCATCACCCAGTGCGTAACCTTTGGCGAGATTGAAAGAGAGCGTACTTGAGGGAAATTGATTTTCCCGATGGATGACGAGCGGCCCTAGCTGTTCGCTCACTCGGGTAAACGTATGCAATGGAATCGGGGTCCCCGTTGGCGTATTCACATACAATGATGAGAGTGCACGTTGTTTGGCTTGATCATCTGGCGCGACTTCCAAAATCACATAATACTGATTAAATTGCGTATACATCGTCGAGATCTGCCGCTGCCCAAAGGCATCATATAAAATATTGTCGATGGTTTGCGCGCTTAATCCTAAGCGAGAAGCCGTATCTCTATCAAATTCAATGTAGGTTTGCAGACCTTTGTTTTCCAAGTCGCTGGCCACATCACGAATGCTTGGCAAGGTTTGCATCCCTTTGATCAATTCTTCTGTCCAATAACTTACATCCTTTAAATTGGGTGCAGTGATGGTGTATTGATATTGGGTGCGACTCACGCGATCGTCGATGGTAATATCTTGCAAGGGTTGCATATAAAGCGTAATCCCCGGCACTTGTTGCAATTGAAGTTGTAGGCGTTGGATAATTTCACTGACACTTTCTTTGCGTGAATTGAGGGGCTTTAGCACCATCTGGATTCGCCCAGTGTTTTGGGTAATATTTGCGCCATCAATGCCAATAAATGACGTTAAATTATCAATCGCCGGATCAGCTAATATAATCTCGGTTAACGCGCTTTGACGTTTTTTCATTTCTGTAAACGAAATGGAAGCGGGTGCTTCAGAAATACCTTGGATCACACCGGTATCTTGTAATGGAAAAAACCCTTTAGGAATAAGATAAACAAAACAGCCCATGATAATTAACGTGAAAGCGAACACGGCTAAAGTATAACCTTGATGTGCCAGTACCCAGGTGAGTGAGCGTTGGTAGGGTCCTAAAATCAGAGGTTTTGCAGGAGCGGTCTTTTTCAATAACTTTGCACAGAGCATGGGGGTTAGCGTTAAAGAGACCACCGCAGAAATAAGCACCGTAACCGACAACGTAATCGCAAATTCTCGAAACAAACGCCCGACAACATCTTGCATAAACAAGAGTGGGATCATCACCGCAATCAGAGAAACCGTTAATGACATAATGGTAAAACCAATTTGCTTAGCGCCTTTAAGAGCCGCGTCTAACGGTTTTTCACCCATTTCAATATAACGACTGATATTTTCAATCATCACAATTGCGTCATCGACCACAAAGCCGGTTGCAATAGTCAATGCCATAATCGTTAAATTATTTAAACTAAACCCCAGTAAATACATCACACTAAAGGTGCCAATCAGGGATAAAGGAACGGCAATACTTGGGATGAAGGTTGCAGGTAAGTTGCGCAAAAAGATAAAGATAATCATCACAACGAGCGCTACCGCTATCACCATCTCAAATTGGGCTTCTTTAACCGAAGCACGAATGGTATTGGTTCTATCAGCGACTATCATCACTTTGACATCATTGGGCAATGTGGCTTCAAGGCGCGGTAATAAAGCTTTAATGCCATCAACCACTTCAATCACATTTGCACCTGGTTGACGTTGAATATTGAGGATCACCGCTTGGGTTTGATTAATCCAGGCCGCCTGATTCACGTTTTCAGCGCCATCAATCACGTTGGCCACATCAGAGAGTCGCACGGGGGCATTATTTTTAAAAGCGACAATCACGTTGCGGTAATCGTTACTCTCAAGCAGTTGATCATTGGCATTGATGGTGTAAGCAATGCTTTTACCGTCAAAGCTGCCTTTGGCTTGATTGCTATTGGCACTATCGATGGTTGCGCGCAGATCTTCAAGCGTTAAGCCGTAGGCCGCAAGTGCAGTTGGGTTCACTTGAACGCGCACCGCTTTGCGCTGACCACCACTGATACCGACATAGCCAACGCCTTTTAGCTGCGCAATCCGTTGTGCAAAACGCGTTTCCGCAAAATCTTGCACTTGGGGCAAGGTTAGTGTTTCAGAAGTTAGGGCTAGCGTGAGAATAGGCGCATCCGCTGGATTCACTTTGTTGTAAACGGGCGGATTCGGTAAATCACTCGGTAAAAAGCCCGATGCGGCATTAATGGCTGCCTGAACTTCTTGTTCGGCAATATCTAAGGGCATTTCCAAGTTAAATTGCAGCGTAATTAAAGAAGCGCCGTTGGCACTCGTAGACGTCATTTGATTAAGCCCTGGCATCTGTCCAAACTGGCGTTCAAGTGGTGCACTCACCAAAGCGGTCATCACTTCAGGGCTGGCACCCGGAAAAAACGTCGAAACGCGAATGATGGGGTAATCTACTTGGGGCAAGGCTGAAACGGGTAATAAACGGTAAGCAAAAATACCTGCAAGCAACAAGGCCACCATTAATAATGAGGTGGCAATGGGTCGTAAAATAAAGATGCGCGAAGGATTCATGATTTCACGCGCGCAGGAATAGGCTGATTTTGCGGTACCGGTGTAAAGCGTTTTAGCGGTTTGCTAGGCTGAACACGGGAATTTTCAGTGAGTTTATCGGTGCCTTGGACAATCACTTGTTGGTCAAGGGTTAAGCCCGAGAGCACAACGGTTTCATCAAGGTAAGTCACACCGGTTTCAATCGGTTGGATTGAGACGGTATGATTATCATTCAACAGATAGACAAAAGACCCTTTTGCACCTAGTTGTACTGCAGCCGTTGGGATCACCAGGGCATTTTTTAATTCATCAATTTGCAACCGAATATTCACGAATTGATTGGGAAACAGTGCATCATCTTTATTGGCAAAATTCGCTTTCAGTTTCACCGTGCCGGTGGTTGGATCGATTTGATTATCTAAGGTTAACAATGAGCCTTGTGCTAAGGCGGTTTTCCCCGTGCGATCAAAGGCAGTCACGGGTAAAGGCTTTGATCCTTTCATTTTTTGTAAAAGCTTTTGGATGTTATCTTCTGGCAGCGAAAATACCACGGTGATTGGATGAATAGTATTGATCACAAATAAACCATTTGCGTCGGATGTTTGCACATAATTTCCAGGATCAACTAGGCGTAAACCCACGCGGCCATTAATGGGTGAAATCAGTTTGCAATAAAGCAAATTCACTTTAGCACTTTGCACTTGGCCTTGATCGGAGATAACCGCGCCTTCGTACTGATTTACCAGTGATTGTTGCGTATCCAATACTTGTTTGGCGATGGAATCTTCTTGATACAATTTTTGATAACGTGCGAGATCGATTTTGGCATTGGCCAATAAAGCGGCATCGCGCGCCAGTTGGCCTTCGTATTGAACCAGTTGTGCTTGGTAGGGTCTTTCATCGATGAGCGCTAATAGCTCATTCTTTTTAACCATTTGCCCTTCGCGAAAGAGCACTTGCTGCAGTTGGCCATTGATTTGGGTTCTAACCGTAACCGTTTCGGTTGGGGTTACAGAGCCTAGCGCATCCAAGAAAACAGGCACATCACGGTTGTGCACAGCAGCACTAACAACAGAGATGGGCGCTTTGGTCGGTTGTTTGTTTTGTTCATTATTATGGGAGAACCAGAAAACGAAAATCAAAAGTCCGGCAACAATACCCGCTAACATGATCAGTTTACGGCGAAACGCATGGCTCGCAACAGGTTCTGGCTGTGTGTTATCGCCTAAATCCATTTAAATATAATCCAGTTAACTTAGTTAACCTGTGTAGGTTCCTCTGTTCTCACCTCTTAATATAGGAAATATTTAGTAAGCATACAAAGATTAGGCAGGTGTAGAGAGTTCGCTAAGCGGCCATCTGGCACGAACGTTTAATTGAAGCGTTTGCTCGCCGGCAAGTAGTCGTTGGCAACCAGCATAAGCAATCATGGCGCCATTGTCGGTACAAAAGGTGGGGCGGGGGTAAAAGACGCGAAACCCTTTTTCTTCGGCAAGCGCTTTCATGGATTGACGTAAATGTTGATTAGCGCCCACGCCACCCGCAATAACCACTTGTTCTAAACCGGTTAATCCAAGCGCACGAACGGTTTTAACAATCAGCGTGTCTACTACGGCTTGTTCAAAACTCGCTGCAATATCCGCTGTCGTTTGTTCATCTTGTGGGCTTTTTGCAATCAATTGCGAAACAGCCGTTTTTAAGCCGCTAAAGCTAAAATCCAAGCCACGCTCTAACAAAGGCCTTGGTAATGCAAAACGTTTGGCATTACCGCGTTGTGCTAATTTCGCAAGATGCGGGCCCCCTGGATAGGGTAGGCCCAATAATTTCGCGGTTTTATCGAAGGCTTCGCCTGCTGCATCGTCGAGCGATTCACCTAAAATTTCATAATTACCCAATGCAGTAACTTTGATCAGTTGGGTATGGCCACCTGAAACAAGTAGTGCAAGGAAAGGGAAATCAGGGCGTTCTTCTTCTAGCATAGGGGCCAATAGGTGGCCCTCTAGATGGTGAACACCAATCGAGGGGATATTGAGGGCAAAGGCTAATCCCTTCGCGACGGTAGCCCCAACCAGCAATGCGCCAGCAAGGCCAGGTCCGGCTGTATAAGCAATACCCTCGATGTCATTTAAGGTTAGTTGAGTTTCATCTAAAACGGCCTGAATCATCGGGATCACTTTATGAACATGATCGCGAGATGCCAGTTCTGGGACCACACCACCGTATTCTTCGTGAGATGTCTGACTAAAAATATGTTGGGCAAGAAGGCCATTTTCACTGTCATAAAGGGCGATCCCGGTTTCATCACAGGAAGTTTCAATACCTAAGACGCGCATTTTCATTAAAACCCTTTATTTTTGGTTAACTTTGGTACCCATTTCGTTGTAAAATGGCCGCCCACTGGGGAATGTCGTCAGTTGCTGCTTTATTGTCTATTATTTGCTATAAAGTTCAACAGCCAGCTTAAATTAATTTCTCTAGAATAACATTATATTTTTTTGTTTACTACTTAACATATATTTTTTGAGGTGAGTCTATTCATGCCAGGAATTAAAGTTCGGGATAACGAAGGGTTTGATTCGGCAATTCGTCGCTTTAAACGTGTTGTGGAAAAGTCAGGTATTTTATCTGAAATGCGTCGCCGCGAATTCCATGAAACGCCTTCTGAAAAGAAAAAACGTGCTTTAGCAGCCGCTATCAAACGTTTCCGTAAAAAACAATCACGTGATGTTCGTACCGAACGTAACGGTGGTCCTCGTGGCAGCAGCGCATCTTCAACCAGCAGTGCTGGCGGTCGTAGTGGCAGTGGTGCAGCAGGCGGTCGTGGTCGTCAAAACGCCAACTAGACGTAATCATTTAACTTCAAGGAGTGAGTCATGTCGCAATCGATAAAAGAAAAAGTCCTAGAAGAGACCAAAGCGGCAATGAAGGCTCAAAATAAAGAGCGCTTAATGGTTCTACGCCTTATCTCGTCGGAAATTAAGCGCATTGAAGTTGATGAGCGCATTGTGTTGGATATGACTCGCGAATTAGCGCTTTTAGATAAAATGCAAAAGCAGCGTCGTGATTCAATCGAACAGTTTAGAGCGGCCAATCGACATGAATTGGCTGATAAAGAACAATTTGAAATCGATATCATCCAGTCCTTCAAACCCGAACCTTTGTCTGAAAAAGAAGTGCATGATTTATTGGCGAATGCCATTAAAGAAACGGGCGCAGCTTCCATTCAAGACATGGGTAAAGTGATGGCTATTGTGAAGCCACAACTGCAAGGGCGCGCGGATATGGGCCAGGTTAGCGTTAAAATTAAAGCGTTATTAGCCGGACAATCGTAATTCCATGTCATCGCAAGGGCGAATTCCTGATAGCTTTATCGAAGCTGTCCTTGCGAAAACAGATATTGTTTCTTTAATTCAAGAAAATCTAAAACTAAAGAAAAATGGGGCAAATTATAGTGCTTGTTGCCCCTTTCACCATGAAAAAACACCTTCTTTCACGGTGAGCGCAACCAAGCAGTTTTATCATTGCTTTGGTTGTCAGGCGCACGGTGATGCCATCCGATTTCTAATGGAACATCAATCGTTGAGCTTTGTAGAAGCCGTAGAGCGTTTAGCTGCCCGGGTGGGTTTAGTCGTTCCCAAAGATCCTGTCGATGAAGCCAAAGCGAAAGTACGCAATGAACATACGAGCGTGCTGAATCGCGTTGCTGAATTTTATACTGCGCAATTTAAAAACCCGCATGCTAAAAATGCGGTGAGCTATTTGAAAAAGCGTGGTTTAACAGGTCAAGCCGCTAAAATGTTTGCCATGGGTTTTGCGCCTGAAGGTTGGGATAATTTACTGTCACACTTTCAAGGTGATGCGAATGCCTTAAAAGTATTAGAAGAAGCCGGCTTGATTATCAAGCATGAGAGTGGGCGTTTTTACGATCGTTTTCGAAATCGGATTATGTTTCCGATCCGAGATCGCAAAGGGAACGTGTTGGGGTTTGGTGGGCGTGTGATGGATAATTCACAACCCAAATATCTTAACTCTCCTGAGTCGCCACTATTTCAAAAGGGCCATTGTTTATATGGCATTTATGAAGCTTTAAAAGGCGAGAAGTGGCAAAGAGCCATTGTTGTAGAAGGCTACTTTGATGTTGTTATGCTTGCGCAATATAACATCAAAGGTGCTTTAGCAACGCTTGGCACCGCCATGACAACGCATCATTTAACCTACTTGTTTCAGCAAGTGAATGAAGTGGTGTTTTGTTTTGATGGTGATAAAGCAGGCCAAGCTGCGGCTTGGAAAGCACTACAGTTAGTGCTGCCTTTTTTAACCAAAGACCGACATGTAAAGTTTGCTTTTTTACCACAAGGTGAAGATCCAGACTCTTTTGTTAGGAATAATGGTACGGCGCATTTTCAGACATTATTAGCAAACAGTACGCCTTTATCGGAATATTTGTTTGCAGCCCTTTGCGCCAATGTGAAACCTGATTCGGTTGATAACCGCGCCCATTTAGCTAATTTGGCGCAACCGCTCTTAGAGCAGATACCAGCGGGCATTTACAAAGAGATGATGTATGAGCAATTAGCACAAATTGTTTCAACATCGCTGCAAGTGGTACGTGGTGAGAAGGCTACTCGGTTGTCATATGACAAGCGGCTGCCTAAAAAAAGCTTCAGTAAACCAGCAACAAAGCAGTTGTTATCAACGGCTTTTATTGTGTGCGGTTTATTGTTGCGAGATCCGAGTATGGTTGAAAGTGTTAGAGCAAAGGGAACTTTGTTTGAAAAAGCAACCACACCTGGAATGGATATGTTGCGTGTTGTTTTAGAATTATTGAACCAACCACAAAACATGTTGTCTCCTGATTTGTTGAAAGAACAACTCAAAGCGCGCGGATTTAGCGAACAGCGCATTATTGAATGTGAGAATAAAGTTGCCCTTATTCCCGAAGATGGTTTGACAGCGGAACTTAACGGTGCCGTTCATCGGCTGTTAGCGATAGGTCAGCAGGAAATCACAGAAAAATTGCTGCAAAAAGCGAAAGAGATTGGTCTAACAGATCAAGAAAAACAACAATTAAAAGAAATTTTACAATTTCGGGAATCAATTGATTAGTTTTCAATCTAATTATGTAAGAAGGCGTGAAATACTCAGCATTATTACGAGTAGTTAACCGCTTTAAAGTAAATAGAATGCTTACTAACAAAATTGATCTAGCTTAACGAGGGGATTATGGATAGAATTGGCGGTTACCTTCGCGGTAACCAAAATGTATCTGTAAAGTTATCAACCTTGCGTTCTAAGGTGAGCTTCTATTATGAGTTATGTTGACCAAGAGCAACAAGCAGCAACGCAGCTGCAAGATCTAATTGCCGCAGGCAAAGAAAAGGGCTATTTAACCTACGCTGAAGTCAGCGATATGTTGCCCTATCACATTGTCGACCCAGAACAAGTCGAAGAAATCATTAGCATGATTAATGACATGGGTATCGACGTTTATGAAGATGCTCCTGATGAAGAAGCACTAACACTGACTGATGCTATTGCAGACGAAGATGACTTAGCACGTGATGCCGCTGAAGCATTAGCGTTTTCACCCGATGCTGAATTTGGTCGTACTACCGATCCTGTGCGCATGTACATGCGAGAAATGGGTACGGTTGAACTGCTTACCCGCCAAGGCGAAATTGAAATCGCAAAGCGGATTGAAGTTGGCACAAGACAAGTATTAAGCGCATTAGCCGCTTATCCACCTAACGTTGCCCATGTATTAAGAGAATATGATAAAGCATTAGCTGAGCAAATTCGTTTAGGCGAAATCATCAGTGGCTTTATCGAGCTTGATGGTGAAGTGGTGATGGCCGCTGCAGGAATTGCTGCGGGGATTGCTGCTGAAGAATTAGCGGCCCTAGAAGCTGTCGTC